>NZ_CP060713.1:462223-771946 GCF_014395785.1 Nocardioides mesophilus | reverse complement strand
GTCTGCGAGGGCTCGCTCATGGGCCTCAGTAGACCACATCAGAGAGCGGCCGTCACAAACGAGAGCAGTGCTCTTGACATGAGGAGCGCCTGGCCGTCATCCTGACTTTGAGAGCACCGCTCTCGTCCGCGATCATCAGTCACAGGAGACCCGTCATGCAGAACCCCACCGCTACCCCGTCCCAGTCCCAGCTGCACGTCGTCGTCGGCGCCGGCCCGGTCGGCTCGGCCCTCGCCCGCCTGCTCGCCGATTCCGGGCACCAGGTCCGGGTGCTCAGCCGCTCCGGCCACCGACCCGCGGGGATCGACGCCGCCGACACCCGGGTGGAGGCCGTCGCCGTCGACGCCTCCGACCCCGACGCCCTCACCGCGGCAGCCGGGGGAGCCGCCGTGATCTACAACGCCGCCAACCCGCGCGACTACCACCGCTGGCAGGAGTTCTGGCCGCCCCTGGCCGCCGGCCTCCTCGCCGCCGCCGAGCGCACCGGTGCGGTGCTGGCGGTCGTCGGCAACCTCTACCCGTACGGCGTCGTGGACGGCCCGCTGCACGAGGGTCTGCCGGACGCGGCGGCGTACCCCAACGGCCGGATCCGCGCCCGGATGTGGGCCGACGCCCTCACGCTGCACCGCGCCGGCCGGATCCGCGCCGTCGAGGTCCGTGCCAGCGACTACATCGGCCGCGGTGCCCACTCCCACGTCGCCCTGATCGCGAAGGCGGTGTCCGCGGGCCGGACGGTGCGTCCGATCGGCAACGCCGAGCAGCCGCACAGCTGGACCGGCACCGAGGACCGCCCGGACCCTGATCGCTGCCGCGGCCGACCCGGAGGCGCTGGGTCGCACCTGGATCGTGCCCACCAACGCCCCGCGCAGCCAGCGGCAGGTCGCCGCCGACCTGGCCGAGGCCGCCGGCCGGCCGCTGCCCAAGGTCGCGCCGGTCGGGCGCACGCTGCTGCGGCTGCTCGGGCTGGTCGTGCCCGCGATGCGGCCGTTGCTCGACACCGGCTACCAGTTCGAGCGGCCGTTCGTGGTCGACGACAGCGCCGCCCGGCAGCGGTTCGGCATCGAGCCGACTCCGTGGCCGGTGCTGCTGGCCGAGCAGGTCGGTGAGGACAGCAGGGTCAGCGCCACCAGTGCGTAGCGCAGTGATCCCCTCGGGTCGGCGGGCCGGCGCCGTCAGTCGGCGTCGGCCCGTTTGACCAGCGGCAGCACCCACCACAGCGCCGCGAAGAACGCCAGCGCGAGGCCGCCGGCCACGACGGCGGCGGCCCGGGAGATCACCACGTCGAAGACCAGCCACACGACCCCCGCCATGGTCAGCGCGAGCACGAACAGCCCGGCGCGCGCGCACCAGTTGGCGGCGTGGACCAGCCACTCCTTCTCGCCCTGCCGGAACAGGGTGCGGTGCAGCGCCACGGGGGCGATGATGAAGCCGGTCGCGAGCACCGCGCCGCAGAGGACCGTCAGGTAGCCGTACTTCTGCTCCGCGTCGAGGTCCGGGAACCGCTGGGTGAACGGCACGGTGAGCAGGAAGCCGGTCAGGATCTGGATGCCGGTCTGGGTGACCCGCAGCTCCTGCAGCAGCTCGTTGAAGTTGCGGGCGAGGCGCTCGGTCTTGTCCTCGTCCTCGTGACCGCTGTCGTTGTCCCGGGCCGCGCTGTCCATGAGTGCTCCGCTCATCGGTCGACCGTCCCGGCCGGACGCCGCGAGTGCCGCCGCGTGTCCCATGCCTGCTCAGGCATCGATTCTCCTTCTCCCCGGGCGCAATCGCCCACTTCCGGGTGTTACCCCGCCGGAGCCCGACCGATGCGCCGACCTCGACAATGCGGCGCCGGGCCGGGCCGCGTAGGCTCCCTGTCGTGGCAGGACCCGATTTCGAGACCCAGATCAAGCAGCTCCAGGCGACGATGCACACCATCGAGCAGGTGCTGGACCTCGGCGCGATCCGCACCGAGATCGCCGACCTCGCCGAGCAGGTCGCCGCTCCTGACCTGTGGGACGACCAGGCCAACGCCCAGCGCGTCACCGGCCGGCTCTCGGTGCTGCAGAGCGACCTGGACCGGTTCACCGAGCTCCAGACCCGTCTCGACGACCTCAGCCTGATGATCGAGATGGCCCAGGAGGAGGGCGACGCGGACTCGATGGCGGACTCCGAGCGCGAGCTCGCCAAGATCCACCGGGCCGTGGAGGCGCTCGAGGTGCGCACGCTGCTCTCCGGGGAGTACGACTCCCGGGAGGCGCTGATCACGATCCGCTCCGGTGCCGGAGGCGTCGACGCCGCCGACTTCGCCGAGATGCTGATGCGGATGTACACCCGCTGGGCGGAGCGCAAGAACTACCCCGTCGAGGTCTACGACACCTCCTACGCCGAGGAGGCCGGGCTGAAGTCCGCGACCTTCGCGGTGCACGCCCCCTACGCCTACGGCACCCTCTCGGTCGAGGCCGGCACGCACCGGCTGGTGCGGATCAGCCCGTTCGACAACCAGGGCCGCCGGCAGACCTCGTTCGCCGCCGTCGAGGTGGTCCCGGTGCTCGAGCAGACCGACGAGATCGACATCCCCGACGAGGACATCCGGGTCGACGTCTACCGCTCCTCGGGACCCGGCGGCCAGTCGGTGAACACCACCGACTCCGCGGTGCGGCTGACCCACATCCCCACCGGCACCGTGGTCTCCTGTCAGAACGAGAAGAGCCAGCTGCAGAACAAGGCCAGCGCGATGGTGATCCTCAAGGCCAAGATCCTGGCCCTGAAGAAGGCCGAGGAGCGCGCCCACCTCGACGAGCTGCGGGGCGACGTCCAAGGCTCGTGGGGTGACCAGATGCGCAACTACGTGCTGCACCCCTACCAGCTGGTCAAGGACCTGCGCACCGAGTTCGAGACCGGCAACCCGCAGGCGGTCTTCGACGGCGACATCGACCCGTTCCTCGAGGCCGGCATCCGCTGGCGCCGCGGCGCGGACAAGGCCGAGCAGAACTGACCCGGCGGGGCAGCCCGCTCAGGGGCGGGCCCCGACCGTCGTCACCACGTGCACGCACCAGCGCTCGGCCCGCTCCGCCACGCCGGCAGCGGGCCCGCCGGTCGCCCGCGGCGTGGTCAGCCGGCAGGTGAACCAGGCGTCGTCGAACAGGCCGCGGGCGGTCACCTCGATGGTCCCCGACTCCTTGCACACCGTGGTGCTCCCCGGCCGGCCGAAGATCGGCGCGGCCTCCGCCGGCGTACAGCCCTCGTCGGTCGCGGCGGAGCGGACCAGCCTGCGTGCCTCGGAGCTGCTCACCGGGCCCGCGAACACCCAGGCGTCGGCGACGACGTCCCCGGCGGAGAAGCGGCAGCCGTACTCGTGGGCCACGTCGCGCAGCCCGGGCTCGAGCCGCGCCCGATCGCCGACCGCCCACTCGTCGCGGTCCTCGACCGGCGCCGCCAGGACCTCCGGGACCGCGTCGTCGTCGATGCGGTCGCAGAACGGGGCGCGGGCCAGCGGCAGGTTGCTCAGGTCCAGACCGGCCAGCGACGCCGAGGGGGAGGAGGAGGCGCCGACCGCGGGACCGCCGGCCGGGTCGCCGGCGCCCCGGTCGCCGCCGGTGCCGGAGATGCCGGCGATGACCACCAGCGTGGTGGCCGCCAGTCCCAGCAGGCCCAGCGCGACGAGGACCGCCGGCGTACGGCGACCCGCTCGCCCGGGCCGGGCCCGACGCCCGCGACCCGGAGCAGGGTCTGTGCTCGGTGCTCCCATGGGTGCCGATTATGACGGCACACCGAGCAGTGGGGCGTGTCCGGGACTCTCGGGGTCGTCGCCTAGACTCCAAGACTGGCCGGAAGCCGTGGTGAGCCGCGGCGCTTCCCCTGTGTCCCCGAGCCCGGCCGGAAGCTGCCCCTGTGATCCGCTTCGAGAATGTCACCAAGACGTACCCCGGCCAGAGCCGCGCGGCGCTCGACGACGTCACCGTGGAGCTGGAGAAGGGCGAGTTCGTCTTCCTGGTCGGCGCGTCCGGCTCCGGCAAGTCGACCTTCCTGCGGCTGGTCCTCCGCGAGGCCCGGCCCACGCAGGGCAAGGTCTACGTCGCCGGCAAGGAGATCAACCGGCTCGCCTCCTGGAAAGTGCCCGCGCTGCGCCGTCAGATCGGCACCGTCTTCCAGGACTTCCGGCTGCTGCCGAACAAGACCGTGACCGAGAACGTCGCGTTCGCGCTGCAGGTGATCGGCCGGCCGCGCTCGCACATCAACAAGGTGGTGCCCGAGACGCTCGAGCTGGTCGGCCTGGAGGGCAAGGGCGGCCGGATGCCCGACGAGCTCTCCGGCGGCGAGCAGCAGCGCGTGGCGATCGCCCGGGCGTTCGTGAACCGGCCGATGATCCTGATCGCCGACGAGCCGACCGGAAACCTCGACCCGAACACCTCGGTCGGGATCATGAAGCTGCTGGACCGGATCAACCGGACCGGCACCACCGTGATGATGGCGACCCACGACGCGGGGATCGTCGACCAGATGCGCAAACGAGTGATCGAACTGTCCAACGGCCAGGTCGTGCGGGACCAGTCGCGCGGCGTCTACGGCTACCAGCACTAGTCGACCCCTCAGGAACCTCCTCATGCAGCTGACCTACGTGTTCTCCGAGCTCGGAAACGGGCTGAAGCGGAACGTCTCGATGTCGATCGCGGTCATCGTGACGATCTTCGTCTCTCTCACCCTGGTCGGGATGGGCCTGCTGCTCAACGCGCAGGCGCAGAAGGCCGAGAACTACTGGGGCAGCAAGCTCCAGATCACCGTCTTCCTGTGCAACCAGAACTCCACGACCGCCAACTGCGTCAACGGCGAGGTCACCGACGCCCAGAAACAGTCCATCGAGGACGTGCTGGACAGCAACGGCGAGGTCGCCTCGTGGCGGCTGGAGACCAAGCAGCAGGCCTACGACAAGTGGCGCGAGGCCTACGTCTCCAACGACGAGACCGAGCAGCGCGTCTACGAGTCGATCCGGCCCTCGGACATGCAGGAGTCCTACTGGATCCAGCTCAAGGACCCGGAGAAGTTCATGGGCATCAAGAGCGCCGTGCAGGGCCTGCCCGGCGTGAACAGCGTCCGGGACCTGCGTGAGGTGCTCAAGCCGATCTACTTCTGGATGAACGTCATGAAGTGGGGGGCGATCGGGATCGCGATCTTCCTGGTGATCGCCGCGGTGCTGCAGGTCGGGAACACGATCCGGCTGGCCGCCTTCGCCCGTCGCCGCGAGATCGGCATCATGCGGCTGGTCGGCGCGTCGAGCCTCTACATCCAGCTGCCGTTCCTGATGGAGTCGCTGGTGGCCGCGCTGGTCGGGGTGGGGCTCGCCGCCGGGGCGCTCCTGCTGTTCATGTGGGCGGTCATCTACAACACGCTGAGACCGACCTCGAACATCGTCGCCTGGGTGGACTGGGCCGACGGCTTCGCCGCGGTCGGCTGGATCGCCCTCATCGGCCTGGCCCTGACTTTGGTGCCGACGCTGATTATGACCCGGAAATACCTAAAAGTCTGATCGGATTCGGTTACCGTCGTCGTGGTTCTCGAGCAAGACAACAGCTAAGGCAGACCGGTGGGCATCTTCCCCTGCACTACCCGTCGCCGCGTGATGGCCGCCGTAGCGGCCGGCAGCATGGTGCTCGGCCTCGCTGCGGTCCCGCTGGCGTCGGCCGACGACCTCAGGCACAAGAAGGCGAAGGTCGAGCGCAACCTCTCGGGTGCGCATGACGACCTCGAGGAGTCCAGCGGCCAGCTGCGCGCCGCCACGGCGGCGCTTCAGGCTGCCGAGGCCCAGCTCGGGCAGGCGCAGGCCAAGCTGGCGCGGACCCGCGGTGAGCTCGCGGCCGCCGAGGCGCTCGACCGGCAGATGCAGGCCAAGCTCGAGGCGGCGATCGCCAAGCTGGCCCGGGCCCGCGCCGACCTCGAGCAGGGGCACGCCAAGATCGCCGAGCAGGAGCACGAGCTCGGCCAGATCGTGGTGCAGAACTACCAGAGCGGCGACCCGTCGTTGATGGGCCTCTCGATGGTCCTCACCAGCCAGGACCCCTCCGCGCTGACCGGTCAGCTGAACTCGGTGCGCAACGTCATCGACAAGGAGGCCGTGACGCTCTCGCGCCTCGAGGCTTCCAAGGTCCTCCTCACCGTCCAGGAGCAGCAGGTCGAGGAGGCCAAGGCCGAGGTCGCGGTCCAGCGGCGCGCCGCGGCCCGCAACCTCGAGCGCAAGCAGCGCCTCGAGCAGGCCGCCGAGGACGCCGAGACGCAGGTCCGCAGCCTGGTCTCGCTCCGCAAGGACGCCCGGGTGGAGGCCGAGAAGGCCCGCCAGGCGGACCTCGCGACGCTGCAAAGCCTGGAGTTCGAGCGCGACCGGATCGCGGCGATCCTGCGTCAGCGGGCCGAGGAGGCCCGCCGCCGGGCGGCCGCCGCCGCCGCTGCGGCTGACGCGAGCGGCGCCAACGTGCCGGTGTACGGCGGCAGCGGCGAGCTGCTGCGCCCGGTGCCCGGGCCGGTCACGTCGCCGTTCGGCTGGCGGACCCACCCGATCTACGGCTACCGCTCGCTGCACGACGGCATCGACTTCGGCGCCGCCTGCGGCACCCCGATCGAGGCCGCCGCTTCCGGCGTGGTGATCGAGAAGTACTTCCAGACCGCGTACGGCAACCGGGTCGTCATCGACCACGGGATCCACCGTGGCGTCAGCATCGCGACGATCTCGAACCACCTGAGCAGCTACGCGGTCTCGGTCGGCGACCACGTGCGTCGCGGCCAGGTCATCGGCTACGTCGGCACCACCGGCTGGTCGACCGGGTGCCACCTGCACTGGACGGTGCTTCAGAACGGCTCGCCGGTGGACCCGGCCAACTGGATCTGACCCGGTCCACCCGCCCCGCCTGAGCGCGGACGAGCGCGCCCCCCGATGCACAAGGGGGGCGCGCTCGTTGCTGGTGGCGGCGGCCGGACGGGTGGACCGGCCGCCCCCGGGCTCAGCGGCTGACGCTGACGTGCTCGTTCGGGACGCAGTGCGTCATCGTCTTGCCGGAGACGTCGCGCGGCCCGTTCTTGCCGAGGTTGGAGCGGCGCTGCAGCTCGTCCTCGGTGAGGGTCTGGCTCGGCAACGGCTCGAGGTGGCGCACGTCGTCGGGGGAGAGGTCCAGCTTCTCGCCGACGCGGAGGCCGAGCTCGTCCTCGCACATCAGCAGGTGCCAGACCATGCGCTCCTGGATCGGGCGGTCGCACTGCCCGAGCGCCCCGACCAGGTTGGCGACCAGGTCGTCCTTCTCCCACTGCTCGGAGAGCAGGTAGCGCTCGCCTGCCTGCTGGTAGTCGTTGGTGAGCGGGATCCGCTGCCGGGTCAGCCGGCCGGTGATCTCCGGACCCTGCTCGTCGTGGCGGGGAGCCGGGGCCTCCTGGAGCCCGCCGAGGGTCGACGGCTCGTAGTTGACGTGCGGGTTCTCGCCGGCCGGGTCGACGCCGTACGACATCTGGCCGTCGCGCTGGTTGGTTCGCACCTGGGCGTTCTTGGCCTGGTTCACCGGCAGCTGCAGGTAGTTCGCGCCGACCCGGTAGCGCTGGGTGTCGCTGTAGCTGAAGGTCCGTCCGACCAGCATCTTGTCGTCGGAGAAGTCCAGGCCGTCGACGAGCACGCCGGTGCCGAAGGCGATCTGCTCGTTCTCGTCGAAGATGTTCTGCGGCGCCCGGTTGAGCTGCATGGTGCCGACGTGGTGTAGCGGGAACTGCTCCTCGGGCCACACCTTGGTGTCGTCGAGCGGGTCGAAGTCCAGCTCGGGGTGCTCACGGTCGTCCATCAGCTGCACGTGCAGGTCCCACTCGGGGAAGTCGCCGGCGTCGATGGCGTCGTAGAGGTCCTTGGTGTGCGCACCGAGCTCGTTGGCCTGGACGTTGGCGGCGTCCTCCGCCGTCCAGCTCTTCACGCCCTGCTTCGGCAGCCAGTGGTACTTCACCAGCTGGGTCTCGCCGGCCTCGTTGACCCACTTGTAGGTGTTCACGCCGAAGCCCTGCTGGGTCCGGTAGCTCGCCGGCAGCCCGCGCGGGCTGAACAGCAGCGTGACCATGTGCATCGCCTCGGGGGTCTGCGAGATGAAGTCGAAGACCCGGTTGGCGACCTGCCGCTCGAAGGTGACCGGGTCCGGCTTCTGGGAGTGGATCAGGTCGGGGAACTTGATCGCGTCGCGGATGAAGAAGACGCCGAGGTTGTTCCCGACGAGGTCCCAGTTGCCGTCCTCGGTGTAGAACTTCACCGCGAAGCCGCGCGGGTCGCGGGCGGCCTCCGAGGAGTCGCGGCCGCCGGCCACCGTCGAGAACCGGACGGCGACCTCGGTCTCCTTCCCGGCCTCCTGGAAGAGCTTGGCGCGGGTGTACGTCGACGCGGGCTGGTCGCCGACCTTGCCGGTGGCGGTGAACGTGCCGTAGGACAGCGCACCGCGGGCGTGGACGACCCGCTCGGGGACGCGCTCGCGGTCGAAGTGGCTGATCTTCTCCAGGAACTGGTAGTTCTCCAGCGTCGCGGGGCCGCGGGCGCCCACCGTCCGCTGGTTCTGGTTGTCGTGGACCGGGTGGCCCTGGCGGGTGGTGAGCACCGGCCGCTGGTCGTCGCCGTTGGAGCCCTGGTTGGCTACGTCCGTCATCAGATGTGTCCTTTCGTCGCAAGTCACGTGCTGCGTGCGTCGTACCCACTCTGCCAGCGGGCCACGACCTCACCGGAAGCCGGTTGCCCCGCAATGCGAGAATCGGGTCATGGCAGCAGGGCAGGGGCAGGAGGGGCACAAGGTCGTCGCCCAGAACAAGAAGGCGCGGCACGACTACCACATCGAGGACACCTACGAGGCCGGCATGGTCCTGCAGGGCACCGAGGTGAAGTCGCTGCGCGCCGGGCGGGCCTCGCTGGTCGACGGGTTCGCCGAGATCGACGGGCACGAGGTGTGGCTGCACAACGTGCACATCCCGGAGTACACCCAGGGCACCTGGACCAACCACCCGGCGCGACGCAAGCGCAAGCTGCTGCTGAACCGGGCCGAGATCGACAAGATCGAGCGGCGGGTCACCGAGAAGGGCCTGACCATCGTGCCGCTCGCGCTGTACTTCAAGGACGGCCGCGCGAAGATCGAGATCGCCCTCGCCCGCGGCAAGAAGTCCTACGACAAGCGGCACGCGCTGGCCGAGAAGCAGGCGAACCGCGAGGTGCAGGCCGCGATCGACCGCCGCGCCAAGGGCATGGACCGCTGAGCCCGGCGGTGCCCCTCGACGACTCCGGCGTCCCCGGCTGGTGGGCCGGCCTCGGGCTGCCCGGGCTGGTGGACGTGCACGTGCACTTTCTGCCGCCGTCGATCCTGGCCCGGGTGCGCGAGCAGTTCGACAACGCCGGCCCGCTGATCGGGCGGCCCTGGCCGCTGCACTACCGCGGCGACGACGAGGAACGGATCGCCCAGCTGCGCGCGCTCGGCGTACGCCGGTTCACCGCGCTGCCCTACGCCCACCGCCCCGAGGTCGCGGAGTGGCTCAACGGCTGGGCCGCGGAGCTCTCCGCGGCCGTGCCGGAGGTGATCGGCTCGGCGACGTTCTTCCCCGAGCCCGGGGTCGAGGAGTACGTCGCCGCTCGGATCGAGTCCGGGACCGAGGTGTTCAAGGTGCACGTGCAGGTGGGCGACTTCGACGTCCTCGACCCGCTGCTGACGCCGGTCTGGGGGTCGCTCGCCGACGCCGGCACGCCGGTCGTCATCCACATCAACTCAGGCCCGGTGGCGACGCCGCGGACCGGGCCGGAGCCGCTGCGCGCGCTGATGGCCGCGCATCCGGACCTCACGCTGGTGCTCGCGCACATGGGTGCGCCGCACTACGACGAGTTCATGGCGGTGGCCGAGAAGCACGAGCGGGTGCACCTCGACACCACGATGGCGTTCACCGACTTCTGGGAGGAGATGGCGCCGTTCCCACGCGACCTGCTGCCCCGGCTGCGGGACCTGCAGCCCAAGGTGCTGCTCGGCTCCGACTTCCCCAACATCCCCTATCCCTACGCCCAGCAGCTGCACGCCCTCGAGCGGCTCGACCTCGGCGACGACTGGCTGCGGGACGTCTGCTGGGGCAACGGGAGCAGGCTGTTCGGCGTCCCGGATCCCCGCGTCCGGTGACCCCGGATCGGGCGGCCGGGGGAATAGGCCGCGCGCCGGAGCGGTTCCACCAGATACAGTGGTGAGGCCGGTTCACGCAGGTCGTGCCGGTTTGACAACTCAAGAGGGGCTGATCGGTTTCGACTTGGGACGTTAGTCCCAGGGGAAGCGGGTCGAGGATCCAAGGTCATCTCGTAAACGATCCCTGGAAACCAATAACTGCCAACGCTAAGCGCAGTTCGTTCGCTCTCGCCGCCTGAGGCGAGACCGACGGGTCAGACTAGGGGCGCCTCCGCTCTAGATCCTGGCCTCATTTAGGAGGCTCGCTGATGTGTCCGGGCCACGAGGACACATCGGGACTTTTCTGTGGCTGAGCCTGTAGGCGACGTGTTCGTGAGAGTGCCTGGGCTGAGAAAACGTCACCACGAACTGCACCCGGAGAAGCCCTGGAACGGCGCTCGAGGACGCGGGTTCGATTCCCGCCAGCTCCACCAGGGGTCTTCGCAAAAAGTCAGCGAAGATCTTCGCAGAATTGCCGGTCCCGGTGGTCACGCCACCGAGAGCCAGCCCTCTTGAACGAGAGCCGCCACGACACCCGTCGTGGCGGCTCTCGTGCTGCCCGCTCCTGGATTGAGGCGGTTTCTCGGGGACTCTCTCGTGACCCGGCATCGCGTCGCGTTCGCGGGCGGCCGCAGAGCCCGCGGCGGTACGGTCCTGCCATGCATGACGACAGTGACGACCGGGGCCTTCTGCGATTTGTGCTCGAGCGTCTCGACGCCGAACAGGAGGCGGTCATCCTCAACACCCCGCTGCCGGCGGAGCGACAGATGGACTCGGACTTCCTCGACCGCATGGTGGGTCGAGGCGCGCTGCTTCAGCGTTCCCGCGGGGACAAGGACCTGATCGCGGCGTGCGTCGAGTCGATGCAGCGCGTGCAGGGAACTCCACGTGTTGCCACTCCGGTCGGGGCTCCCGACGAGGCGACGGTGCTCGGCTCGGAGGTCATCAAGTTGATCGCGAGCCGGTTCGCCTGGCACCGGGACTACCAGCCCCACTGGCGACCAGGGCGTTGAGCCACCTACGTGTCGCCGCGGCTTGAGTTCTGCGGGTGACCACCGGCGAGCTCAAGAGCAGGATCGCAGGGGGAGTCCGACATCTCTGGTCCTTCTGTTGGTGATCCCGCTGGGATCGCGATGAGGTGGACCGTTCGGAGGGCGAGGATGGCGGCAGCCGCCGCAGACCCATTGCCTGAAGTCCACCCGCGGTCGCCTCGCACGGGTTGGCACATAACGAGATCGCTTCACGAAATCGCAGGATTTCACGTCACTGAACCAGTATTTTCCCGAGGAAATCGGACATCTATCGTTCGTACTTCGCACTATTACCGGGGATTCCATGGCAACCATGACGCGCGCCCGCCGCATGTCTGCGTCGACCCTGTCGCTGCTCACGCTGCTGGTGACCGTGGGAGTCACCCTCTCGACCCAGGTCACGACCACTGCTGGGGAACGATGTTCCCGAGCCGCTGGACCCGTGCGTTCAGCGCCGGGCACGGGGAAGACGGTGGCGCTCACGTTCGATGACGGCCCGACGGCGTTCACCCCGCAGGTGCTGCGCATCCTCCGCAACAACAACGTGCGAGCCACCTTCTTCATGACCGGACGGCACGCCGCAGCCCGACCCAAGATCCTTCAGCAGGTGGCCGACGAAGGCCACCTGGTCGCTGGTCACACGTTCGATCACGACTACCCCGGCCAGGTCTCCGGCGGCTGGACCCGCAGCTACGTAGCCGACCAGTTCGATCGCACCAACCAGGTGCTGTCCACCGGCACGAACAAGCCGATCTGTTTCTTCCGGCCGCCCGGCGGATACCAGACCTCCGGCATGTACGACGCCGCCCGGGCCATCGGTACCGCGGTAGTCATGTGGAGCATCGACAGCGAGGACTGGAAGCAGCCGGGGAGGACGACGGCCGCTGCGACCCAACGCATCGTCGGCCGCGCTACGGCCGGAGGTGCACAGACGCATCCGTTGGTTCTCTTTCACGACGGCAAGGCCAGCCATGAGCTTGAGTCGCAGGTGTCGTCGAATCGCAGCAACACCGTCGCGGCATTGCCCCGCGTCATCGCCTACTACCGCGCACATGGGTACCGATTCGTCGACCTTGCGGGTGGCTCTGGCCTTCCTCCCGAGACCACCACCATGCGCGTGAGCGCCAGCCCGACGAGGGTTCCGGCCCGGACCGACAGCGTCCTCACTGGCTCGGTGACAGCCACCACCGGCCCTGTCGCCCATCGTGTCGTCACCTGGTTCTCCCGCCCGGTCGGTTCCGGCACCTGGGTGCGCCGTGGCGCCATCGACACCTCCGCCTCTGGCGGGTTCGGTCTTTCCGTCAGGCCGGTGACCGACACCGAGTACCGGTTCGAACTCGCAGCGTCGGCCCGGTATCGCACGACCACAGAGAGGGCGATGGTCTCCACCTACACCGTCGCGACCAGCGTGGTCATCACGGGCGAGACCGAGATCACGTCCGGTGACTCCGTCACGCTCCACATCACCGTGACAAGCGACGGGAGGCCACGTGCCGGCGCGACCGTCGCGATCACCCGCGCTGGGGAGAACGGCATCGTGACGGACCGGGTGACCTCTGACGCGGCCGGCCACGCAACGTTCGTTGACCAACCGACGGCTACAACCCACTACGCGATGACGGTGCCCAAGAGACTGCCTTACGAGTCAGGGTCGGGCGTTCGCGATGTCGCGGTCACACCTGCCCCCGCACCGGCACCCCAATGAGGAATCGAAAGCGGCCTCCAGGTGCTCGCTGAGGGACTCCACATCGAGGACCGTGACTCGAACGGACCCATGTAAGGCGCATCCGACTGCATCCCGGATTCCGGGAGACATCTCGGGCTTCCTGGGGCACGCACCGGACATCGAAGTGTCGGACGCGGTCATTGGCTCGGACGGCGCATGGGTGCTGATTCTGAGGACCATGGGTGCGTGTGCGTGTTCTCACGCGACCCCTCGGCAGAACCGAGCGCTTGCGGCGTTGAGCCGACCATCTCGTGGGTACCGTCGTGAAGGGGCGCCGTTCGGCGTCCATGCCCTGACTCGAGGAGTACCTTCGTGCCGAAGATCTTGATCGTCCTGAGCGGTTCCGACCACTGGACCCTCAGCGACGGGACCAAGCACCCGACCGGCTTCTGGGCTGAAGAGCTGCTGTCCCCGCTGCAGGTCTTCGCCGACGCCGGGATCGAGTGCGACCTCGCCAGCCCCGACGGCAAGACGCCCGTCGTGGACGAGGGCAGCCTCTCCCCGGACACGATCGGCGAGGAGGAGTCGGCGAAGCAGCGCAAGGCCCTCGACGCGCTCGCGGGCCGGCTCGAGTCGACGCTGGTCCTCGCCGATGTCGACCTCGGCTCCTACGACGCCGTCTTCGTGCCCGGCGGGCACGGCCCGATGGAGGACCTCGCCATCAGCGACGACCTCGGCCGCATCCTCGTGACCATGCTCGACGGCGGCAAGGTCGTCTCCTCGGTCTGTCACGGCCCGGCCGGTCTGCTGCCGGCCAAGCGCGCAGACGGCTCCTGGCTGTTCGCCGGGCGCCACCTGACCGCCTTCACCGACGCCGAGGAGGAGCAGGCCGGGCTCGCCGACAAGGCGCCCTGGCTGCTGGAGTCCCGCCTGCGCGAGGCCGGCGCAACCTTCTCCTCGGGAGATGCGTGGGCGCCCTTCGTGGTCGTCGACGACAAGCTGGTGACCGGCCAGAACCCTGCGTCCAGCACCGAGGCCGCGCAGAAGGTCGTCGGACTGCTCAAGTCCTGACGACGCAGTCGACACTCGTTGGGGTGGCCTCGTGGCACGTGCCGCGGAGAGCCAGCCCTCCCGACCAGAGCCGCACCGCTGCAGTCGGTGCGGCTCTGTCGCGTCGGGGCGGGGGCGGCCACGCCGTTCACTGAGCCGAGGAACCACCGGCTACTGCGGCCCCGGCGCATCGCTCGGCTCCTCGCTCGGGGTGGCGTCGGGGGTGTCGCTCGGCACGGCGGTAGTGGTGTCGCTCGGAACCGCCGACGGGGTGTCGCTCGGGGTGCTGCTCGGCAGGTCGCTCGGGCCGGGGCTCGGTGCGGTCGCCGAGGGGGACGGCGCCGCGTCCGGCTCACTCGCGCGCGGGGTGGGGGCCGTCGACCGGGCGCGCGTCGGAGCCGGCCTGGCATGGGCGGTGCGGGACGACGGCGCCTCGCTCGGACCGACCGCCGGGGCGCGATGACCCGCCACCGCCCGGATCTGGCCGGCAGGAGCAGGCGTGTTGGACGGGGTGGGGTGCGCGGAGGTCGGCCGGGCCGACGGCGAGGCCGCGCCCGAGGAGCCCCGCTGCTCGTGGCTGTACGTCGGCGCGGCCGGTGGCCCGACGACCCGCCCGACGACGTACGAGGCGGGCACGAGGACCAACGCCGCGGCCAGCAGCATCTTGATGAGGCCCGACATGCTTCCAGGATGCCTCAGGGCGGTGCGTAGGACGTCTGGTGAGCCCGTGCGGTCCGGACCGGTCGGGCCGCGACCCGGCCGCCACGGGCGACATGTCACCACGCAGCGCCGAAACCCACCCGCCCGTAGTCTCCTCCCATGAGCGAGGAACCCCGCACCACGTACGTCCTCATCGACGGCGAGAACATCGACGCCACCCTCGGCGGCTCGATCCTGGGACGGCGCCCCCGCTCGGAGGAGCGCCCGCGGTGGGAGCGGCTGCTGCAGTTCGCCCAGGACCGCTGGGCACAGCCCGCCACCGGCCTGTTCTTCCTCGCCGCCAACAACGAGCTCCCGATGCCGTTCGTCCAGGCCCTGCTGGCGATCGGCTACCGTCCCATCCCGCTCTCCGGCGCCGCCGGGGAGAAGGTCGTCGACATCGCCATCCAGCGCACCCTGGCCGAGCTGCGCCGCCGCGACGCGGACGTGATGCTGGTCAGCAACGACGGCGACTTCGTCGACCAGGTGGGCGACCTGCTCGACGGCCGCCGGGTCGGCCTGGTCGGGTTCGTCGAGTTCCGCAACAGCGCGTTCGCCCAGCTGGCCGAGCGCGGCCTGGCCACCTTCGACCTCGAGTACGACGTGCTCGCGTTCAACGAGCGGCTGCCGCGGGTGCGGATCATCCCCATCGACGACTTCGACCCGGCCCAGTTCCTCTAGCCGGGAGCGGCCTCGCAGGCGTCGGCAGCAGCTCGGCCGGACCCGCAGGGACCGCTACGCCGAGCCGACCAGGAGGCAGAACGGGTGTCCCGCCGGGTCGGCGAGCGCGTAGAGCGGTTCCCCCGGGTCGTCGGTGCGGTCGAGGAGCAGGGTGGCGCCGAGCTCTTCTGCGTGCCGGCGGTGTCGCTCCAGCTCCTCGAGCGAGGGCACCCGGAAGTCCAGGTGCAGCTGCTGCGGCACCTCGTGCGAGGACCAGGTGGACCGCGCCAACGTGGGGACCTGCTGGAAGGCGAGCGTGCGGCTGCCGTCGGCGTCCACGAGCACCAGCCAGTCCGCGTCATCCGTCCCGCCGTCCGTCGGAGGCTCGTCACCGGGACGGTAGGACAGCCCGAGAAACTGTCGGTAGAACTCGGCGAGGCCACGGACGTCGGTGGTGTCCAGGACCGTGTGCATGAGAACGGGATAGCCGGGCACGCGCGCCTCCTCGTGTCGTTGATGCGGGACCTTCTCATCCCATCACGGGGCAGTTGACCTTCGCCCCTGCTGCGCCGGGCGGCGCCGGGGCGAGGCTGGTGCCTGTCCTACCGCGGAATCGGAGGAGCGATGGAGGCGTTGGTCGAGGGCGTCGACCATGTCTACGTGCCGATGGCCGAGGCGTCGGCCGGGTTCGACGTGCTGGTCGAGCAGCTCGGGCTGCCGGTGCTCTGGCCGTTCACGTCCTTCGGCACGTTCTCCAGCGGCGGGGTGAGCCTCGGCAGCATCAAGCTGGAGATCATCGACTCCAACCCGGAGACGCCGTGGTCGCTCGCGCACCAGCCCCCGCAGGTCCAGGGCATCGCCCTGCGTCCGGCGCGGCCCGTCGACGACGGCTACCTCGCCGAGGTCGACCGCCGTTCCCTCGCGCGGTCGGCGCCCGCGCACTTCGAGCGCGACGGCCGGCCGGCCTGGACGAACCTCTACCTCTCCGACTTCATCGGCCCGAGCGCGGGCGTCTTCGTGTGCGACTACCACCTGCCGGAGCCGAAGGACCTCGCAAAGCGGCGGCGGCTCCTGCAGGAGTGCGACGGCGGCCGTCTCGGGGTCCTGGACGCGGTCGGGCTGGTCATCGGCACCCGTGACATCGGGGCCGCCCGGGAGCGGTGGCAGCGGCTGCTCGAGCCGCTGGCACCGGTCGGTGCGCTGACCTGGCGTCCGGCCGTGGGGCCGGCGATCACCCTGGTGCAGGGCGACGAGGAGCGGGTCGAGCACCTGGCGCTGGCGGTCCGCTCACCGGAGACCGCCCGACGGGTCTGGCACGACCAGGCGGGGACGCTGCGCGGGTTCGCGCTGCGCCTGGTCGCCGGGTAGGCCGTCCATCCGACGGCTGGGGACGGGCAGGCGGCGCCGGGGGATGGCGCCGGATCAGGGGCGCAGCTCGACCATGTTGTAGACGCGCGTCCAGTCGCCCTTGCCGGCCAGCCGCAGGTTCCCCAGGTCCTGCCACACGGCGAGGTCGCCCACGGAGTCGTGGGTGGCGGCGTCCACCAGGATCTGTCCGGGTCCGGCGGCGGTCTGCAGCCGGGCCGAGACGTTGACCGGGTCGCCGACCACGGCGTAGTGCATCCGCCGTTCCGACCCGATGTTCCCGGCGATCACCTCGCCGGTGGTGATCCCGATCCCGGCCTGGAGCCGGACCCCGGGCAACGAGGGGATCTCCAGGCGGCCGATCTCGACCTGCAGCCGCGCCGCGGCGCGGACCGCGCGCTCGGGGTCGTCGGAGTGCAGGACCGGGGCCCCGAAGAACGCGAACACCCCGTCCCCCAGCAGCTCGGCCACGGTGCCGCCGAAGGCCTCCACGGCCTCGGTGCCGACGGTGAGGTAGCGGTTCAGCAGGTCGAGGGCCGCCTCGGGCTGGTGCTGCGAGGCCAGCGCCGTGTAGCCGCGGACGTCGGCGAACAGCGTGCTCACGTGCCGGCGGTCGCCGCGCATGTCCACCGCGAACGGGGCCCGCAGCACCTCGGCGGCGACGCTGTCGCTGACGTAGCGCCGGAGCAGGTCGCCGAGGCGGTCCTGCAGTGCCTTCATCCGCAGCAGCGAGCGCACCCGGGCCGCGAGCTCGCTCTCGTCGAACGGCTTGGAGAGGAAGTCGTCGGCTCCGGCCTCGAGTCCGCGGACCTTGTCCTCGGGACGGTTCAGTGCGGTGACGAGCAGGATCGGCAGCCCGACGTACGCCGGCTGGGCCCGGAGCCGCTGGCAGACCTCGATGCCGTCCAGGCCGGGCATCAGCACGTCGAGACAGACCAGGTCCGGCTCGTGCTCGGCGACCGCGGCGACCGCCTGCAGTCCGTCCGACGCCTGCACGACGTCGTAGCCGAGATGGCGCAGCAGCTTGTCCAGCAGCGCGAGGTTGGCGGGTTCGTCGTCGACCACGAGGACCAGGGCCCGCTCCCGGCTCACCGGAGGAACCCCTTCCCCGTGCCCAGCCCGTGGCCGGCCATCAGACCGTCACCCGTGCAGGCTCGGACCCGTGCAGCGCGGCGAGCAGCGACGCCTTGTCGATGGGCTTGCTGAGCGCCCCGTCGACGTCCGGAGGGACCTCCGTGCGATCGACCACCGAGACGACGATGACCGGGATGTCCCGGGTGGCCGGGTCGGCCCGCAGGTCGTCGAGGACCTCGGCACCGTCCCGTTCGGGCATCAGGAGGTCGAGCAGGATCACGTCGGGGTGCAGCCGCCGGGCGTCCTCGACGGCCAGGTCGGCCCGCTCCGAGGCGACGACGCGGTAGCCGTGACCGGTCAGCATCTTCTCCAGCAGCGGTGCCACGGACGGGTCGTCGTCGACGGTGAGCAGCAGGCGGTCCGCTGCGCCGACGGGCCGGGGCTCCTCGGC
Source organism: Nocardioides mesophilus (assembly GCF_014395785.1). Classification (GTDB taxonomy): domain Bacteria; phylum Actinomycetota; class Actinomycetes; order Propionibacteriales; family Nocardioidaceae; genus Nocardioides_B; species Nocardioides_B mesophilus. The sequence continues at coordinate 753,781 of NZ_CP060713.1, read as the reverse complement.
TCCGGGCACGGGCAGGGACGGGCGGCAGTCGAGCGGCAGCAGCAGGTGGAACACGCTGCCGGTGCCCTCCTCGCTCTCGACCGTCACGTCGCCGCCCTGGGCCCGGGCCAGCCGGCGGCTGATCGCCAGCCCCAGACCGGTCCCGCCCGAACCGTCGTCGGCCTGACGGAACTCGTCGAAGATCACCTCTTGCTTCTCCAGCGGGATGCCCTGGCCGTGGTCCTGGACGGCCACGTGCAGCCTGCCCTCCGCCGCACCGTCGACCAGCACGTGGATCTCCCCTTCGTCGGAGAACTTGAGCGCGTTCCCGATCAGGTTCCCGACGATCTGCCGCACCCGCTGCTCGTCCAGGATCGCCTCGGCCGGCGCGTCGGCTGAGGAGCAGGTCAGCCGGAGTCCCTTCTGCTGGGCCAGCGGCTGGAGCTGTTCCACCACCGTCTCCACGACGTCCCGGGGGACCAGGGGCCCCGGGGCGAGGGTGATCCTGCCGGACTCCACCTTGGCGAGGTCGAGCAGCTCGTTGATCAGGGCCAGCAGGTCGCGCCCTCCGCGCTGCACCCACTCGAGCGAGGTGCGCTGGTCCGCGTTCAACGGCCCGTCCAGTCCTGCGAGAAGGGCTTCGGTGAAGCCGAGGATGGCGTTCATCGGGGTGCGCAGCTCGTGGCTCACGCTGGCGAGGAAGCGCGACTTCGCCTCGCTGGCGCGTTGCAGGGACTCGTTGGTCTCCGTGAGCCGCGATGCCAGTCGACGTTCGGCGTTGAACAGCGAGGCCAGCCGGGCGCTGGTCCGGTTCAGGTTCTCGCCGAGCCGGCCGAGCTCGTCGCGGTTGGGCAGCCGGACCCGCTCGGCGAAGTTGCCGGTGGTGATCCTCGCGAACGCGAGGTCGATCCTTTTGACCGGCAAGATGATGGCCCAGGACAGCAGGAAGCCGAGGATCAGCGCGGTCAGGACGCTCACCGCCGAGAAAGCCACCACCACGGTGGTCAAGAAGGTGCGGTCGGCGCGGAAGCCCGCACGGGCCTGGTCCATCTGGACCGTGGACCGGTTGATCAGCGGGGTGATCAGCTGGTCCTCGAGCACGTGGGACTGCTGATGCTCTCGCGCGATGTGCAGGTTCACCGCGGCCGGCACGTCACCGGCCGCCACGAGCGCCTGGACGGCCCGGCTGGACCTGGCGTACACGGCGTTGGCCGCACGGATGTCGCGGTAGGTGGCCGCCTCGGCGGGGTCGGCCCGCTCCATCCGGTTCAGCAGGCTGCCGAACTGCTGCTTCTTCAGCACGATCTTGTCGTTGTAGCTCGCCGCCTCCTGCGGGTCGGTCCGCAGCAGCAACAGCTCCATGGCCCGGTAGTGGCTCTGCGCCGTGACGTCGTAGAGCATCTGCTGGGCGCGGTTCACCTTGGTCTCGTGGCCACTCAGGTCCACCATCCGGTCCTCCATGCGACCGATCACGACCAGGCTGAGGACGGCCATCGCCAGCAGCAGGACCGCGCCGGCGAGGAAGCCGAAGAGCAGCTTGCGGTGGATGCCGGCCGGGACCCGCGCCACCGCGTCGACCAGGGGTCGCAGCCACCGGGTCAACCGGGGCAGCCGGGGCTCGGCCGGGGCAGGGCCGTCGGGGCGTTCACGATCGGGTGTGACCGTTGACGAGGGTTGCACGTCCATCGCCTCCCGTGCTTCGTCCAGTTCACTGAACACCTCGTCGCGGAGGCGTCGCAACCGCATTGCGGACGATCGCCCGGCCGATGGCCGGACAACCCGACGAAGACGGTCAAAGGCAGCGGCGATCCGGCGCCGATCCCGGGGCCTCGCGGCGTCCCGGACGCGAGACCTTGGCCCCTGGCGTCGTTGCGAGGCGCCGACCTACAACGAGGGGGTGGAGGCGCGCAGGACAGGAGCATCGGGCGGATCGTCGCTGCTCCTGTCCGGGCTGGTCGGCCGGCCGGTAGTCACCGCCGACGGCAGGCGGATCGGCCGCGTGAAGGACCTCAGCGTCCGCCTGCACGTCGCGCACCCGGTCGTGCACCGGCTCCTGGTCCGGGCGAACCGGCGGACGACGTACCTGCTGCCCTGGGAGCAGGTCTCGGCGACCGGCACCGACCCGTTCACGCTGCCGCCCGGGACCGACCTGCCGGGGGCGGCGGTGGCGGCGACGGACCTGCCGCTCGAGAACGACGAGCTGCTGCTGGCGCGCGACGTGCTGGACACCGAGGTGGTCGACCTCGAGGGTCACCGGCTGTCCCGGGTCGCCGACGTCTTCCTGCTCCGCAACGAGGACGGTCGGCTCGAGGTGGCCGCGGTCGACGTCGGGGTGGGCGCCGTGCTGCGGCGGATCGGCCTCGGTCTCCTGGCCGGCCGGACCCGGCCGGTCGCCGTGGACTGGCAGGAGCTGCACCTGACCTCGAGCCGCGGCCACGTGGTCCAGCTCAGCACCGCGACCGCGGGCTTCCGGCAGCTCCACGGGGACGAGCTCGCGGAGCTGCTCGCCCGGCTGAGCACCGACAAGGCCACCGACGTGATGCGCAGCGTCGCGCCGGAGCGGGCCGCCGCGGCCGTGCACCGCAGCCACCCGCTGACCGGACGCCGGCTGATGCACGCGCTCGGGCACGAGGACGCCGAGCGGCTGGTGCGGGCGGCGCCGTCCGCGCAGGCCGCCGACCTCACCGAGCTGCGCCGCCACGTCTCCCCGGTGCGTCGCCGCCGGTTCCGGCGGACCGCGGGCTGGCGGGTCCGCCGGCCGCCGGCCCGCACGCCCCGGCCACCCGGCGCCCGGGCGAGGTGATCGATGGCCACCACCCGCCAGAGCCCGAGCCGTGACCGGACCCGGCTCACCCGTGTCCGGCTCGCCGCGCTGGTGGCGGTGCTCGGCCCCGGACTGCTCGCCGGCCTCTCCGACGACGACCCGGCCGGGATCACGACGTACTCCGTCCTCGGGGCAGACTACGGCTACCAGCTGCTGTGGGTGCTGCTGCTCGCCACCCTGGCGCTGATCGTCTTCCACAGCCTCGGCGCCCGGATGGGGGTGGCGACCGGGCAGGGCCTGATCGGGCTGGTCCGGGACCGGTACGGCGTCCGGCTCGGCTCGACCGCCCTGGTCCTGCTGGTCACCGCGAACGTCGGCACCACCTGCGCGGAGTTCGCCGGGATCGCCGCGGGGTTCGAGCTGTTCGGGGTGTCGCGCTACGTGTCGGTGCCGCTGGCCGCGGCCCTGGTCTGCGCGCTGGTGCTGCGCGGCAGCTTCCACCGGGTCGAGCACCTGCTGATGGCGCTGGCCTCGGTGTTCGTCGCGTACGTCGTCGCCGGGTTCGTCGCGGGCCCGGACTGGGGGGAGGCGCTGCGGGGCCTCGTGGTGCCGACCATGCCGCTGACCCGGGACGCGATCGTGGTCGTCACTGCGACGGTCGGCACCACGCTGGCGCCGTGGGGGCTCAGCTTCATCCAGTCCTACGCGGTCGACAAGAAGCTCACCGCCGACGACCTCGGCTACGAGCGGGTGGACGTGGTCACGGGATCGGTGCTGACCGGGGTGATCGGCTTCTTCGTCGTGGTCACCTGCGCGGCGACCCTGCACGTGGCCGGCACCTCGGTCTCCGACGCGGCCGACGCGGCGCAGGCGCTCGAGCCCCTGGCCGGCCGGTTCGCGGCGACGATCTTCGGCGTCGGCCTGATCGGCGCGGCGGTCCTCGCCGCCGCCGTGCTGCCGTTGTCGACGGCGTACTCGGTGTGCGAGTTCACCGGCCACGAGGGAGCGCTCGACGACGGCTTCCGGCGGGCGCCGCTGTTCTACGCGACGTTCCTGGTCGTCGCGACGGTGGCGGCGGGGGCGGTCCTGGTGCCCGGCCTGCCGCTGGTGCCGGTGCTGGTGCTCACGCAGGTCCTGAACGCGGTGCTGCTGCTGCCGTTGCTGGTCTTCATGTACGGCCTGTCCCGGGACCCGACGCTGATGGGCGAGCAGCGGGTGAGCCGAGCCTCGGGAGGGCTCTACCTCCTCACGATCGCCTTCATCGCCGTGTGCGTGGGCGCCCTGTTCGTGCTGGGGCTCCGGTGAGCCGTGGCGCGGGTGCTGGCGATCGGCGACGTACGCCGCGATGATGAGCCCCGACAGACGGGAGACGGAGTGGCGGAGTGCCTGTTCTGCTCGATCGCGTCCGGGGAGACCCCGGCCGACGTCGTGCTGGAGACCGACGACATGGTCGGCTTCCTCGACATCCGGCCGCTGTTCAAGGGGCACACGCTGCTGGTGCCACGGACGCACGTCGTCACGTTGCCCGACCTGCCGGCCGCGCTCCGGGACCCGTTCCTCGAGGCCGGGCAGCGGCTGGCCGCGGCGATGGTCGAGGCCCTCGGCGCCCAGGGGTCGTTCGTGGCGATGAACAACACGGTCAGCCAGAGCGTGCCGCACCTGCACCTGCACGTGGTGCCGCGCACCAAGGGCGACGGCTTGCGCGGGTTCTTCTGGCCGCGGCACAAGTACGCCGACGGCGAGGCGCAGGAGTACGTCGACCGGCTGCGCACCGCGCTGGAGAAGGCGCCGTGACCGGCCTGTGGGAGCGACACGTCCTGCCCCGGCTCGTCGACCGCGCCTGCCGGACGCCGCGGGTGGGACGGCTGCGGGAGCGGGTCTGCGCCGGGCTGCGCGACGAGGTCGTGGAGATCGGCTTCGGCTCGGGCCTCAACGTGGCGCACTACCCGCCGGAGGTGTCCCGGGTCCTCGCGGTCGAGCCGTCGGACGTCGCCTGGCGCAAGGCCCTCCCGCGCATCGACGCCGCCCGGGTCGACGTACGGCGCAGCGGGCTGGACGGGCAGCGGCTGGACCTGCCCGACGACTCCGCGGACTGCGCGCTGTCGACGTTCACCCTGTGCACCATCCCGGACCTTCCCGCCGCGCTGGCCGAGCTCCGGCGGGTGCTGAGACCGGGGGGCACGCTGCACTTCCTGGAGCACGGCCTGGCCCCGACCGCCGGATGGCGGCCTGGCAGCGCCGCCTGGAGCCGCTCCAGAAACGGCTGGTGGGCGGCTGCCACCTGACCCGGGCGATCCCGCAGGAGCTCGCGAGGGCGGGGTTCGACGTGGTCGCGCTCGACCAGTTCTACCTGGAGGTGCCGAACCCCTACCTGTACCTCTACCTCGGCTCGGCGCGCACCGTCTGAGGCTCCTCGACCTCCGGCCGGGACAGGCGGGGGACCCCACGGACGTGGTTGCCGGTGCCCCAGGCCGCGATCAGCACCCCGGCGGCCCCGATGACCGCACCGCCGATCGTGTCGGCGAAGTAGTGCCAGCCGAGGTAGACCGTGGCCACCACGGTCACGGCGAGGAACGCCCAGAGCAAAGCCTGGATCCAGCGCCGCATGCCGAGCAGCACCGCCATCAGGCACGTCGTCACGCAGATCCCGACGTGCAACGAGGCGAAGGCCGCGATCGTCTGCACCGCGGGGGAGTCGAACGGGTCGACGAGCACGTCGAACCGCTCCGCGATCATCGTCTCCTGCAGCCCGGAGACCCAGGTGGTCGGCAGGCCGGCGAAGGTCCGCGGGTCGGCGTACACCGGGCCGAGCGTGGGCACCAGGAAGTACGTCGCCACCCCGAGCACCCAGTCGACGGCCACCGCGGTCACGAACCACTCGCCCGCGCGGACGTTGCGCGACCACACCAGCGCGACCACGAGCGACGCCGGGACCAGCACGATCCAGGCGACGTAGAAGAACGAGAGCACGTGCGCGGAGACGCCGGTGCCGAGGACGTCGTGGAGCACGGCGGCAGGGTTGTGCCCGAACCACAGCGCGCGGTCGATGCGGGCCAGGGTGTCGTCCCAGAGCCGGCCGTTGACGAAGGGCACGTAGCTCTTCAGGTTCCGGAACGCGACGTAGGTGAGGTACCAGGCGCCCAGGCCCACCAGTGCGAACCGGACGTGGTCACGGGGCCAGCGCTCGCGCACGACCGCGACGAAGGTGCTCGGCACCGCCCGCACCGACCCGGCCCGGTGCACCGCCCGCGGCACCACGTCGGTGAGGAACGTGATCAGCAGGATCACCGGGAGCCGGATGTAGGTCGGCACGCTGACTCCGTCGGGGTCGCGCAGCGGCAGGTGGTAGGTGAGCGCCACCGCCACCGCCACCGCGGCGAGCAGCACCGACTGCACCACCGCGAACCTGAAAGAGCCCTCTCGCACGTGCCGAGATTACGGGGTCCGCTTCCGGTCGCGCCCCCGGCGGTCCGCACCGGGGTCCGATCCGGCGCCGCGACACGGATCCTGGGCGGGGGGCGCTCCGCGGCTCGGCCGCCCTTCTGCCGCACACTTGTCTGCATGCCTGGCCTCCCGCTGCCTGCTCGCCGCCGCTCCCCCCGCACCCCGCGCCCCTCCGGGAACGCGGGCCGGCGCCGTGCGGCGGCGCTGGCTCTGACCGCCGTCGCGGCGCTCACGCTGGCCGGCTGCAGCGGCGGGTCCGACGACAGCGGCGAGGCGCCGGCCGGGGGGCCCGAGTCCCAGTCGGTCGCCGACGGCATGACGCTGTCGGGCCAGTGGCCGCTCACCGGGCTGCCCGCCGACGGCAAGGCGCCGGCTCACCCGGTCATGGTGGTCAAGATCGACAACACCGGCTCCAGCGAGCCGCAGGTCGGACTGGGCAAGGCGGACCTGGTCACCGAGGAGCTCGTCGAGGGCGGCTCCACCCGGCTCGCCGTCTTCTACTACTCCCAGCTGCCGAAGACCGTCGGTCCGGTCCGGTCGATGCGGGCCAGCGACATCGGCATCGTCGAGCCGGCGGACGCGGTGCTGATCGCGAGCGGGGGAGCGCCGCCGACCGTCAAACGGCTGGCCGACGCGGGGGTCAAGACCTACACCGAGGGCGCGACCGGCTTCTTCCGGGACAGCGGCCGCCCGGCGCCGTACAACCTGATGATGGACCTGCCGAAGCTCGCCGCCACCCTGAAGGCGTCGGAGCCGCCGGACAACTACTTCCCGTGGGGCTCGGCGGCCGACTTCCCGCAGGGCCGGCCCGCCAAGCGCGTCTCGGCTGTGTTCTCCGGCGGCCACACCACCACCTGGCAGTTCGAGAAGGGCCACTGGACCAACCTGAACAGCTTCGCCGCGGCCGGGGACCGCTTCACGCCGAGCACGTTGCTGGTGCTCCGGGTGCAGGTGGGGGACGCCGGCTACCGCGATCCGGCCGGCAACCCGGTCCCGGAGACGAAGTTCACCGGCACCGGCGAGGCGATGGTCTTCCACGACGGCGAGGTGGTGCGCGGCAGCTGGAAGAAGGACGGCCTCGACGGGGCCGTCGAGCTGTCCACCAAGGCCGGCGAGCTCACGCTGCCGCCGGGCAAGGTGTGGATGGAGCTCGTCCCGGCCAAGGGCGGGAACGTCACGATCGGCTAGGCCGCGCGCCGGCCCGGCCCTGTCCCGTTCGGCGGGCGGGCGGGCGCTGCGCTACCGGAGGTCCGCGGGGAAGGGCAGCGGACCTCCGGACTCGGCCTGTTGCCGCAGCCCGGCGAGGATGAAAGTGATCGCTGCCTCCACCTCGGCGCTGGCGCGTGCGGTGTCCTCGGCCGAGGAGACGGCCGAGCCGGCAGCCGACATCGCCCCGAAGAAGACCCGGCTGAAGGTCTCGATCATGCTCGGCTCGACGTCGTAGGTGGCCAGGACCGAGGAGACGATGTCCTGCACGATGCCGAAGGTCGAGCGCTCCTCCTGCTCGCGGTAGCGCTCGTAGCCGAGCACCGCGGGGCCCTCCTGGATCGTGATCCGGCGGTAGGCCGGCTGCTGGACGACCTCGAGGAACGCGCGCAGCCCGGCGGCCGCCTTCTCCCAGGGGTCCCGGTGGCCGTGCAGCGCCTGCTTGATGGTCGCGGCGGCCTCGTCGGCGACGTGGTCGAACACCGCCTCGAAGAGCGCCTTCTTGCCGCTGAAGTGGTGGTAGAGCGCGCCCTTGGTGACCCGGGCGCCGGCGACGATCTCGTCGAGGCTGGTGCCGGCGTACCCGCGCTCGGTGAACAGGGTCGTGGCCACCTCCTCGAGGGCCCGCTTCGTCGAGGCGGAGTACTCCTGGCGGCGGGTGGGGTGCGAGACCTGGTCCAGCACCTTCTTCGACACGGTCACCGGATGAGCATAGGCGTGCAGACGGCCGCCCGGCCCCGGCGGCGCGGCTCGCCCGCGGGTGGAGGACTAGGTCTACATACTGTGGGTATGTCACCATACTGGCAGTACGTACCGACGGTATGTGAAAGGACCTGAGCGCCGATGAACCGACACCGCCAGCACCGCAGCCGGGAGACGTCGCACCGTCGAGGCGACGTCCTCCGGGCCGTCCTCGCCCACGCCGACTCCCGCCGCGACGGCACCCTGCCCCTCGACCTCCCCGGCGTCCGCCGGGCCTTCGCCGACCCGGCCGACCTCGTCGGCGCGCTGCAGCTGCGCTGGCACGCCCGGCTGGGCGGCTGCATCGAGCGAGAGCTGCTCGACCGGCCCGGCGAGCCGGAGGCCGCTGTGGTGGACGGCTGGCGCGCCGCGGCCAGCGACCTGGCGGGCGTCCGGCTGATCCTCGACGCCCAGGCCGCGCAGCCCGCCGACGCCGGGGTCGCGGCGGTGCTGGAACGGTCGTCGCGCAAGGACCACCAGCTGCTGGCCGGCATGGCCGGTCTCGCCGGCAGGCACGGCTCCGGACCGGCGGACGCGCGGGCTCTCGGGCGACGGCTCGAGGAGCGCGCCCGGGCGGCGGCGGGGCAGGTCGTGGCACGATGACGCCATGGCGTCCGCACCGAGCATCTCCTACTCGATCACCGTCCGCCTCGAGCTTCCGGCGGGGGGCACCGCGATCAGCCGGTTGACCACCGCGGTGGAGCAGGCCGGCGGCATCGTCACCGCCCTCGACGTCACCGCCTCCGGTCACGACCGGTTGCGCATCGACGTCACCTGCGCCGCGTCCGACACCGACCACGCGCAGGAGATCGTCGTCGCGCTCGGCCGGCTCGAGGGCGTGACCGTGCACAAGGTCTCCGACCGGACCTTCCTGATGCACCTCGGCGGCACCATCGAGATGGCCAGCAAGCACCCGATCCGCAACCGCGACGACCTCTCGATGGTCTACACCCCCGGTGTCGCGCGGGTCTGCGAGGCGATCGTGGCCAACCCCGAGGACGCCCGCCGGCTGACCGTCAAGCGCAACGCGGTCGCGGTGGTCACCGACGGCTCCGCGGTCCTCGGCCTCGGCAACATCGGGCCCGCCGCCGCGCTGCCGGTGATGGAGGGCAAGGCCGCGCTGTTCAAGCGGTTCGCCGGGATCGACGCCTGGCCGCTGTGCCTGGACACCCAGGACCCCGACCAGATCGTGGAGGTCGTCAAGGCGATCTCCCCGGGCTTCGCGGGGATCAACCTGGAGGACATCTCCGCGCCGCGCTGCTTCGAGATCGAGGCCCGGCTGCGGGAGGTCCTCGACATCCCGGTCTTCCACGACGACCAGCACGGCACCGCCATCGTCGTGCTGGCCGCGCTCACCAACGCGCTGCGGGTCGTGGGCAAGAAGCTCTCCGAGGTCCGCCTCGTGATGTCGGGGGCCGGGGCGGCGGGGACCGCCATCCTCAAGCTGCTGATGGAGGCCGGGGTCCGCGACGTGGTCGTCGCCGACGTCGAGGGGGTCATCCACCGCGACCGGCCGAACCTGCACGAGTCGCTGCGCTGGCTGGCCGAGTCCACCAACACCGCCGGCGTCACCGGCGACCTGCGCGACGCGCTCGTCGGCGCGGACGTGTTCGTCGGCGTCTCCGCCCCGAACCTGCTCACCGGCGAGGACGTCGCCAAGATGGCCGACGGGTCGATCGTGTTCGCGCTGGCCAACCCGGTGCCCGAGATCGACCCCGGGGCGGCGCGCGCGCACGCCGCGGTGGTCGCGACCGGCCGCTCGGACTACCCGAACCAGATCAACAACGTGCTGGCGTTCCCCGGGGTCTTCCGCGGGCTGCTGGACGCCTCCGCGACCCAGGTGCACCCGTCGCTGCTCGTCGCCGCGGCGGAGGCGATCGCCTCGGTGGTCACCGCCGACGAGCTCAACGCCAACTACATCATCCCCAGCGTCTTCCACTCCGACGTGCACACCGCCGTCGCCGGCGCGGTCCGACAGGCCGCCGAGAAGGCGTCGGGACGGGTCCCGGCCGGCTCGTCATGAGCGAGCCCGGCGCCGGTCTCGCCGCCGGGGTCCTGCTCGTGGCCACCCCCGAGCTGCTCGACCCCAACTTCGAGCGCGCCGTGGTGCTGCTGCTCGACGTCGACGGTGACGGAGCGCTCGGCGTGATCCTGAACCGGCCCTCGGCGGTCCCGGTGGGTGAGGTGCTGCCCGACTGGGACGACCTGGTCGCCGAGCCCGACGTGCTCTTCCGCGGCGGCCCGGTGGCCACCGACTCCGCGCTCGCCGTCGCCCAGGTGCCGGACCTCGACGGCGAGGAGCCGGTCGGGTTCCGGCGGATGTTCGGGGCCACCGGGGTCGTCGACCTGGACGCGCCCACCGAGCTGCTCGCGGACGTGCTGCAGGGCCTGCGGATCTTCGCCGGGTACGCCGGCTGGGGCGCCGAGCAGCTCGAGGCCGAGGTCGACGAGGGCTCGTGGTACGTCGTGCCCACCGCGCCCGGGGACCTGTTCGCCGAGGACCCGGAGTCGCTGTGGGTGCGGGTGCTGCGCCGCCAGCCGGGCGAGCTCGCCTGGGTGTCCACCAGGCCGACCGACCCGGGGCTGAACTGAGCGGACCCGGTCCGCACCGTCCTTGCCCTGACCTAGACTGGATCACCATGAGCACCCAGATGACCCCCGGCGTCCAGACCATCGAGGACACCCGCACCTCGCCGGTGGACACCCCGGTCGAGCCCGGTGACCATGAGCGCTTCTCCCACTACGTGGAGAAGGAGAAGCTCACCGAGGCGATGGTGCTGGGCACCCCGGTGATCGCCCTGTGCGGCAAGGTCTGGGTGCCGAGCCGCGACCCGGAGCGGTTCCCGGTGTGTCCCGACTGCAAGGACGCCTGGGAGCAGCTCAAGAACGACGACGAGGGGTGAGCGCCGGCAACGACGCGCCGGTCCCCGTTCCGCCCCAGCTGCTGCCGCCGGCGTACCCGGACCGCGCCGCCTGGGGAACCGCGCGCCCGCTGCGCGCCTGGCAGACCGCGGCGATGGAGCGCTACTTCGCCGACAACCCGCGGGACTTCCTCGCGGTGGCGACCCCCGGCGCCGGCAAGACCACGTTCGCGCTGACCGTCGCCGCCGAGCTGCTCGCGCGTCGGGTCGTGGACCGGGTCACCGTGGTCGCGCCCACCGAGCACCTGAAGACCCAGTGGGCCGATGCCGCGGAGCGCGCGGGCATCCCCATCGACCCGACGTACTCCGGCCGGAAGGGCCGCACCAGCAAGGACTACGTCGGCGTCGCGGTGACCTACGCCGGGGTCGCGACCAACCCGCTGGCGCACCGGATCCGCACCGAGCGGTTCAAGACCCTGGTGATCCTCGACGAGGTGCACCACGCCGGTGACGCGCTGTCGTGGGGGGAGGCGGTCCGCGAGGCCTTCGAGCCGGCGCGCCGCCGGCTGGCGCTGACCGGCACGCCGTTCCGCTCCGACATCAACCCGATCCCGTTCGTCAGCTACGCACCCGGCGACGACGGGGTCCCGCGCAGCGTCGCCGACTACACCTACGGCTACGCCCAGGCGCTGGCCGACCACGTGGTCCGGCCGGTGCTGTTCATGGCCTACAGCGGCCAGATGCAGTGGCGCACCCGGGCCGGCGACGAGGTGGCCGCACAGCTGGGCGAGCCGCTGACCAAGGACCTCACGGCCCAGGCCCTGCGCACCGCGCTGGACCCGTCCGGGTCCTGGATGCCGTCGGTGCTGGCGGCGGCCGACAAGCGGCTCACCGAGGTACGCCGGCACGTCCCCGACGCCGGCGGACTGGTGATCGCCAGCGACCAGGACGCCGCCCGCGCCTACTCCGGGCTGCTCAAGGAGATCACCGGCACCAAGCCGACCGTCGTGCTCTCGGACGAGAAGACCTCCTCGAAGCGGATCGCCACCTTCTCCGAGAGCGAGGACCGCTGGATGGTCGCGGTCCGGATGGTCTCCGAGGGCGTCGACGTGCCCCGGCTCGCGGTCGGCGTCTACGCCACCACTGCGGCGACACCGCTCTACTTCGCCCAGGCGATCGGCCGGTTCGTCCGCGCCCGGCGCCGCGGCGAGACCGCGTCGGTCTTCCTGCCGTCGGTGCCGCGGCTGCTCGGGCACGCCTCGGAGATGGAGGTCGAGCGCGACCACGTCCTCGGCCGCAAGGTCAACGACGAGGCCGACATCTTCGCCGCCGAGGAGGACCTGCTCGCCCAGGCTCAGGAGTCCGAGTCGGCCAGCGCCGAGGAGGCGCTGCTGCCGTTCGAGGCGCTCGGCTCGCAGGCGCGGTTCGACCGGGTGCTCTACGACGGCGGCGAGTTCGGCCACGCCGGCGAGGTGCAGGTCGGCTCCGAGGAGGAGATGGACTTCCTCGGCATCCCCGGGCTGCTCGAGCCCGACCAGGTGCGCAACCTGCTCCAGACCCGGCAGAGCGAGCGGGCGAAGCAGCAACGCCGCAGCACCTCCAGCTCGCCGGAGGACGTCACCCGCGACGTCTCCACCCACGAGCACCTGGCCACCCTGCGCCGCGAGCTCAACGGGCTGGTGGCGGCCTGGAACCACCGGACCGGCCAGCCGCACGGGATCACGCACGCGGCGCTGCGCAAGGAGTGCGGCGGACCCGCTGCCGCGGTGGCGACGGCCGAGCAGCTGCGCACCAGGATCGACCGGCTCCGCGACTGGGCGGCGCAGCGACGCACGTCCTGAGTCGGCGCCGCACGGCCCGCCGCCGGGTTGCCGCCGGGTAGCCTCGCGGCATGCCGGCAGAGACCTCGCAGACCCTGGACCGGGGGCTCCGGGTCCTCGAGGTGCTGGCGTCCTCCCCGAACGGCCGGTCGGTCTCGTCGCTGGCCGCCGAGGTCGGGGTCAACCGGACGGTGGTCTACCGGCTGGTGACCACCCTGGAGCAGCACGGGCTGGCGCGGCGCGACCCGGCCGGGCTGGTGCACGTCGGCCTCGGCGTGCTGTCCCTCGCGAGGGCCCTGCAGCCGGTGCTGCGCGAGCTCGCGGGCCCGGTGCTGCGCTCCCTGGCCGAGAAGCTGGGGATGACGGCGCACCTGACGGTCGCCGACGGCGGCGACGCGCTGGCGATCGCGGTGGTCGAGCCCACCTGGACCGACTTCCACGTGGGCTACCGGGTGGGGGCCCGGCACCCGCTCGGCCAGGGCGCGGCCGGCCGGGCGATCCTGCTCGGCCGGGATCCGCGGCCGCCGGGCTACGCGATGACCTCGGGTGAGCTGCAACCCGGCGCCCGGGGCCTGGCCGCGCCGGTGCTCGGCGTCGAGGGCCTGGAGGCCTCGGTGGGGATCGTCACGCTCGGCGACCTCGAGGCAGCGCAGGTGGCACCCGACGTACTGGCCGCCGCCGCGGAGGTCGCGCGCCGGCTGGGCTGACCGCTCCGGTACGCCGGCGCGGCTCAGGCGTCGAGGAGCGGGAGCACCCGGTAGGGGACCTGCGTCGCCAGCGCGATCACCGTGGAGGACCGCACGATCCCGGCGTCGGAGAGCACCGCGTCGATGACCCGCTGCAGGTCGTTGTTGGACCGCGCCACCACCCGGCACCACATGTCCCCGGCGCCGGTGATCGTGAACGCCTCGAGCACCTCGGGGATCCGGACCAGGTGCTCGGCGATCGTCTCGTGACCGGCGCCCTGGCGGATCTCCAGGGTCAGGAACGCGGTGACCGGGTAGCCGAGCGCCTCCGGGTCGAGCTCCGGGCCCCATCCCGAGATCACCCCGGTGGCGGACAGCTTGGCCAGCCGGGCCTGCACGGTGCCGCGGGCGACCCCGAGCCGGCGGGACGCCTCCAGGATCCCGACCCGCGGCTCGTCGGCGAACAGACGGATCAATGTGGCGTCCAGATCGTCCATCACGGCCTCCGGTCCTGGTCAGATTGCATAGTGATTCGACGTACTGTTGCACATCCTGTTCTCCGCGGCCATGCTCGGGGCCATGACTGACGCACTCACCCAGGACGAGCTCAAGGCCGACCTCACGCTCGAGCAGCTGCAGCAGCTGGTCGGGCTCGTGGAGTACGACGAGGAGGGCGACGTCTTCCCGGTGACCGGCTGGGACTCGATCGTCTTCGTGGTCGGCAACGCCACCCAGGCCGCGCACTACTACCAGTCCGCCTGGGGGATGCAGCTGGAGGCCTACTCCGGCCCGGAGAACGGCAACCGGGACCACAAGAGCTTCGTGCTGCGCTCCGGCTCGATCCGGTTCGTCCTCAACGGCGCGGTGGACCCGGACAGCCCGCTGGCCGACCACCACCGCCGCCACGGCGACGGCGTCGTCGACATCGCGCTGGAGGTCCCGGACGTGGACCGGTGCATCGCCCAGGCCCGCAAGGCCGGCGCGACCGTGGTGCGCGAGCCGGAGGACGTCACCGACGAGCACGGCACGATCCGGATCGCGGCGATCGCGACGTACGGCGAGACCGTCCACACGCTGGTGGACCGGTCCCGGTACGACGGCCCGTACCTCCCCGGCTACGTCGCCGCCGAGAGCACCTGGGTCAAGCGTGAGGGGGACCCGAAGCGGCTGTTCCAGGCGCTCGACCACATCGTCGGCAATGTCGAGCTCGGCCACATGGACGAGTGGGTGGAGTTCTACAACAAGGTCATGGGCTTCGTGAACATGGCGGAGTTCATCGGCGACGACATCGCCACCGACTACTCCGCGCTGATGAGCAAGGTGGTCGCGAACGGCAACCACCGGGTGAAGTTCCCGCTCAACGAGCCGGCCGTCGCGAAGAAGAAGTCGCAGATCGACGAGTACCTCGAGTTCTACCGCGGCGCCGGGGCGCAGCACCTCGCGCTGGCCACCAACGACATCCTCACCACCGTCGACGCGCTGCGGGCCAACGGCGTGGAGTTCCTCGACACCCCGGACTCCTACTACGAGGACCCGGCGCTGCGCGAGCGGATCGGCAAGGTGCGGGTGCCGATCGAGGAGCTGCAGAAGCGGAAGATCCTCGTGGACCGCGACGAGGACGGCTACCTGCTGCAGATCTTCACCAAGCCGCTCGGCGACCGGCCCACGGTCTTCTTCGAGCTCATCGAGCGGCACGGCTCGCTCGGCTTCGGCAAGGGCAACTTCAAGGCGCTCTTCGAGGCGATCGAGCGCGAGCAGGAGGCCCGCGGCAACCTGTAGCCACCACGCGCCGCTGCGCGCTTCGCCGGGCCGGTCACCAGACCGGCCCGGCGTTCGCCTGCCCGGGGCCGGTCAGCGCGGAGGCCGGATGCTCTGCAGCACCCCGCGGACGGTGCCGGCGACGCCCTGGGACACCCCGGCCGCGGTACGACGGGCCGCGTCGCCGGCCCGTCGGGTCGCGGACCCGGCGCGCCGGGCGAGACGGGCCACCGGCCGCAGCGCCGTGCCGGCCAGCCGGCCGGTGGCGGCTGCTGCCGACGCGAGCAGCCGGCCCAGCCGGCGGACCGGGACGGCGGCGAGCCGCCACGCGGACGCGAGCAGCCGCCCCAGCGCCCGCAGTGGCACGGCGGCCAGCCGGACGAGGTCGCTCAGGACCCGGGCGGTCGCAGCGACGGCGGAGGTGAGCACGCCGAGAACCGCGGCGCCGGCGGCAGCGGCCCGGGCGAGCAGCGCCGAGAACAAGGTCCGCGCCGAGCGGAGCAGCCGGGCCAGCGGCGTGACTTGCAGCCGGGCGGCACTGCGCGCGGACCACCGGACCGCGCTGGTCAGCGCGGTCACCGCCCGGGTGAGGAAGCCGACGAGCGCTCGGACCGGCCCGCCGAGCGCACGGGTGACCGCACTGATCGCGCGGCCCAGCAGCCGGGCAGCCGCTGTCGCGAGGCCGGACAGCCGCTGCAGCGCCGAGCCGAGGACCCGAGCCAGCCACCGCAGCGGCGCGGCGACCAGCCGCCCCAGGCCGCCCAGCAGGGCCAGCAGGTGACGGCCCGCGGCGCGCGCGGCGCGGACCAGCCAGCGGCCCGGGGCGGCCAGCAGCCGCCCCGCGCGCCGCAACGCCTGCGCGACGGCCCGCCCGACGCTGCGCAGAGCCTGGACGACCGCCCGCCCCGCGCGACGGAACACCTCCGCCAGTGCCCGCCCGACACGGCGCAGGGACTGAACCACGGACCGGGCCCAGGCTGCGACGCGGGCCCGGAGCGCTGCGAGCCCCCGCGCGAGCAGCCGGACCGGTGCCGCGAGCAGCCGGCCCAGCGCCCGCAGCCCGGCCCGCAGGGCGCGCGCCGGAAGCGTCACGAGCCGGCCGAGCGCGGCCACCACCGCTCGTCCGGCCGCTCGGGCTGCTCGCGCCAGTGCCGTCGCGCCGCCGCGCACCGCCTGCCAGGCGAGCACCAGGGGAACGAACGGCAGCGCGAGCGCCTTCTCGAGGCGGGACGGCTGCCGCGGCGGGACCGGATCGGACATGGGGCGCATTCTGCCCAGGCCGGCGGCCGGCCCGTCCGGTGGTACCTCAGTCCAGGTCGCCGACCGCGATCAGCTCGGCCTCGTCGGTGGCGCTGGGCCGCGCGGCGTGGCCGGGCAGGCTCCGCCGGCCGACCAGCAGGACCACCATCGCCAGCACCACGACCCCGGTGCCCATCCAGAACGGGGCGTGCACGTTGACCTCCTCGCCGAGCCGGGCCGCGGCCCAGGGCGCGACGGCACCGCCGGAGAAGCGGACGAAGGAGTACGCCGCGGAGGCGACCGGCCGCTCGACCGGGGCCGCCCCCATCACGGCCTCGGTGATGAGGGTGTTGTTGACGCCGAGGAACGCCCCGGCCAGCACGATCCCGATCACCAGGGCGAGCTTGGAGTCGGTCAGCACCGCCATGAACGCGAGGTCGGCGGCGAAGAAACCGAGCGCTGCCAGGATCGCCGGCACCGTGCCGATCCGGCGCTGCAGGACCGGCGCCAGCCAGACCGAGGTGAGGGCGAGCAGCAGGCCCCAGCCGAAGAAGACCCAGCCGACCTGCGAGGCGCTCATGTCCAGCGGGAACGGCGCGAACGCCAGCAGCGTGAAGAAGCCCATGTTGTAGAAGAGCGCGGTGACCGCCACCGTGAGCAGCCCGCGGTGGCGCAGTGCCCGGAACGGGTCGGCGATCGAGGTCTTCCGGGCCGCCGGCGGCGTGGCCGGCAGCAGGAACGCGGTGGCGACCAGGGCGATCGTCATCAGCACGGCGACGCCGAAGAACGGAGCCTTCCAGCTGATCGAGCCGAGCTGCCCGCCGACGATCGGGCCGGCGGCGATCCCGAGGCCGAGTGCCGCCTCGAACAGGATGATCGACTGGGCGACCGATCCGCTGGCCGACATCACGATGGTCGCCAGCGCGGTGGCGATGAACAGCGCGTTGCCCAGGCCCCAGCCGGCCCGGAAGCCGACGATCGCGCCGACGGTGTCCGAGGCGCCGGCCAGCGCGGAGAAGACGATGATCAGGGCGAGCCCGGCCAGCAGCGTCCGCTTGGCGCCGATGCGGCTGGAGACCACGCCGGTGATCAGCATCGCGACGCCCATCACCGCCATGTAGCTGGTGAACAGCAGCGACACCTGGCTGGGGGAGGCCCCGAGGTCGTCGGCGATCGGCTTCAGGATCGGGTCGACGAGCCCGATGCCCATGAAGGCGATCACGCAGGCGAAGGCGACCGCCCACACCGCGCGCGGCTGCTTGAGCATCGACGACCCCGGGGTGGGGTCGGTGGCAGGGGTGGTCACAGGTTTCCTTCCGGTTCGGTGTCCTGGAGCAGGTGGTCGAAGAGCGCGACCGCGGAGGCGAGCGCCTCCAGGTCGACCTCGGGGTGGCGGCGCAGGCGCGCGGCGACGATCTCCCCGTTGCGCCGGCGGGTGCCGGCCAGGGCTGCGGCGCCCTCGTCGGTGAGCTCGACCAGCGTCGAGCGGGCGTCGGCCGGGTTCGGTCGCTTGACCGCCCAGCCGCGGTCCACCAGCGCCTGTACGGCGGCCGAGGCGGTCGGCTGGGAGCAGCGGTCCGCCGCGGCCAGCGCGCCGACGGTGACCGGGCCGAGCTCGTCGACCTGGGCCATCAGGCGCAGCGTCGCGGCCGGGACGTCGGCTCCGGTCCGGCGACTGAGCGCCCGGACCAGCCGCCCGGCGGCGATCACCAAGTCGCTGCTCAGCGACTCGAGATCCCGATCAAGTTGGGGCATGCAAGCAGTTTACATAGGTTGCCTATCTAGTGCGAGCGGGGCTCCCGGCCCGCCCGGCGTCCCGCGGGGCGCGACGTGGTTCTGGGAGGATTCAGGCCATGACGCAGATCCCTGCCGGCTGGTATCCCGACCCGGACCCGGACGCCCCCGAGCCACGCGGTCAGCGGTACTGGGACGGTCGGCTGTGGACCGAGCACGTCCAGCCCGCGGCCGGTGCCCCGGCGTACCCCTCCCCGGCCGGTGGCTACCGCTACCCCGGCGCCCCGGGCGGCTATGCGGCCGGAGCGGCCGTGGCGACCACGCCGGACGGGCAGCAGCTCGCCGGCTGGTGGTCGCGGGTCGGCGCCTACCTGATCGACCTGGTGGTGATGACGCCGCTGATCGCGATCCTGGCCTTCCCGTGGATCCGCGAGATCGCCGGCGCGTACGCCGACATGGTGCGCGAGGTCCTGGACGCCGTCCGGTCCGGGCAGGCCGTGCCCGACCAGTCGGGCTTCGCCGCCGACAACGCCGGGCCGCTGCTCGCCCTGACGCTGGTCAGCCTGCTGGTCAACTTCGTCTACAACGTCGGCTTCCTGAAGTGGAAGGCCGCGACGCCGGGCAAGCTGCTGATCGGCCTCCGGGTGCGGCTGCGCGAGGTGCCCGGCCCGCTGGGCTGGGGCACGGTGCTGCGCCGCTGGGTGGGGCAGAACTGGTACTCCCCGCTGTCGCTGGTGCCGGTGCTCGGCAACCTGCTGGTGATCTACCCGTTCCTGGACCTGCTGTGGCCGCTGTGGGACTCCAAGAAGCAGGCGCTGCACGACAAGATCGCCGCCACCAACGTGGTGCGCCACTCGCGCTGACCGCCGACCAGCGGTTCCGGCGGCCGGGGTCAGCCGGTCGCGGGCAGGATCGTGCCGGTGACCTCGCCGAGCGCGATCCGGCCGCCTCGTGCACCGGGCGCGGTGGCCCGGAGCGTGACGGTGTCGCCGTCCTCGAGGAAGGTCCGCTCCCGGCCGCCGGCGGTGAACGGCTCCGTGCCGCCCCAGGACAGCTCGAGCAGCGAGCCGCGCTGGCCCCGCTCAGCACCGCTGACGGTGCCCGAGGCGAACAGGTCGCCGGCCCGCAGGCTCGCGCCGTTGACCGTCAGGTGCGCCAGCATCTGCGCGGGCGACCAGTACATCGAGGCGTACGGCGGCCGGGCCACCGTCTCGCCGTCGAGCAGGACCTCGAAGTCGATGTCGTAGCCGGCACCCGGACCGACCCGGAGGTAGTCCAGCGGCTCGGGCTGCTGGCCGGGCAGGTCCACCCGGGCGGCGTCGAGCGCCTCGAGCGGGGTGACCCAGCCCGCGACCGAGGTGGCGAAGGACTTGCCGAGGAACGGCCCGAGCGGGACGTACTCCCAGGCCTGGATGTCCCGGGCGGACCAGTCGTTGAGCGGCAGCACCCCGAAGACGTGGTCGGCGAAGCCGGCGGTGCCGACCCGCTCGCCGATCGCGGTCGGGGCTCCGACCACGAAGCCGAGCTCGGTCTCGATGTCGAGCCGGGTGCTCGGGCCATAGCTTGGCTGGGGCGGTCCGTCGGCGCCTGGGGTGAGCCGCTGGCCGCAGGGCCGGCGGACGCCGGTGCCGGAGACCACGACCGTGCCGGCGCGCCCGTGGTAGCCGACCGGCAGGTGCCGCCAGTTGGGCTTCAGCGGCTCGTCGTCGGGACGGAAGATCCGTCCGACGTTGCTGGCGTGCTCCAGCGAGCAGTAGAAGTCGACGTAGTCGGCCACCTGGAACGGCAGCTGCAGCTCGACCTCGGCCACCGGCAGCAGGTGCGGCTCGACCAGGCCGCGCGCCGCCTCGTCGGTGAGCAGCGAGACCGCCCACTGCCGGACCGCGCTCCACGACCCGCGGCCCAGCGACAGCAGCGGGTTCAGCGACGGCGCCTCGAAGACGTGCGCGACCTCCAGCATCTCCGCCGCCGCCACCGGGGCCAGGTCCAGGACCAGGTCGCCGACCCGGACGCCCACCCGAGCGGGCTCGTCCGAGTCGCGCGGGCCGAACACGCCGTAGGGCAGGTTGTCGACGTCCCACAGCGAGCCGGCCGCGCCCTCCACCCAGGTCGGCGCGGGGTGGGTGCTCTCGGGGCTCATGCGTGCTCCTCGGGGGTCGGGCTCGGGGTGGCGGGGAGGTCGGGCAGCAGTCCGAGGGCGGCCAGGTCGGCCAGCGGCTCGGTCACGCTGCAGGTGCCGATCGAGGTGAACCAGCGGCGGGCGCCGGCCAGGCCCTCGGCGTGCTCCTCCACGAGCCGGCGTACGTCGTCGGGGTCGGTCCGGTCCAGGACGGCGACCACGTCGTCGGCGGAGGCGCCGTCCAGGTTGAGCCGGGTGGCGAGCAGCACGTTGAGGAAGCCGTGCTGGTCGAAGCCGGTGTCCGGGTCGCGGTGCCGCAGCGCGTGGTGCAGCCCGGCGGTGCACTTGAAGCGGAGCTCGCGGTCCAGCGCGGCGCCGATGCAGGTGGCCAGCTCCGCGGGACCCGGGAACGCGTCGGCGTCCGC
The DNA here is from genome assembly GCF_014395785.1 of Nocardioides mesophilus. Lineage (GTDB taxonomy): Bacteria > Actinomycetota > Actinomycetes > Propionibacteriales > Nocardioidaceae > Nocardioides_B > Nocardioides_B mesophilus. The sequence continues at coordinate 733,005 of NZ_CP060713.1, read as the reverse complement.
GCCGCCGGTCCGGAACTTGAGGCGGTGGTCGCTCGCCGCGATCTCGTCCAGCGCGCTGAGCCAGCTGTGACCGGGGGCGGCGCCGTGCAGGCGGGGCATCTCGATGCTGATCGTGGTGTCGTCATCGAGCGCGCCGTCGGCGAGCAGCTGGTCCACGGCGGTGACGATCCGGCGGGCGTTGTGCGGGAGCTCGCTGGTGTCGGTGCCGCGGAGCGCGATCTCCACCCCGGCCAGCCGGAGCGCCTCGGAGCGTTCGGCCCAGTGCACTGCCGGGCCGAGCGCACCGGCGCCGCCGGTCACCACGACCGCGACCTCCAGCGGCGTCGGCCCGGCCGGGGCCAGGCCGATCAGGTCCGGGAGCCGGGGGTCGTCGACCACCAGCGGACCGACCATCGCCGCGTAGGCGGCGACCCGGTGGACCTCGTGGGCCCGCACCGCGTCGGGCAGCGGCGCGTTGCCGGGCGGGAAGATCGCGGCGTCGTCGAGGAGCCGGGCCAGGAACGGCGGCACGCCGTACTCCTGGCCGGATTGCGGGTCGGGAGAGCCGGTTGACACGGTCCCGACCCTAACGCATCGTTGCGGTGACAATCGGACGCATGTGTTCGGATATAGGACGGATCGAATGGCCTACTACCGCCAGCTGGGTGAGGTGCCGGGGACCCGGCACACCGTGTTCCGCGACCCGCACGGGAAGCTGCGCTACGAGGAGCTGATGGGGGAGGAGGGCTTCTCCTCCGACTCCTCGTTGCTCTACCACGCGGGCGTGCCGTCCGCGATCGTGGACAGCCAGGTCTGGGAGCTCCCCGACCTGAGCACCACCCCGAACCATCCGCTGAAGCCGCGCCATCTCAAGCTGCACTCGCTGTTCCCGGACCCGGGCGAGGCGGGCGAGACCGGCGGGGCCGCGGCGGTCGACGCCGTGCAGGGCCGGCGGCTGGTGCTCGGCAACGCCGACGTCCGGATCTCCTATGTCGTCGCCGGCGCGACCTCGCCGTACTACCGCAACGCGGTCGGCGACGAGTGCGTCTACGTGCAGGAGGGCAGCGGGGTCGTCGAGACGGTGTTCGGGGTGCTGCCGTACCGGACCGGCGACTACGTGATCGTGCCGCGGGCCACCACTCACCGGTGGGTGCCCCGCGCCGGGGAGCCGCCGAGCCGGCTCTACGCGATCGAGGCGAGCAGCCACATCGCCCCGCCGAAGCGGTATCTCTCCCGGTACGGGCAGCTCCTCGAGCACGCGCCGTACTGCGAGCGGGACCTCTACGGCCCCGACGAGCCGTTCCTGGTCGAGGGCACCGACGTCGAGGTGCTGGTGAAGCACCGCGGCAACGGCCCCTCCGGCCTGGTCGGCACCCGGATGACCTACGCCACGCACCCCTTCGACGTGGTCGGCTGGGACGGCTGCCTGTACCCGTACACGTTCAACATCGAGGACTTCATGCCGATCACCGGCAAGGTGCACCAGCCGCCGCCGGTGCACCAGGTCTTCGAGGGCTGGAACTTCGTGATCTGCAACTTCTGCCCCCGCAAGGTCGACTACCACCCGGACTCGGTGCCGGTGCCCTACTACCACTCCAACGTCGACAGCGACGAGGTCATGTTCTACGTCGGCGGCGACTACGAGGCGCGCAAGGGCTCGGGGATCAACATCGGCTCGATCTCGCTGCACCCGGGCGGCTACGCGCACGGCCCGCAGCCGTCGGCGATCGAGGCGTCGCTGGGCGCGGAGTACTTCGACGAGACCGCGGTGATGGTCGACACCTTCAAGCCGCTCGAGCTCGGCGAGGCGGGGTTGGCCGCCGAGGACCCGGCGTACGCCTGGACCTGGGCCGGGCGCGGTCCGGACGCGGCGAACGGCGACGGCGGCCCGGCGGTCTACTCGAACTCCTGACCCCGGTCCGGGGCCCGGCCCGGTGCGCGCCTGGCGGCGGCACCGGGCCGTCGCACGAAGCCCGGACGCACACGACGTGACCAGGAGATGTGGGCGTCGCGTCGCCTCCGCGTCCGAGGCCGGGCAGGATGGGCGGCGTGGCTGACTACGTGGCGTTCCTGCGAGCGATCAACCTCGGGAAGAACCGCAAGTTCCCGATGGCCGAGGTGAAGGCGTGCCTGGCCGCCGGCGGCTTCTCCGACGTCGAGACCTACATCGCCTCCGGCAACGTCCGGGTGGGCTCCTCGATGCGGTCGCCGGGCAATGTCGCCGCGGAGCTCGAGCGGCTCTTCGAGGCCGACCGCGGCTTCGCCGTACCCACGGTGGTGATGACCCCGCGCGAGCTGCGGCAGGTGTACGACGACGCCGTCGGCCTCGAGCCCCCGTTCGGGGCAGCGGAGGTACGCCGCTACGTGACGCTGGCCAAGGAGCCGGTGCCGGCGGACGCCGCCGCGGAGATCCATGCGCTGGAGGCCGAGGGCGAGGTCGCCCGCGTCGTGGGCCGGGCGGTGCACCTGTGGATCCGCGCCGGCTACCAGAACGCCCGGCTCAACAACGCCCGCCTGGAGCGCGCGGTCGGGGTGGCGACCACCCGCGACCTCAAGGTGATCACCACGCTGGCCGAGAGGTGGGGCTCGTGAAGACGTTCCGTGAGGCCGTGGAGACCCGCGACGCCGTCGCGGTCGAGGCGCTGCTCGCCGAGGACGTGGTCTTCCGCAGCCCGGCGGTGCACAAGCCCTACCAGGGCAAGCAGGCGACCGCGGTGATCCTGCGGGCGGTGATGCGGGTCTTCGAGGACTTCCGCTACACCCGGGTCGTGGAGGACGGATCCGACCACGTGCTGGTCTTCGAGGCACGCGTCGGCGGCCGCGACGTCGAGGGCGCAGACTTCCTGCATGTCGACGAGGACGGCCGCATCGACGACTTCCGGGTCATGGTGCGGCCGCTGTCCGGGCTCAACGCCCTGGTGGAGGCGATGGGCGTGGCGATCCCCGAGGTGATGGCCGAGCTCGGCCTGTCCTGACCTGCGGCCCGGCTCAGGCCGGCGTCGCGCCGTCGGGGTGTGAGCGCTCCGCGGGCAGCGCCCACCAGTTGTCCAGCCGGGCGACGGCGTACGACGGTCCGTCGCCGAGCGTCCGGGCGAGGTGGAACAGGAACGCGGCGATGCCGGTGGCGCCCTGCATCCAGCCCACGCCCGGCGGCAACGACGGCTCCTCGGCCCGGTGCTCCACGAACCGCCAGTAGGCGTGCGGGCCGTCGAGGACGGCGTGCTCGAGCACGGTGTCGCCCAGCCGCACCGCGAACGCGAGGTCGTCCTCCTCGCCGGTCCGGTGCCAGGAGTCGAGGAAGACGTCGCCGACCCCGGCGGTGCCGCAGCACCGGCCGTCGTTGTCCCAGAAGCCGGGGTAGAGCCGGGCGGGGAGGCCCGAGGCGCGTACGCCGTGCAGGCACCTGCGCTGCCACGACAGCGGATCGGCGCCGGCCACCTCCGCGACACCGGCCCGGTCCAGGGCCAGGAAGAGCAGCGACGTGCCGGTGCCGCCGTGGCACCAGTTGTGGGTGAGGTCGTCCTCGTCCTTCGTGGTCGGCGGGATGGTCCGCGGGACGACGAGGCCGGCACCGCTCGCGTCGCCCAAGGTCACCAGGTGCTCGGCCCCGGCACGCGCGGCGTCGACCAGGTCCGGCCGGCCGAGCTCGGTGCCGGCGCAGGCCAGGGCCGCCGCGATGCCGGCGAGGCCGTGCGAGAAGTTCGGCATCTGCCCGTAGCCGGGGTTGTAGCGCTCCGGAACGAAGCGCCAGTTGGTGCCCGTGGGGAGCACCTCCGCCTCGGCCATCAGCACGGCAGCGGCGTGCTCGGCCAGCGCCCGGCCACCCGGGACGCTGCGGCGCCCTGCCCACAACGCCGCGAGCAGGACGCCGGCGGTGCCCAGGGTGACGTCGTGGAGGTGGGCGTCGGGCAGGAAGCGCGGCGGCCCGACGACGGTCTGCGGCCACCCCTCGGGGGTGGCGAGGGCGGCGAGCCGGGCGACCGCCGTCTCGACGCCGGGTGCGTCGAGAGCGGTGAGCACGCCGACGGCGCTGCCGAGGCCGTCGAAGTAGCTGCAATCGGTCTCGTCCGGGACGACGCGGCGGATCCGGTCGGCGATCCCGTCGGCCAGCCGGTGCTCCTCCGCGGTCCATGGCCGGGTCGCCCGGATCTCGGCCAGCGTGTGGGCGAGCCCCCCGATCCCGCTGTGCAGGCCGTCGCGGTCGGTCGGAGGCAGGTCGCTGCCCGGGCTGGCGGCGGTGCCGGTGGTCGACCCGGTGGTCGACCCAGTGGTCGGGATCCAGGGCCCGTCGTCCCAGCGCACCTGGTCCAGCACCCAGCGCCAGCCGGCTTCGGCGACGCCGCGGTAGGTCCCGGGGTCTCGGGCGGTCATGGGTGGACCCCGTGGTCGGCGCGGTCGGCGTCGTCGTGCGTCATGAAGGTCTCCGGTCCTCGCGGTCGTTGTCCCGGGGCAAGCATGACGGCTCAGACCTCGGTGGTGGCGGCCGCCGCTGCTGGGACCGGCGCGGCCCGCTCGAGCCGGCGGACCGAACGGCTGGACAGCGTGAGGAGCGCCACGGCGACGTACCCGATGCCGCTCCACAGCAGCACGTCGCGGAAGCCGAACGCCTCGCCGAGCGGTCCGTAGACCAGCTGGCCGACCGGCATCGCGACGAAGGAGCCGAGCGCGTCGTAGGAGTAGGCACGGGAGAGCATCCGGTCCTCGATGTTCTCCTGCATGGCGAGGTTCCAGGCCATGCTGAAGACCTCGATGCCGGCGCCGGCGACGACTGTGAGCAGCACCAGGGTCAGCAGGTGCGGCTGTACGCCGAGGACGATCATCGGGATGCCCATCAGCGAGCAGCCCAGCATGCCGACCAGCAGCGGGCGTCGTAGCCGCACCCGCAGCAGCACGAGCGTCATCAGCAGCAGGCCGACCGACTCCGCGGATAGCACCAGACCCCAGCCCTGCTCGCCGATGGTCTTCTTGGCCAGCGCCGGGCCCAGCGTGAACCAGGCCCCGGAGTGGATGGCGTTGAGCACCGAGAACGACAGGACGACCACCCACAGCCAGGTCGTGCCGACGAACAGCGACCAGCCCTCGCGCAGGTCGCTCAGCGTGCTGGACTTCTCGGTGCTCGCCCGACGCGGAGGGATCCGCACCGGCATGAGCAGCAGCGAGGCGACCGCCCAGGTGAGCGCGTCGACGGCGAGCGCCCAGCCAGCACCGACCGTGACCACCAGCAACGCACCGATCGTGGGGCCCAGCACGGTGAGGCCGCCGCGGGAGAGCGAGAGCAGCGCGTTCGCCGACTGCAGCTGGTCGCGCCGCACCAGCTGCGGCAGCATCCCCGACATCGCCGGGAAGCTGATCGCCCACACCGTCCCGTTGGCGGCCTCCAGCACCACCAGCATCCAGAGCTCCGCCTGCCCGGTGATCACCAGGAAGGCCACCACGCCCTGGGTGAGCGCGGAGAGGACGTTGGAGAGCTGGAGCACCAGCGTGCGCGGGAACCGGTCGGCGATCACGCCGCCGAAGAGCAGGAACAGCACCATCGGGATGGTCCGGGCGGCCAGCACCTGGCCGAGCGCGCTGGGGAGTCGGTGAGGTCGAGGACCGCGAAGGTGAGCGCGATCGAGGCCATCATCGTGCCGAGGGTGTTGCTGAACCGGGACGCGAAGTACCACGCGAAGTCGCGGCTGCGCAGCGGGGAGAACGCCTCGCGCCAGGTCATGCCGGCACCTCCGTGGCCGGGCCGGGCTGCTCGTCCATCTCGAAGGCAGCCGCGGTGAGGTTCACATGCAGCGTTCCGGGTGTTCGGGGCGGCTGCGCCTCGGCGTGGACGAGTCGGGACGCCTCCTGGACCAGCGTCCGCACCTGCTCCCAGGTCTGCGGAGTCACCCACATCTCGGCGTCGGCGAGGAAGCCGCGGCGCCTGCCCGGGCCGTAGCGTCGGACCAGCTCGGCGGCCATCGCGGCGACGTAGGACGTGGCGGAGCCGCCCGGCTCGACCGACGGGGTCTGGTCCCACGGGTGCCGGTACCGCTTGGCGACGCCGCCGCGGATCTTCTCCTCGCCGGCCTCGACGACCAGGCCCGCGTCGGCGAGGACCCGCAGGTGGTACGACGCGTTCGCGTGGCTGAGGTCGAGCTCGCGGGCGATCTCCGCGGCGCTCAGGTCCGCCCCGGTCAGCAGCGACAGGATCTGCAGCCGCACCGGGTGGGCGGTGGCTCGCATCGAGGCGACCTCGCGTGGATCACCGGTCATGTCGTTCCCCATCTGTCTGCCGCTCGGACTGCCCAAGACTCGTTGGGGAGTTCTAACGCACCCGGTCGATCGCTGTCAAAGGGTTATGGGAATCGCCGGTCCGCTGGGTCGCGGACCCCGGCGTTCCGCACCGGCCGCGCACTGCCGTACGCGCGCCCGCCGCACCAGCCGCGCGCCGGGCCGCGCGCACCCGCCGCACGCACCCACCGGCATCGCCCGCCCGCACCGCCCGCGCGCACCGGCCGCGAGTGCCGGCCGTACGCACCGGCCACGCGCAGACAGCACCACCGGCCTCGGCAGGTGTCAGGATGCCCTCATGACCCCAACTGGCTACCGGAGGGCGGACGGGTGAGCGCCGGGCTCGACGTGCGCCTCGCGGACGGGGTGCTGCACCTGCGGTTCGACCGGCCGGAGCGGCGCAACGCGCTGACCGCGTCGATGGCCGACGCGCTCGCCGGGGAGCTCGAGGCCGCAGCCGGCCGCGACGAGGTCCGGGTGGTCCTCATCTCGGGAGCCGGCGGCTCGTTCTGCTCGGGCGCGGACGTGTCCGGCGCGCGGGCGCACGACAACTTCGACGTCACCAGCCTGGACCGCGCCAACCGGATCGTCCGGGCGATCGTCTCGCTCGACCGGCCGGTGGTGGCCGCCGTGGCGGGGGCAGCGGCCGGGGTGGGCTGCTCGATCGCCGTGGCCTGCGACGTGGTGCTGGCCGGGGAGTCGGCGGTGCTCCGGCTCGGGTTCACGCGGATCGGGCTGATGCCGGACGGCGGCGCGACCGCCACGATCGCAGCGGCGGTGGGCCGGATCCGGGCGATGCGGATGGCGCTGCTCGAGGACCCGCTGCCGGCGCGCGAGGCGTTCGAGGCCGGCCTGGTCAGCCGCGTCGTGCCCGACGAGGAGCTGGAGTCCGCGGCGGCTGCTCTCGCCGGGGCGCTGGCGGCCGGCCCGCCGCTCGGCTTCGCGGCGACCAAGAAGGCCGTCAACGCGGCGACCCTGGGGGCCCTGGAGGGCGCGCTCCAGCGCGAGCGAACCGGTCAGAGCGTCCTGCTGCGCACCGCCGACGCTGCCGAGGGGATGCGCGCGTTCAACGAGAAGCGGCCACCCGTCTTCCGGGGCGAGTAGCCGCCCCGGCGAGCGCGCCCCCGGGTGGCGACCAACGAGCGCGGGGACTTCTTCGCCGTCTGCCCGGCCGGCGCGCCCCCGTGTGACGACCAACGGGCGCGGGGTCTCGCTCGCCACCTGCCCGGCCGGCGCGCCGCGACCCACTCGCCGGCCGGGCAGCGGCGTTCGGACATGCACTCGAGCGCCCGGGCCGGCTGCGCCCAGCGCGGCGGACGCCTCGGCAGCCGGTGAGTGCATGTCGGAGCGCCGGTGCTCGCGTCGTAGGCGCTGGGTGGTGGGTCGACCGGCTGCCGGCCGGCGACGCGCTGGGCCTCGGCGCGCCCCAGCCTCCGCATCGCCCCGGCGGCCGGCCGGGCAGCAGCGTTCGGACATGCACTCGAGCGCCTGGGCCGGCTGCGCCCAGCGCGGCGGACGCCTCGGCAGCCGGCAAGTGCATGTCGGACCGCCGGTGGTCGGGTCGTCGGCGCTGGGTGGTGGGTCGACCGGCTGCCGGCCGGGGACACGCTGGGCCTCGGCGCGCCCCAGCCTCCGCATCGACCCGGCGGTCGGCCGGGCAGGAGCGTTCGGACATGCACTCGAGCGCCCGGGCCGGCTGCGCCCAGCGCGGCGGACGCCTCGGCAGCCGGCAAGTGCATGTCGGAGCGCCGGTCGTCGGGTCGTCGGCGGTCGGTGCTCGGTGCTCGGTGCTCGGAGCGCCGGGTGGTTGGGTCGTCGGGTCGTCGGGTCAGGAGATGTGTCTCCCGGCGGCCTGCTCGCTCGCGGCCCAGTAGGGCTCGCGCAGCACCCGCTTGAGCAGCTTGCCGGACGGGTTGCGGGGCAGCTCCTCGGCGAAGTCCACCGACCGGGGCCGCTTGAAGCCGGCGATCCGGTCGCGCGACCACTCCAGCAGCTCCTCGGAGGTGATCGCCGAGCCGGGCCGCCGTACCACCACGGCCTTCACGGTTTCGCCCCACTTCTCGTCGGGCACGCCGATCACCGCCACGTCGGCCACGTCGGGGTGCTCGGAGAGGGCGGACTCGACCTCGACGGGGTACACGTTCTCCGCCCCGGTGACGATCATGTCCTTGATCCGGTCGGTGAGGAACAGGTAGCCCTCGTCGTCGAAGTAGCCGGCGTCCCCGGTGTGCAGCCAGCCCTCGGCGTCGAAGGCGGCCGCGGTGTCGCCGGGCTTGCGCCAGTAGCCGGGGGAGTTCTGCACCGAACGGATCCAGATCTCGCCGACCTGCCCGGCCCGGCACTCCTGGCCGGTCGCCGGGTCCACGGCCTTCATCTCCACCCAGGGGTAGGGCTTGCCGGCCGAGCGCATCAGGTGCTGGCGCGGGCCGCCCGGGTCGTGGTCGGTCGAGCCCAGCTCGGTGATCGCGCCGGTGGTCTCGGTGAGCCCGTAGACCTGGAACAGCGGCGCCTTGAAGACCTCGAGCGACCGGGCGAGCACCGCGCTGGTGATCGGCGAGGCGCCGTACGCGATCGAGCGCAGGCTGGAGAAGTCCCGCTCCTCGGCGCCCGGCACCGCGCACATCATCTGCAGCACCGCCGGCACCAGGAACGCGTTGGTGATCCGCTGCTGCTCGATCGTGTCGAGCAGGCCGGCCGGGTCGATCATCGGCACCAGCACGTCGGTGCCGCCGCGGGCCAGGGAGACGTTGGCCCAGCCGGAGCCGCCGATGTGGAACAGCGGCATCGCGACCAGGGACACCGAGGTCTCGTCGACGTCCCAGTGCTCGGCGACGTCGAGCAGCGCCGAGCAGTTGTCGTTGGTCAGCATCACGCCCTTGGGCAGGCCGGTGGTGCCGGAGGTGTACAGCTGCAGCACCACGTCGTCGGGCCGGCTCGGGCGGCCCGGGTCGGTGTCCGCGGCGGCCGCGACCCAGGACTCGTAGTCCTCGCCGACCCGCACCACCCGCTGCAGGCCGGGCGCCTCGGCCTCGATGAGGGGTACGGCGGCCTCGAACACCGCGCCGACCACCAGCACCTTCGCCTCGGAGTCGGCGACGATCCGGCCCATCTCCTGCGGGGTCAGCCGGAAGTTCAGCGGCGCGATGGCCGAGCCGATCTTGGCGGCGCCGAGCATCAGCTCGAAGAACTCCGGGTTGTTCAGGTCCAGGTAGGCCACCCGCTCGTCCTCGCCGAGGCCGGCGTCGCGCAACGCGTTGGCCACCCGGTTCGCCCGCTCCACCAGGCCGGCGTAGGTGACGGTGCGGGCCGCCCCGACCAGCGCAGGGTGGTCCGCCCGACGCTCGGCGAGCTCGGCGAACATCTCCACCATCGGCAGTGGCTTGGTCATGCGGATCCTTCCGGTCGGGACGTCAGACGAGGTGCACGCCGGCCGAGGTCATCTCGGTCAGCGCGGCGTTCGTGGTCTGTGCCGCCACACCGGCGCACAGGGACTTCAGGACACGGGTCTCGAAGCCCTCGCGTACGGCGTCGAGCGCGGTCGCTCGCACGCAGTGGTCGGTCGGCAGCCCGCACACGTCGACCTGGGTCACCTCGTGGGAGCGCAGCCAGTCGGCGAGCCCGCTGCCGTCGGAGCACCGTCCCTCGAAGCCGGAGTAGGCCGCGGCGTGCTCGCCCTTCAGGAAGACCGCGTCGAACGGCTGCGGGTCCAGGTTCGGGTGGAACGCCTCGCCGTCGGTGCCGACCACGCAGTGCGCCGGCCAGGTGTGCTCGAAGTCCGGCCGGTCGCTGAAGTGGTCGCGGGGGTCGACGTGGTGGTCGCGGGTCGCCACCACCAGGTCGTAGGGCGGGGCCTTGGGGTCCTTGAGCGTCCAGTGGTGCAGCAGTTCGCCGATCCGGAAGGCCACCTCGGCGCCGCCGCGGACCCCGACGCTGCCGCCCTCGCAGAAGTCGTTCTGGACGTCGACGACGATCAGCGCGCGCTTCATGGGCTGAGGCTAGCCGGGCGGGGTGGCTCTGACGAGGGCCCGAGGGACCGCCGGCCGGGCTCCGGGGCACCGGCGGGTCGCTGCCGGACCGACGCGGCGATGACGTAGAACTGTCCCGCTGTCACCACCACCCCACGGGAGAACCCTTGACCGAGCACAACCTCGCGTCCGAGCACCACCTCGCGTCCGCGACCGAGCCGGGCGCCGCCACCGCGGCCGCCGCCACCAGCCGCCGTACCGTCCTCACCGGAGCGGCGGCCCTCGCCGCCGTCGGGTTCGTCCCCGGCGCCGCCGCCGCGGCCCCGCGGGTCCGGAGCCCCCGTCACGCCCGGGTCACCGTGCTCGGCACGACCGACCTGCACGGCAACGTCTTCAACTGGGACTATTTCAAGAACACCGAGTACGACGACTCCAAGCACAACGACATCGGGCTGGCCAAGATCGCCACGCTGGTCAAGGCGATCCGCGAGGACCGCGGCGTCTCCAGCACCCTGATGATCGACGCCGGCGACACGATCCAGGGCACCCCGCTGGCCTACTACTACGCGAAGGTCGACCCGATCAACGGCGGCGCCGGCAGCCCGGTGCACCCGATGGCCGCGGCGATGAACGAGATCGGCTACGACGCCGCCGCCCTCGGCAACCACGAGTTCAACTACGGCATCGACGTGCTGCGCACCTGGCAGTCCCAGCTCGAGTTCCCCCTGCTGGCCGCCAACGCCCTCGACGCGGCGAGCGGCCTGCCCGCGTTCGAGCCCTACGTGATCAAGAAGGTGCACGTGCACGGCGAGCGGCCGGTGAAGGTCGGCATCCTCGGCCTGACCAACCCCGGCATCGCGATCTGGGACCGAGCCAACGTCGAGGGCCGGATGACCTTCCCCGGGCTCGTCGAGCAGGCCGCGAAGTACGTCCCCGAGATGAAGCGCCGGGGCGCCGACATCGTCATCGTCTCGGCGCACTCCGGGTCCAAGCCCAGCTCGTCGTACGGCGACGCGCTGCCCTACCCGGAGAACGCCTCGTCGCAGGTGGCCGAGCAGGTGCCAGGCATCGACGCCATCCTGGTGGGTCACGCCCACGAGGAGATCCCCGAGAAGTGGGTGACCAACGCCAAGACCGGCAAGCAGGTGCTGCTCACGGAGCCGCTGAAGTGGGGGATGCGCCTCGCGGTGCTCACCATCGACGTCGAGCGGACCCGCACCGGCTGGCGGCTGGAGAAGATCGGCAGCCAGCTGCTGGACGCCAACACCGTCGACGAGGACCGCCAGGTCGTCAAGACGCTGACCGACCAGCACGAGAAGGTCGTGTCCTACGTCAACTCCGTGATCGGCAGCTGCACGACGGCGATGTCGGCGCAGCGGGCGGTCGTCGAGGACGTCGCGGCGATCGACTTCGTCAACTACGTGCAGGCCGACGCGGTCCGCAGCGCCCTGAAGGGGACCGCCGACGAGGCGCTCCCGGTGCTCAGCATCGCCGCGCCGTTCAACCGCGACGCGGCCATCCCCGCCGGCCAGGTCACGGTGCGCGACGTGGCGGGGCTGTACATCTTCGACAACACGCTGCTCGCGGTGAAGGTCACCGGCGCGCAGGTGCGCGACTACCTGGAGTTCTCCGCGCAGTACTTCCAGCAGGTCGACGGCAGCCGGAGCTACGCCATCGACGAGCTGATCCGGGCCACCACTGCCACCGCCCCGAACGGCACGCCGGACTACAACTACGACATCGTCGCGGGCCTCGACAAGCGGCTCACCTACGACATCGACGTGTCCCGGCCGGCCGGTGACCGGATCCGGAACCTCCGCTACGAGGGCGCCGACCTCGACCCGGCCCAGGAGTTCGCCCTGGCGATCAACAACTACCGGCAGTCCGGCGGCGGCAACTACCCGCACGTCAAGACCGCCCCGGTGCTCTACAACCGGCAGGCGGAGATCCGGCAGCTGCTCATCGACTGGGTGATCGCGCAGCAGACGATCGACCCGGCCACCTTCTCCACCGACGACTGGCAGCTGGTGCGCGGCGACGGGACGCCGATCCAGATCAGCTGAGCCCGCGTCGCCCGTCCGCCGTCGCCGGACGTCATGCACCCCGAGGGCCTCGGCCCCGGTCCGTATGACGTCCGGCGGGGGCGTCGTACGAACGGGGGCTATCGACCTCGATCCGTCCGGCGTCCGGCGGCCGGCGGGGCAGCGGCGGGTCAGCCGCCGATCAGCTGGGTGGGGATCACCGGCTCGCCCCGGGAGAGCTGACGGGCCTTGACCGGAAGCTCCGCACGCACCCGCTCGTGCCGCTCGCGGGCCACCGCCAGTGGCTCGCGGCCGACGACCCGGCCCTCGCGCACCAGCGGCACCAGCAGCGCCCGGTCGTCGCCGTCGTCCTCCGGCGGCGTGCCGATCCCGATCACCTCGGCCTCGGCGCAACCCTCCCGGTTGCGCCGCCGCAGGGCGTACTTGCGCCCGCCCACCGACGCCTTGGAGGTGCTCGCCTTGGCCACGCTGACCATCGCGCCGTCGGCGCCCTCGCGGGAGACCAGCTTGTAGACGAACCCGCAGGTGGGGTGACCGCTGCCGGTGACCAGCGAGGTGCCGACGCCGTAGCCGTCGACCGGGGCCGCGGCCAGCGCGGCGATCGCGTGCTCGTCGAGGTCGGAGGTGACGATGATCCGGGTCTTCGTGGCGCCGAGCCCGTCGAGCTGCGCCCGCACCTCGTGGGCGAGCACGCCGAGGTCCCCGGAGTCCAGCCGCACCGCGCCCAGGTCGGTCCCGGCCACCTCGACGGCGGTCCGCACCGCCTCGGCGACGTCGTAGGTGTCCACCAGCAGCGTCGTGCCGCGACCGAGGGAGTCGACCTGCGCGGTGAACGCGTCCCGCTCGGTGTCGTGCAGCAGCGTGAAGCTGTGCGCGCTGGTGCCCGCGGTGGGGATGCCGTAGCGGTGACCGGCCGCGAGGTTCGAGGTCGTGGTGAAGCCGGCGACGTACGCCGCCCGGGCGGCCGCGACCGCGGCCTGCTCGTGGGTACGCCGGGAGCCCATCTCGATGCACGGCCGGTCGCCGGCCGCCATCGTCATCCGGGACGCCGCGGAGGCGATCGCCGAGTCGTGGTTGAGGATCGAGAGCAGCACGGTCTCCAGGAGCACCGCCTCGGCGAAGCTCGACTCCACCACCATCAGCGGGGACTGCGGGAAGTAGACCTCCCCCTCCGGGTAGCCCCAGACGTCACCGGTGAAGCGGAAGCCGGCCAGCCAGTCCAGCGTGGCCCGGTCGACCACGTCGTGCTCGGCCAGGTGGGCCAGCACCTCGTCGTCGAAGCTGAACGCCTCGATGGCGTCCAGGGCGCGACCGACGCCGGCCACGACGCCGTACCGCCGCCCCTCGGGGAGCCGCCGGGCGAACAGCTCGAAGACCGACCGGCGGTCCGCGGTGCCGGCGGCGAGCGCCGCCTGCAGCATCGTCAGCTCGTAGTGGTCGGTGAGCAGGGCGGTGCTGTCGGTGCTTCCGGTGCTGCTGGTGCCGGTGCGCACCTGGGGTCGTGTCGTCACCCGGGTCAGCCTACGGTCCGGGGCAGCCGCCACCTCCGCCTAGGATGAAGCATGTGTCCGCGCCGATGCCCGTCGAGACCGAACGTCCCGACGAGGCCCTCCATGTCGATCGTCCCTGGGTGACGGTGGTCTGGAACGACCCCGTCAACCTGATGTCGTACGTGACCTACGTGTTCGAGAACTACTTCGGCTACTCCCGCAAGAAGGCCGAGAAGCTCATGCTCGAGGTGCACCACGACGGTCGGTCCAACGTGTCGAGCGGATCGCGCGAGGAGATGGAGCGCGACGTCCAGGCGATGCACGAGTACGGCCTCTGGGCCACGATGGAGAAGGCCGGATGAGCAGCGGGTTCGAGCAGCGCCGTGGTGGCGGTGCGGTGGCCACGTTCACCGGCTTCGAGGCCGATCTGCTGCGCTCGCTGGCCTCGCAGATGGTGGAGCTGCTACGCAACGAGGTCGCCGCGCCCACCGAGGCCAGCGACCCGCTCGAGCGGATGCTCGACTTCTCCGGCCCGACCACCGCCCCGGACGACCCGGTGCTCGCGCGGCTGTTCCCGACGGCCTACCCCGACGACGAGGAGGCCGCCGGCGAGTTCCGGCGCTTCACCGAGGGTGGCCTCCGCGACGCCAAGGCGGGCGCCGCGGTCCAGATCATCGACGCCCTCGAGGAGGCCGGGCTGCCGCCCGAGCTCGAGGAGGACGGCCTGCACATCGACGTCGAGCTCGACCTGCCGGCCGCCACGACCTGGCTCAAGGCGTTCACCGACATCCGGCTGGCCCTCGCCACCCGGCTGGGCATCGAGGAGGACGACGAGGACTACTGGCTCTCGCTGCCCGACGACGACCCGCGCTCGCACGTGCACGACATCTACGAGTGGGTCGGCTACCTGCAGGAGACGCTGGTCCTCGCGCTGTCGTCATGACCCTGGGAGGGCGGGGCCAGCGGGCAGCCCTCGGGCGCGCGCCCGGCAGCTCGTGCCGGGGCCAGCCCGCGGACCACGGGTCTCAGGATGCGGACGTCGCAGCGGCGCCGCGTGGTCGCCGTACGCCCGCCGCCTACCCTCGACATCGTGCTGACCCTGTCCCAGGACCTCTACGACGCGATCGTCGCGCACGCCAAGAAGGACCATCCCGACGAGGCCTGCGGCGTGGTCGCCGGGCCCGAGGGAACGGACCGGCCGGTCCGTTTCGTGCCGATGGTCAACGCGGCCGCCTCGCCGACCTTCTACGAGTTCGAGCCCACGGACCTGCTGAAGCTCTACCGCGAGATGGACGACCGCGGGGAGGAGCCGGTGGTGATCTACCACTCGCACACGGCCACCGAGGCCTACCCCTCCCGCACCGACATCGGGCTCGCCCAGGAGCCGAACGCGCACTATGTGCTGGTCAGCACACGCGAGCACGGGAATAGCCAGGGCCCCGTGGACTTTAGGTCCTACAGGATCGTCGACGGCGAGGTGACCGAGGAACCGGTCGAGGTCGTCGCCTCCGGGCAGTCGGACTGAGCGTCCGCTGCGAAGCACCACCGGCACCCAGCAGCCCGACCAGCACGAGCACCCCGAGCAGCACCCAGTCGCACCCCGAGAAGGAGACACGACCATGGCAGTCGAGGTCCGCATCCCGACCATCCTGCGCACCTACACCGGCGGCGAGAAGGCAGTCGCCGCCGAGGGTGCCACGCTGTCCGAGCTCATCGAGAGCCTCGAGAGCAACCACCCCGGCATCAAGGACCGGCTGATCGACGGCACCGACCTGCGCCGCTTCGTGAACGTCTACGTCAACGACGAGGACGTCCGGTTCACCGGGGGCCTCGGCACCTCGCTCGGTGACGGCGACCAGGTCGTCGTGCTGCCCGCCGTCGCCGGCGGCAGCGGCACCGCCGTGGACCCGGCGGCCGCCGTCGCCGGACCCCGGGAGTCACTGCTCGCATGACCCGTTTCGACTCGCTCCTCGACTCCGTCGGCGGCACCCCGCTGGTGGGGCTGCCCCGGCTGTCGCCCTCGCCCGACGTGCGGCTGTGGGCGAAGCTCGAGGACCAGAACCCGACCGGCTCCATCAAGGACCGGGCGGCGTTGCGGATGGTCGAGCAGGCCGAGAAGGAGGGCCTGCTCCGGCCCGGCTGCACCATCTTGGAGCCGACCTCCGGCAACACCGGGATCTCGCTGGCGATGGCCGCGAAGCTGCGCGGCTACCGGCTGGTCTGCGTGATGCCGGAGAACACCTCCTCCGAGCGCCGGCAGCTGCTGGCGATGTGGGGCGCCGAGATCGTCTCCTCGCCGGCCGCGGGCGGCTCCAACGAGGCGGTCCGGGTGGCGAAGCAGCTGGCCGAGGAGCACCCCGACTGGGTGATGCTCTACCAGTACGGCAACCCCGCCAACGCGCAGGCGCACTACGAGGGCACCGCCCCGGAGATCCTCGCGGACCTGCCCGAGGTGACCCACTTCGTCGCCGGCCTCGGCACCACCGGGACCCTGATGGGGGTCGGCCGGTTCTTCCGCGAGCACAAGCCGGAGGTCCGGATCATCGCCGCGGAGCCGCGCTACGGCGAGCTCGTCTACGGGCTGCGCAACCTCGACGAGGGCTTCGTCCCGGAGCTCTACGACGCGACGATGATCGACGCCCGGTTCTCGGTCGGCCCGCGCGACGCCGTACGGCGGGTGCGCGAGCTGCTGGAGACCGAGGGGGTCTTCGCCGGCGTCTCGACCGGGGCGATCCTGCACGCCGCGCTCGCCCAGGCGGCGAAGTCGGTCAAGGCCGGGGAGCGCGCCGACATCGTCTTCGTGGTCTGCGACGGCGGCTGGAAGTATCTCTCCACCGGCGCCTACGAGGGCACCATCGACCAGGCGGAGGACCGCCTCGAGGGTCAGCTCTGGGCCTGAGCCGCTCCACGAGCGGCCGGTGAGCGTCCCGAGGCCGGGCGTAGGTCGATAGCAGTCCCGGGCGAATCGTCCGGTTCGGGCGCGTGCCGCCGTCCGCCGCACGGCGGCGGGCGGACGGGGCGGCGCCGGAGGGGTTAAGGTGACGCCGCCCACCCACCTCGACTCCGGGGGAGCGCCTGTGCGCGAGATCGTCGTCTTCAGCGGGAGCGCGCACCGCGCGCTCGCGTCCGCCATCTGCGACTCGCTCGGGGTCGGCCTCTCGTCGGTGGAGCTGACCCGCTTCAGCAACGACTGTCTCCAGGTGCAGCTCCAGGCCAACTGCCGCCAGCGCGACGTCTACATCGTGCAGCCGCTCGTGCCGCCCACCCAGGAGGCGCTCATGGAGCTGCTGCTCATGGTGGACGCCGCCAAGGGCGCCTCGGCCTCCCAGATCACCGCCGTGATCCCGCACTACGCCTATGCGCGCTCGGACAAGAAGGACGCCTCCCGGATCTCGATCGGCGGCCGTCTCGTGGCCGACCTGCTGGCCACCGCCGGCGTGACCCGGGTGATCACGATGACGTTGCACGCGCCCCAGGTGCACGGCTTCTTCTCCGTCCCGGTCGATCACCTGACCGCGCTCGGGGTGCTCGCGGAGCACTTCCGCGGCCGCGACCTCGCCGACACCGTCGTGGTCTCCCCGGACCTCGGCAACGCCAAGACCGCCACCCAGTTCGCCCGCCTGCTCGGCCTGCCGGTCGCGGCCGGCAGCAAGCAGCGGCTGGCCGACGACCGGGTGGTCATCGACGCCGTCGTCGGCGAGGTGGAGGGCAAGCACGCGCTGATCCTCGACGACGAGATCGCCACCGGCGGCTCGATCCTGGAGCTGCTGGACAAGCTGAAGGAGCTCGGCTGCACCGGCGCCTCGGTGGCCTGCACCCACGGCCTGTTCGTCGGCAAGGCGGTCTCGCGGCTGCGCGACCACCCGATGATCGACGAGGTGGTCACCACCGACACCGTCCCGCCCGCCGACTGGCCGGAGCTGAAGGTCCGCTCGGTGGCGACCCTGTTCGCGGAAGCGATCAGCCGGGTGCACGCGGGCGAGTCGATCAGCAGCATGTTCGACGGCGTCGACCCGACCCTCGGCCCACCGCAGCCCCGGCTGCCGTTCTCGGTGTGAGGACGAACTTGCCGGGCTCCCCGATGTTCTACAAGGTCATGCACGCGGTGATCGCGCCGCTGTCGCGGGCGATCTGGCGCCCGATCGTCGAGGGTGCCGGGAACGTCCCGCTCACCGGCCCGGTGATCGTGGCCAGCAACCACCTCTCGTTCGCGGACTCGATGGTGATCCCGATCGTCGCGCCCCGCCAGGTGGTCTTCCTCGCCAAGGAGGACTACTTCACCGGCACCGGCCTGCGCGGCGCGGCGATGCGGGGCTGGTTCCGGGGGCTCGGGATGATCCCGGTCGACCGCGACGACACCCGGGCCGCGATCGCCTCGCTCGACATCGCCCTGGAGATCCTCGGCAGGGGAGAGGCCTTCGGGATCTACCCCGAGGGCACCCGCTCGCGCGACGGCCGGCTCTACCGCGGCCGCACCGGGGTCGCCCACCTGGCGCTGACCTCCGGTGCGCCGGTGGTGCCGGTCGGTCTGGTCGGCACCCAGAACCTCCAGCCCGTCGGCTCCCGGCTGCCCCGGCTGGCCCGGGTCACGGTCCGGTTCGGCGAGCCGCTCCACTTCGCCGACCGCTACGACGGCGTACCCCTGGGACGTGCCCGCCGAGAGGTGACCGAGCAGGTGATGGCCGCGATCCAGGCGCTCTCCGGCCAGGAGCCGGCCGGGGTCTACAACGAGCGGAGCACTCAGGCCTGAGGCTCGCCGCGCGGTCGGACCGGGCGGCAGGGCACGAAGACCTCGGTGCGTGGCGAGGCCACGTCGGGCCCGTCGAGGTAGCGCTCCCAGGCAACCCCGGCGGGCTCGTGGCCGTTGGCGACGATGAAGTCGACGGCGGCCTGGTACGCCGCGCCCACCGCGGCGTAGTCGCCGACGTGCAACGTGTGCGCGACCCGACCGCCGGGCAGCCTCCCGTGCCGGACCCGGCCGGCGTCGGTGACGATCCCGGCGCAGGGGAAGCCCGCCTCGACCTGGCAGCTGCCGTCGTCGTCGAAGCGGTACCGGCCGAACGGCGGGCCGATCGGGAGCAGGCCCTGCTCGGCCATCACCCGGGCGACCTCCCCGAAGGCGCCGCCGAGGAACTCGGGCAGAGCCCCGGACCGGACCCGGCCGTGCACCACGGCCACGTCCTGCGGCTGCAGATCGGCGAACTGGATGGAGTAGGTGACGGCCATGCCTCCACTGTGGTCCCCGCTGCCGCCGGCGAGCACCGGGCGAAGGTCCCGGACACCTCCCGTGGGCCCGGCGTGACCGGGATCGCAGGGTGACGTCGGTCGCGCGAGCGCGGGACCGGCCGGTGGCTGCGACTAGCCTGTGGGGGTGGCAGACGCGCCCATCGGCATCTTCGACTCAGGCTTCGGTGGACTCACCGTGGCCCGCGCGGTGCTGGACCAGCTGCCGCACGAACCGCTGATCTACCTCGGCGACACCGCCCGCCAGCCCTACGGCCCCAAGCCGATCGGGGAGGTGCGGGAGTACGCCCTGGAGTGCCTGGACCACCTCGTCGACCAAGGCGTCAAGGCGTTGGTGATCGCCTGCAACTCCGCCAGCGCCGCGGTTCTCCGGGACGCCCGGGAGCGCTACCCGGTGCCGGTGGTCGAGGTGATCCACCCCGCGACCCGCCGGGCGGTCGCGGCGAGCCGCACCGGTCAGATCGGGGTGATCTGCACGCGGGCCACGGCGGAGTCGATGGCCTACGACGACGCGTTCACCGCTGCTCCGCACGTCACCCTGCACACCCAGGTCTGCTCGCGCTTCGTCGAGTTCGTGGAGGCCGGGATCACCAGCGGCCCGGAGCTGCTCGACGTGGCGCACGGCTACCTCGACCCGCTGACGTCCGAGGGCATCGACACGCTGATCCTCGGCTGCACCCACTACCCGCTGCTCACCGGCGTGCTCTCGTTCGTGCTCGGCGAGCAGGTCACGCTGGTCTCCAGCGCCGAGGAGACCGCCAAGGACGTCTACCGGCTGCTGGTCCGCGCCGGCCTCGAGCGGGACCCGGCGCTGCCGGCTCCCGAGCACCGGTTCCTGACCACCGGCCAGCCCGACGAGTTCGCGCGGATCGGCCGGCGCTTCCTCGGCCCCGAGCTCGACTCGGTGCACCAGCTGGCCCGGGCGACGTCCTGGATGCAGGCATGAGCGGCACCCCGCCCGGGCGTGGCGGAGCCTGCGCATGAGGCTCACCGTCGTCGGCTGCGCCGGCTCCTACCCCGGTCCGGACTCGCCGGCCAGCTGCTACCTGCTCGAGGTCGACCAGGGGGGTCGCACCTGGCGGGTGGTGCTCGACCTCGGCAGCGGCGCGCTGGGCGCGCTGCACCGCTACGTCGACCCGCTGCTCATCGACGCGGTGCTGATCAGCCACCTGCACGCCGACCACTACTTCGACCTCAGCGGCCTCTACGTGATGTGGAAGTACCACCCCGCGGGCGCCCGCCCACCGATCCCGGTCTGGGGGCCGCCGGGCATCGGCCGGCAGATGGCCCGGGCCTACGGCCTGCCCGCCGACCCGGGGATGTCGGCGGAGTTCCACTTCCACTCCTACGACGACCAGCCGGTCACGCTGGGCCCCTTCACGGTCCGGCCCAGCCGGGTGGTGCACCCGGTCCCGGCGTACGGCCTGCGGATCGAGGCCGACGGGGCGGTGCTGGCCTACTCCGGCGACACCGGGCCGTGCGGCCAGCTGGTCGAGCTGGCCAAGGACGCCGACCTGCTGCTCGCGGAGGCGGCGTTCCGTGAGGGCGTCCAGAACCCGGCGGACCTGCACCTCACCGGGGCCGACGCCGGCCGGGCCGCGACCGCTGCCGGTGTCCGCCGGCTCGTGCTCACGCACGTGCCCCCGTGGTACGACGGCGAGGCCGCGGTGGCGGAGGCGCGCACGACTTACGACGGCCCGCTCGAGCTGGCGACGAGCGGCGCAGTCTACGAGATCTGACCCGCGCAACGGCCGGCCCTCGGGCGAGGGCCGGCCGTGACGAGTCGTCAGTGGGCGAGGCGCGCCCGCTGCACGAGCCGGACGCCGACGACGTACGACGGGGCGTAGAGCAGCACCGCGAGCGCGATGCCGACGACCCCACCGACCACGCCGAAGGCGATCATGGGCAGCAGCGACAGGGGTACCAGCCACCAGGTGATCACGCCCGCCCGGGCGAGGCCGGCGTACAGCACCGGGAAGCCGAGGAGGCCGAACACCTTGGCGCTGAGCAGCCAGACGGCGATGGACGGCGCCGCGTTGACGTGCTCGAAGACGGCGACCGCCTCGGGCATCGTGACGGTGTTGCCGAGCGCGACGTTCATCCAGTCCGACCACAGCAGGCCGGTGAACTGGATCGAGCCGAACGCGGCCGCGAGGCCGCCCGCCGTGGTGAGCGCGCGGCCACGGCGTCCGCGGACCAGCCCGATGCTCGCGATCGCGGCGAACGCGAACAGCACCCAGGAGTAGTGGAAGAGGTTCGCCGAGATCCCCGAGAGCACCGGGTCCGCGGCCAACGAGGCGATGTAGTCGTCGGTGGCCGGACTCTCCTGGGGCGGTGACGTCGCCGCGCCGGCGACGAACAGCAAGGGTGCGGCGATCGATGCCAGCCCGGCGAGCACGCCGAGCACCCTCGAGGGGCCGTGGTCGGTGGTGGCGGCGGCGGACGTGCTGCTCGTTCCGGTGGTCAGGGTGGTGCTGGTCATGGCGATGTCCTTCTGTGCGTTTCTCGGTGGTTCGCCGACGTCGGTCGAGCCGGCGTGAGGAACGCTAGGACCGGCCGCGGGTGACCCGGATCGCTCGCGGAGCCCGACTCCGCTACGACCCGGAGACGGGGTGGGGACGCGCGGGTCGTCCCCGGGGAGGACCCCGGGTCGTCCCCGAAACCGACGTGCACCGTGGTGGTCGCCGCGTAGTTTGAGCGCGTGCCGACCACCAGCCCGCTCCGCCCGGGACTCGCCGCGCACGTCGCCGTCGGTGTCGTGCTGGCCGGCGCGTCGCTGTTCGAGGCGGCGTACGGCGTCCAGGACGTCGGCGTCACGGGCGCCAGCGTCGTCATCTCCGTGGTCATCGGCGTCGCCTGCGTGGTGGCCTGGTGGTCACCCCTGGCCGCGGTGGTCGTCGACGTGCTCGCGCTGGGTCTGCCGATGCTCTGGGGCCCGCTGCCGCAGATGGGCGGGGCGCACCTGATCGCGACGATGCTGCTGGTGGGGTACGCCGCCTACCGCACCGACCGTCGCACCGGACTCGCCGCCTACGCGGTCGGTGCGCTGGTGCCCGCGAGCACGATCGTGGTGGCCGGTCAGACGGTGTGGGAGTTCCTCTTCTACGCGCTGATCCTCGGCCCGGCGTGGGTGGTCGGCTTCCTGCTGCGGCGCGAGCAGGATCGCAGCGCCGAGCTGGCGACACTGGCCGAGGCGCTGCGCCTCGAGCGGGAGAAGCAGGCCGACGTCGCGGTGACCGCCGAGCGGACCCGGATCTCGCGCGAGCTGCACGACGCCGTCGCCCACACGGTCAGCGTGATGACGCTCCAGGTGGGCGTGGTGCGCCGTCGGCTGCCGGAGGACTCGGTCGAGGAGCAGACGCTGCGCGGCGCCGAGTCGCTGGGCCGGCAGGCGGTCGACGAGCTGCGCCGCATCGTCGGCCTGGTGCGGGAGGGCGAGAGGCCGGCGCTCGCGCCGCTGCCGTCGCTGGCGCAGCTCGACGACCTGGTCGGCCAGGTCCGCAGTGCCGGCACCGACGTCTCCGTGGACGTCCGCGGGGACCTCGGCGGGGTGGGTCACGCGATGGACATGTCGGCGTACCGGATCGTCCAGGAGGGGCTCACGAACGCTCTGCGGCACTCCCCGGGAGCCCCCGTCGAGGTGGTGGTCGACGTCGGGACGTCGAGCCTCGAGATCGCCGTGCGCAACGGCCGGGCGACGCGGCCGGTCCGGGGGGCGGGCACCCCCGGCGGCAACGGGCTGCCGGGGATGCGCGAGCGGGCCCACGTCCTCGGCGGCACGCTGCACGCCGGTCCGCGCCCGGACGGCGGGTTCGAGGTGCGAGCCGTGCTGCCGCTGGCGCCGGAAGCGTCCCTGCGGCCGGCTGCCCGCGCGAGCACGCGGAGCAGCCGATGACGCTGCGCGTGGTGGTCGCCGACGACGAGGCGATGGTGCGGGCGGGCCTGCGCCTGCTCATCGACGGGGAGCCCGATCTCGAGGTCGTCGGCGAGGCCGTCGACGGCGAGGACGCCGTGCGCGTCGCCGCGGAGACCTCTCCCGACGTGGTGCTGATGGACGTGCGGATGCCCCGGATGAACGGTCTCGACGCCGCCCGCCGGCTGCTGGCCGACGCGCCCGGCACGCGGGTCATCGTGCTGACCACCTTCGACGAGGACGAGGTCGTCGACGAGGCGATGCGCCGTGGCGTCACCGGGTTCTTGCTCAAGAGCTCGCCGCCCCAGGACATGGTGGACGCCGTGCGTCGCGCCGGCGCCGGGCAGGGCGTCATCGACCCGTCCGTCGTGCCCGGCGTCATCCAGCGCTTCGGCTCGGTCCCGGCGGCGCCCCCGCGTGCCCGGGAGCTGGACCTGCTCACGCCTCGGGAGACCGACGTGCTCCGCATGGTCGGCCGCGGCTACAGCAATGCCGAGATCGCCGCAGCGCTGTTCCTCGGCGAGACGACCGTCAAGACCCACCTGGGCCGCGTCCTCGACAAGCTCGGCCTGCGGGACCGCCCGCGGGCGATCGCGTTCGCCTACGAGAGCGGGCTGATCAGTCCCGGTGACGGGGTCGGCCCCGAGGACTGACCGGACGCCGCGGACGCGCCCGACGAGGGGTCGGCGCCCGTCGGTAGGCTCCGCGGCATGACACGCGCAGACGGACGGTCCAACGACGAGCTCCGGCCGATCACCATCACCCGCAACTGGCTCGACCACGCCGCCGGCTCGGTGCTGGTGGAGTTCGGCCGCACCCGGGTGCTCTGCGCCGCCTCGGCCTCCGAGGGGGTGCCGCGCTGGCGCAAGGGCTCCGGCCTCGGCTGGGTCACCGCGGAGTACGCCATGCTGCCCGCGGCGACCAACACCCGCTCGGACCGCGAGTCGGTCAAGGGGCGGATCGGTGGCCGCACCCACGAGATCAGCCGGCTGGTCGGCCGCTCGCTGCGCGCGGTCATCGACTACAAGGCGCTCGGCGAGAACACCATCGTGCTCGACTGCGACGTGCTCCAGGCCGACGGCGGCACCCGGACGGCCGCGATCACCGGGGCGTACGTCGCCCTGGCCGACGCCTGCGCGCACCTCAAGGGCCTGGGGGCGCTGCCCGGTGATCCGCTGACCGGCTCGGTCGCCGCCATCTCGGTGGGCATCATCGACGGCGAGCCGCGCCTCGACCTGCCCTACGAGGAGGACGTCCGCGCCGAGACCGACATGAACGTCGTGATGACCGGCGACGGCAAGTACGTCGAGATCCAGGGCACCGCCGAGGCCGACCCGTTCGACCGGGTGATGCTCGACGGGCTGCTCGCGCTGGCCGAGAAGGGCTGCGCGGACCTCACCCGGATCCAGAAGGAGGCGCTGGCCTCATGAGCTCCGCCGCTCGGCTCCCGCTCCCCGAGCACCGGTGGGGGCGGCCGTGACCCAGGTGTTCCTGGCCTCCCGCAACGCCAAGAAGCTCGCCGAGATGCAGCGGATCCTCGCCGAGCACGTCCCCGACATCGAGGTGCTCGGCCTCGACGACGTGACGCCGTACGACGAGCCCGCCGAGACCGAGCCGACCTTCGAGGGCAACGCGCTGATCAAGGCACGGGTCGCCGTCGAGGCCACCGGCCTGCCGTCGCTCGCCGACGACTCGGGGCTCTGCGTGGACGCGCTCAACGGCATGCCCGGGGTGCTGTCGGCCCGCTGGAGCGGCAGCAGGAACGGCTCGGTGGACCGGGACCGGGCCAACAACGAGCTGCTGCTCGACCAGATCCACGACGTCCCGGACGAGCGCCGCGGGGCGCACTTCACCTCCGCGGTGGCGTTCGCCTACCCGGCGGGGGCCGGCGGCGTCGTCGAGCACGTCGTGCACGGCACGATGCCCGGGCGGGTGATCCGCGAGATGCGCGGCGCGGGCGGCTTCGGCTACGACGTGCTGTTCGTGGCGGACGGGCACGAGCTGACCTCCGCGGAGCTGCCGCCCGACGAGAAGGACGCGATCTCCCACCGGGGCAAGGCGCTGCGCGAGATCGCCCCGTTCGTCGCGGGAGTGCTCACCGGCCTGTGACCGGCCGCTCCCGGGTCAGGCGCCCGGGTAGATCCGGAAGCCGCGCATCGGCTTGTGCTCGAACGAGGCGTAGAACCCGGACGCGACGTCGGTGATCAGGTCCATCCGCAAGGTGTGGGTGGCCTGGAAGGTGGCCGTCACCAGCAGCCGGGCGATGCCGCGGCGGCGGTGCGCGGGCTCCACGGCGACGAAGCCGAGGTGGGACTGGAGCACGCCGTCGCCGAGAGCCTGCGCCCAGCCGACGAGGTCCCCGTCCCGGACGGCCACGTAGGCCGACGATCCCGGCGCGGTGCACACCCGGCGTACCACCTCGGGGTCGCTCAGCGACGGCCACCCGAGACTCGTGCAGAGCCGGGCGATCCCGGCGGCGTCGCCGTCCTCGAACGGCCGGATGTCGACAGTGGAGTCCACGCAGGCACCCTAGGACACCGGCCGGCTCCCGGACCGGTCGTTGCGGGGTGCGCCCGGAGAGATTCGAACTCTCACTGGCCAGGACCTAAACCTGGTGCCTCTGCCATTGGGCTACGGGCGCTCGACACGCATGCGCGGCGCCGGAGCACGCGCGTGGCGCCGGCACAGTGTAGGGGTGGCCGGCCGGAGCGGTCGACGATCAGGAGGCGAGCCCGAGGTCCTTGCGGAGCTTGGCGACGTGGCCGGTGGCCTTCACGTTGTACTGCGCGACCTCGACGGTGCCGTCCTCGCCGACCACCACGGTGGAGCGGATGACCCCTTCGACCACCTTGCCGTAGAGGCTCTTCTGGCCGAAGGCGCCCCACGCGCGCATCACCGACTTGTCCGGGTCGGAGAGCAGCGTGATCGTCAGGCCGTCGCGCTCGCGGAACTTCGCCAGCTTCTCGGGCTTGTCCGGGGAGACCCCCAGCACCTCGTAGCCGGAGGCGTGCAACGAGTCCAGGGAGTCGGTGAAGTCGCAGGCCTGCTTGGTGCAGCCGGGGGTCATCGCCGCCGGGTAGAAGTAGACGATCACCTTGCGGCCACGCAGCGCCGAGAGCGTCACCTGCTCCCCGGTGTCGCTGGTCAGGGTGAAGTCGGGGGCCTCGTCGCCGACGGCGAGACGGGCGGGGGCGGGCTCGTTCATGGGGCGTTCACCTCGCTGGACGGCTTATTGCAAACAATGTGCAATAACGTAGTCTCATCGTCAAAGCCCCGTGACCCGGGGCTCCACCAACCTAGCGGAGGCCGAGCGATGCACGTCCCGGACGGCTTCCTCGACGCCCCGACGTCGATCGCCACCGGAGCGGTCGCGGTCACCGGCGTCGGGCTGGCCCTGCGCGGCGCACGTCGCCAGCTTGACGACCGTACGGCGCCGATGGCAGGCCTGGTCGCCGCCTTCGTGTTCGCGGCGCAGATGCTGACCTTCCCGGTGGTCGGCGGCACCAGCGGGCACCTGCTCGGCGGCGCGCTCGCCGCGGTGCTCGTCGGGCCGTGGACGGCGATCCTCTGCCTCTCGGTGGTCCTCGTCGTGCAGAGCCTGCTGTTCGCCGACGGCGGGATCACCGCGATCGGCACCAACATCACGCTGATGGGCCTGGTCGGGGTGCTGGTCGGCTGGCTGGTCTTCCGCGGGCTGCAGCTGCTGCTTCCCCGGCGTCTCGGGCTGGTCCCGGTCCTCGCCGGCCTCGCCGGCCTGGTCTCGGTCCCGGCCGCGGCGGCGGCGTTCGTCGGCCTCTACGCGGTCGGCGGCCAGGCGCCGCTCCCGCTCGCCGGGCTGCTCAGCGCCATGCTCGGCTGGCACGTGCTCATCGGGATCGGGGAGGCGCTGATCACCGGCCTGGTCGTCGGCAGCGTCGTCGCCGTCCGGCCGGACCTCGTCTACGGCGCCCGTCGGGTCCTCGCCAGCCGCACCTTGGAGGTCCGCCCGGCCGTCCGGGACGGCGACCGCGAGCCGGGGGCGGCCGCATGAGGACGCGCGTCTTCGTCACGGTCGGGGTGCTGGTCGCGCTGCTGCTCGCCGGGGTGGTGAGCTACTACGCCTCCTCCGCCCCGGACGGTCTGACCCGGGTGGCGCGGGACCAAGGCATCACCGCCGCCGAACGCCGGCACGCCGCGCACGACGGGCCGTTCGCCGGCTACCGGACCACCGGGGTCGAGAACGGCCGGCTGTCCACCGGCCTCGCCGGGGTGGCCGGCACCCTGGTGGTGCTGCTGCTGGCCGGCGGCCTGACCTGGAGCGTGCGCCGTGGCCGCCGCGACCCCGCCCCCGAGGTGGAGGCCGAGGCGCAGGACGCCGGCCCGCACGCCACCCGCACCGGCGCGCACCGGGAGCAGGCCTAGATGGGCGCCGGGCACGGTCACAAGCTGCATTTCCACGGCCACTCGCCGCTGCACCGCGCCCCTGCGCACCTGAAGGTGCTCGGCCTGCTCGGGTTCGTGCTGCTGGTGGTGGCCACCCCGAAGGACTGGTTCGCGGCCTACGGCGCCTACCTGCTGGTGCTCGTCGGGGTCGCCGCGGTCAGCGCCGTGCCGCCGGCGTACCTCCTCAAGCGGCTGGTGGTCGAGACCCCGTTCGTGGTCTTCGCGCTGATCCTGCCGTTCGCGGCCACCGGCCCCCGCACCGAGGTGCTCGGGCTGACCGTGAGCGAGCCGGGCCTGCTGGCGGCGTTCGCGCTGCTGGCCAAGGGCACGCTCGGGGTGCTCGCGAGCCTGCTGCTGGCGGCGACCACCGAGCCCCGCGACCTGCTCGCCGGGCTGGAACGGCTGCGGCTGCCGCAGCAGCTGGTGCAGATCATGGGCTTCATGATCCGCTACGTCGACGTGGTGACCGACGAGATGCGCCGGATGCGGATCGCCCGCGAGTCCCGCGGCTTCACCGCCCGCGATCCCCGGCACTGGCCGGTCGTCGCCCGGAGCGCGGCGGCGCTGTTCATCCGCTCCTACGAGCGGGGCGAGCGCGTCCACCTGGCGATGGTCGCGCGCGGCTACACCGGGCGCACCCCGGCCACGCGCCACCCTCGGTCCGCGCCCGGGCACGGCTGATGAGCACTCCGGTCCTGCAGGTCGAAGGCCTCGCCTACGCCTACCCCGACGGCCACCAGGCTCTCTTCGGCGTCGACCTGCACGTGCACCAGGGGGAACGGGTCGCGCTGCTCGGGCCGAACGGCGCGGGCAAGACCACCCTGGTGCTGCACCTGAACGGCATCCTCGAGGCCGGCGCCGGCTCGGTCAGCGTCTCGGGCCTGCCGGTCACCAAGGGCAACGTGCGCGAGATCCGCCGCCGGGTCGGCGTGGTCTTCCAGGACCCCGACGACCAGCTCTTCATGCCGACCGTCCGCGACGACGTCGCGTTCGGCCCCGCCAACCTCGGGCTTCGCGGGGCGGAGCTCGACACTGCGGTGCACGCCGCGCTCGAGCAGGTGGGGATGGTCGAGTTCATCGACCGGCCCCCGCACCACCTCAGCTTCGGCCAGCGGCGCCGGGTCGCGGTCGCCACCGTGCTGGCGATGCAGCCGGAGATCCTCGTCCTCGACGAGCCGTCGTCGAACCTCGACCCGGCCTCGCGCCGCGAGCTGGCCGACATCCTGCGGGGCCTCGAGGTGACCGTGCTGATGGTCACCCACGACCTGCCCTACGCGCTGGAGCTCTGCCCCCGATCGGTCGTGCTCTCCGACGGCGTGATCGTGGCCGACGGGACGACGTACGACGTGCTCACCGACGACACGCTGATGTCGGCGCACCGGCTGGAGCTGCCGTTCGGGTTCGACCCGCGCTCCATGCGGGGCCTCGCCGGCCGGTGAGCGCCCCCGGGTGCGGTGCCGCCGGCGCTCAGCGCTCGGGTCCGGGCCGGAGCGCGGTGTCGCTCACGTGCAGCTGGACCTGTTGCAGGAGGGCGTCGGAGAGGCACCCGGAGTAGCGGCTCCGGGCGTCGTCGTCGAGCAGCGGCGAGATCCGCAGCAGCACCGTCCCGTCGGCGCCGGGCCGGACCCCGCGGTAGGAGACGCCGATCCCGGCGTTGGCGGCGCAGTAGCGGGCCAGCGTCTCGACGGTGGCGACCTCGTCGACGGGGGCGCCCTTGTGGGCGACCTGCACCGTCATCGTGGTGATGCCGTTGCCGATCGGCTCCGACCGGTAGTGGCTGGCCCGGTAGAGGCCGAGGATCAGCGCGACCACGAGGACCGCGCCCACCAGCGGTACGAGCAGCAGCCCGCGGGCCGGGCGGTCGCGCAGCACCGCGAGCGACGGCGGTGGGTGCGCCGTGCCCGCCGGCAGCGGCTCGCCGTGCCGCAGGGCGGAGAGCCGCTCGACGGCCGAGGCGACCAGGCTGACCACCAGACCGGTGGCCAGGAAGACCGGGATGAACACCGCCCGGCCGCTCACCCCGGGTGCCTCCACCAGCAGGGGGAGCGCCGGCACCAGCCCCAGCTGCGGGGCGAGCCAGGGGAAGTCCGGCCGCGGCTCGACCGGTGCCGGGCCCCCGACGACCGGAGTCCCGCCCGCAGCCGGCACCTGCGCCGGGGGCGCGACGGCCGCGGCCGGCACCGGGGCGGCCAGCAACGCCAACCGGTACTCGATCCGCCGCAGCCGCCGCACGATCAGCAAGGTGGAGGCGAGCACCGTCGCGGCCACGAACGCGATCCCGGCGATCTCGGCGCGCGCCCACTGCCAGCTCAGCAGGTAGTGCAGGGTGTAGCCGCCGGAGACGGCCAGCACGGCCAGCACGGCCAGCCAGGCCAGGGCGTTCGCTACCAGCCGGGTCACGACTCCTCCTCCTGGTCCTCGTCCTCGGACGCGTCGAGGCGGCGGGTCTCGCCGGTCGCCCCGTCGACCAGCAGCCGGGTGCCTTCGGGGAACCGGCGCAGCGCGTCGTGCACCGCGACCACCGTCGGCACGCCGTACTCGCGAGCCAGGATCGCCAGGTGCGACAGGGTGCTGCCGGTCTCCGCGACCAGGCCTCCCAGGCCGGGCAGGTACGGCGCCAGCCCGGGCTCGAGGTCGCGCACCACCAGGACGTCGCCGGGGGAGGGGGGCCGGCGGGCCGAGCCATGGCTGACCGTGCCGGTGCCGCGGCCGCCACCGGCCGCCACCCCGGACCCGGGTCGCGAACCGGTCCGCGCCAGCGGCACCACCACGCCTTCCGCACCGAGGCGGAACTCCGCGGGCAGCGGCGGAGACAGCGCGTCCGCGAGCTCCTGGGCACGCCGGTCGTGCAGCCCGGAGGGCACCGCGCCGGTGGTCACGAGCGTGCGCAGCTCCTGCAGGGTCAGCAGCGACACGGCCCCGGCATACGGCGTGACGTCGCGCTCCACGAGCCGGCGGTCCAGCTCGCGACAGACCCGCCCGGTCAGCTCCTGCACCCACCGGATCCGCAGCCGCAGGGCCTCCCGAGGCACGAGCGGCTCGAGCGCCCCGCGCGGCGGGGTCGCCGGTGGCGGGGGCAGCGCCTGCTCGGCGAAGACCGCCGGAGGCACCAGGCAGAGCAGCACCGGATGCCGGCGTACGGCGTCCGCGGAGCCGTCCAGGCCGCCCGGGCCGCCGGGGCCGCCGGGGCCGCCGGGGCCGCCGGGACCCACCGTCGGCAGCGCTGACAGGTCCGTGCGCTCCGGACCCGGCCGGGTCGCGAGGTCGTGGTAGACGTGCAGCGCGAGCGCGGCCGCGGTGCTGGTCGCCGGCGGCAGCAGGGTGCCGGTCAGCACCTCGTCGTGGTGCAGCCGCGCCAGCAGCTCCACCCCCTGGTCGGCCACCGCCAGCAGCGCGCGGTCCTCGCCGGCGAGGTCGACGGAGGAGAGCGCCGCGTCGGTCTCCGCGGTGAGCGCCGCCGCGCGCTGCGGCAGCTCGGCGCGCAGGACGCCGGTGCGCCAGGCCGCCCCCAGGGAGCGGAAGGCCGGGCGCGGGTCGATGACCGTCCACGCGGTGCGGTGGTGGACGTAGCCGAACAGCTCCAGGTCCGCGGCGATCCGGCCGCCGACGGTGGTGACCACCGGGGACTCGCGCAGCCGTCGGGCCGCGACCGCCCCGGTCTCGGCCAGGGCGCGGCAGACGCCCTCGCGCAGCGGCTGCACCCACAGGTCCGCCTCGAGCGGGCTCAACGGGTCGGGGAAGGTCTCCGCCAGCGGCCCGGGTCCGAGCACGGGGCCGTGGGTGGCGGTCGGGGCGACCGCGGTGACCGGGCGGCTCTGCAGCAGCACCAGCCGGCCGTCCTCCTCCAGCGCCCACTCGACGTCCTGCGGCGAGCCGAACACCGAACGGGTGCGTGCGGCCAGCCGCGCCAGCGCGACCAGCTCGGTGGTGCCGAGCAGTCGCTGGTGGTGGGTGACGGGTCGCAGCGCGTGCACCGGGGTGTGGTCGATGGCGAGCAGCCGTCCGTGCCGGGTCATCACGTAGTGCTGGGCGGTCACCTTGCCGCTGACCAGCTTGTCCGGGCCGCCGGTGACGGCCTCGACGACCAGCCGGCGCGCGTCGCCGGTGACCGGGTCGACACCGAACATCACGCCGGCCTTCGCCGGACGCAGGTGCCGCTGCACCAGCACCCCCATCGGGCTCGGCGCTCCGGGGGTGCCGACCGCGTCCCCGGAACGCAGCACGTCCACCACGGCGGAGAGGAACGCGTCCGGTCCGTCCACGTCGAGCACCGAGCGGAAGCGTCCGGCCATCGACGAGGCGCCGACGTCCTCGACGGTCGAGGAGGAGCGCACGATGACGCGACGGGAGCCGCCCCCGGTGAGCCGGGACCAGGCGTCCAGCGCACCGGCGGCGACCTCGGGCGGCAGCGTGCGCCCGGCCGCGAGGAACCGGCGGTGCACCTCGGTGGTGAGCGCGAACCCGGGCACGATCGGCAGCCTGGCCTGCCGGGACCGGGCGAGCGCGGCCGCCTTGGCGCCGACCACGCTGGGCTCACGCGCCGGGGCGTCCTCCAGCCCATGGACCAGGTCGTCCGTGGGGCGGTGCACCAGGTCGGTCATGACGCGCCCCTTCCCTCGGGCGCCCCAAGCGCCCCCGAGTGCCCTCTCCGTCCCATCGTGGACGGCCGTGGGCCGGACCCCCCAGGGCCCTAGGTCACGGCCGGGGGCACTCGCGCGCACCGGGAGGTAACGGCCAGGTGCGGCAGTCCCGGCGACGCGGGCCCAAGGACCCTGGGGTGGGGATGCGCCCCGCGGCAGGGTGGCGGTGTCGGGGACTGTCGAGGAGGACCGATGAGCGAGCAGGAGAACCTGAAGGCACAGCGCGAAGCCATGGACGAGCCGGTGTCGAGGGCACTCCGCAGCGCCCGCCGCGCCCAGCTGTGGGAGGGGTTGAACCGCTACCTCGCCAGCGAGGCGGCCCATGCGCACAAGGCGGCCGAGGAGGAACGCCGCAGCGAGCACGAGAGCACCGCCGAGGAGTCGAAGGGACGGGCGTGAGCGCCGGCCACCCGGACCGGTCGCAGGCCTGGGCGCTCGCCCGCGCCGCGCTCGACGGGCTTCCGGGCGGTGGGCTCAACATCGCCTACGAGGCGGTCGACCGGCACGTGGTGCACGGGGACGGGGACGTCGTCGCGCTGCGCTGCCTCGCCGCCGACGGCGCCGTGCAGGAGCACACCTACCGGGACCTCCGCGAGCACACCAACCGGTTCGCCGCCGTCCTCGACGGCCTGGGGGTGAAACCGGGCGGCGCGGTGTTCACGTTGCTCGGCCGCGGCTGGGAGACCCACGTCAGCGCGCTCGGCACCCTCAAGCACGCCAGCGTGTTCTGCCCGCTGTTCGCCGCGTTCGGACCCGAGCCGGTGCGGCAGCGGATGCTGATGGGCCGCGCCCGCGTCCTGGTCACCACCCGTGAGCTCTACCGCCGGCGGATCGCGGGGCTCCGCGACCAGCTGCCCGAGCTCGCCGAGGT
The DNA here is from genome assembly GCF_014395785.1 of Nocardioides mesophilus. GTDB lineage: Bacteria > Actinomycetota > Actinomycetes > Propionibacteriales > Nocardioidaceae > Nocardioides_B > Nocardioides_B mesophilus. The sequence goes on along the minus strand of NZ_CP060713.1, from coordinate 700,175 downwards.
GCTGCTCGTGGACGCCGACCCGACGACCGTCGAGCCGGGCACCAGGTCCTGGCACGACCTGATGGCCACGGCCGACGCCGACTACACGATCCCCTGGACCGACCCGGAGTCGGTGGCCCTGCTGCACTTCACCAGTGGCACCACCGGCCGGCCCAAGGGGGCGCTGCACGTGCACGACGCGGTGGTCGCGCACCACGCGACCGCCGGCCACGCCCTCGGGCTGCGCCGCGGCGACGTCTTCTGGTGCACGGCCGATCCGGGCTGGGTGACCGGCACGTCGTACGGCATCATCGCCCCGCTCACCCACGGCGCCACCGTCGTCGTCGACGCCGGCGACTTCGACGCCCGACGCTGGTACGGCGTCCTGGCCGACCAGCGGGTCAGCGTCTGGTACACCGCCCCCACGGCGCTGCGGATGCTGATGCGCTCGGGCGCCGAGCTCGCCGGGCGCTACGACCTGTCCGCGCTGCGGCACGTCGCCAGCGTGGGGGAGCCGCTCAACGCGGAGGCGGTGCTTTGGGCGCAGGAGACGTTCCGCCGCCCGGTGCTCGACAACTGGTGGCAGACCGAGACCGGCGCGATCATGGTCAGCAACGCGCCGGGCGACGAGGTGCGTCCCGGTTCGATGGGCCGCCCCGAGCCGGGCGTGGAGGTCGCCCTGCTCGAGCGCGGCACCGACGGCCGGCCGGTGCTGAGCGACGGGCAGGTGGTGGAGGTCTCCGACCCGCGGCAGGTCGGCGAGCTCGCGCTGCGTCCGGGGTGGCCCTCGATGTTCCGCGGCTACCTCGACGACGAGGAGCGCTACCGCCGCTGCTTCATCGGCGGGTGGTACTGCAGCGGCGACCTCGCCCGGCGCGACGTCGACGGCTACTACTGGTTCGTCGGGCGCGGCGACGACGTCATCAAGTCGGCCGGGCACCTGATCGGCCCGTTCGAGGTGGAGAGCGCACTGATGGAGCACCCGGCGGTCGTGGAGGCGGGGGTGATCGGCAAGCCCGACCCGGTCGCCGGCGAGCTGGTCAAGGCGTTCGTGACGCTGCGCCCCGGCTTCGACGCCGACGAGCAGCTGCGGCGGGAGCTGGTCGCGTTCGGCCGTCGCCGGCTGGGGTCGGTGGCGCCGCGGGAGATCGTCTTCGACCAGCACCTGCCGCACACCCGCAGCGGCAAGGTGATGCGGCGGCTGCTCAAGGCACGCGAGCTCGGGCTGCCCGAGGGCGACGTCTCGACCCTGGAGCGGCAGTGACGACCCGGGCGGACGGGGCCGCCCCGGAGGACCCCCGGGTCGGCCTGCTGCGCGAGATGACCCGGATGCGGCTGTTCGAGGAGCGGTGCGTCGAGCTCTACAGCGCGGCCAAGATACGCGGCTTCCTGCACGTGGGGATCGGGGAGGAGGCGGTGGCGGTGGGGGTGAGCGCGGCGCTCGCGCCGGCGGACCCGGTGGTCTCGACATACCGCGAGCACGGCCACGCGCTGGCGCGCGGCGTGCCGATGGACTCGTTGATGGCCGAGATGTACGGCCGGGCCACCGGTTGCTCCGGAGGCCGCGGCGGGTCCATGCACCTCTTCGACGCGGACCGCCGGTTCTACGGCGGCAACGCGATCGTCGCCGGCGGGCTGCCGCTCGCGATCGGCCTGGCCCTGGCCGACGCGATGCGCGGCACCGGCGCTGTCACCACCTGCTTCTTCGGCGACGGCGCCTACGCCGAGGGCGAGTTCCACGAGTGCGCCAACCTCGCCGCGCTCTGGCACCTGCCGGTGGTGCTGGCCTGCGAGAACAACCTGTACGCGATGGGCACCGCGATCGAGCGGGCACAGGCGGAGACCGACCTGGCGCTGCGGGCGTCCTCCTACGGGATGGCCGCCTGGGCGGTCGACGGGATGGACGTGGTCGCGGTCGCCGAGGCGGCGCGCCGGGCGGTGGACCACGTCCGTGGGGGCGGCGGGCCGGTCTTCCTCGAGCTGCGCACCTACCGGTTCCGTGCGCACTCGATGTACGACCCCGAGCGCTACCGGGACAAGGCGGAGGTGGAGCGCTGGCGTGAGCGGGACCCGATCGACGCGCTGGTGGCGCGGCTGCTCGAGGAGGGGGCGCTCGACGAGGCCGCGCTCGAGCGGATCCGGGCCGACGCGCTCGCCGAGGTCGACCGCTCGGTCGAGAGCGCGGAGGCGGCGCCGCTGGAGCCGGTCGAGGAGCTGACCCGGCACGTGTACGCCGAGCAGGGCGGCCGGTCATGACGCGGTCCGGGGCCCGTGCCGCGCGGCGATCCGCGACGCGCTCCGCCGCGACGACCGGGTCTTCCTGATGGGCGAGGACGTCGGTCGCTACGGCGGCTGCTTCGCGGTCAGCCTCGGGCTGCTCGAGGAGTTCGGGCCCGAGCGGATCCGCGACACCCCGCTGTCCGAGGCGGCGTTCGTCGGCGCCGGTATCGGGGCCGCCATCGCCGGGATGCGGCCGATCGTCGAGATCATGACCGTGAACTTCAGCCTGCTGGCGCTGGACCAGATCCTCAACAACGCCGCCACCCTGCGGCACATGTCCGGCGGCCAGGTGGGCGTGCCGCTGGTGATCCGGATGACCACCGGAGCCGGGCGGCAGCTGGCCGCGCAGCACTCGCACAGCCTCGAGGGGTGGTACGCCCACATCCCCGGCCTGAAGATCCTGGCGCCGGCCACGCTCGAGGACGCCCGCGGGATGCTCTGGACCGCGTTGGAGGACCCGGACCCGGTGCTGATCTTCGAGCACGGGTCGCTCTACAACGACCGTGGAACCATCGCCGCGGACGCCGGGCCGGTGGAGATCGGGCACGCGGCGCTCCGCCGGCCGGGGTCCGACGTGACCCTGGTCTGCTACGGCGGCACCCTGCCGGCCACCATGGCCGCCGCCGCGACACTGGCCGCTCAGGGCGTCGACGCCGAGGTCGTGGACCTGCGCACGCTCCGGCCGCTCGACGAGGAGACGATCTTCGCCTCGGTGCGGCGCACGCACCGGTGCGTGGTCGTCGACGAGGGCTGGCGCTCGGGCAGCCTCTCGGCCGAGATCAGTGCCCGGCTCGTCGAGCAGTGCTTCTTCGACCTCGACGCCCCGGTGGAGCGGGTCTGCTCCGCGGAGGTCCCGATGCCGTACGCGCGGCACCTGGAGGAAGCGGCGCTCCCGCGGGAGGAGACCATCGTCGCCGCCGCGCGGAGGACGGTGGGCTGAGGTGGTCGACTTCACGATGCCGTCGCTGGGCGCCGACATGGAGTCCGGGACCGTGCTCGAGTGGCTGGTCCACCCCGGCGACACCGTGCACCGCGGTGACCTAATGGCGGTCGTCGACACCGACAAGGCCGCGGTCGAGGTGGAGTCCTTCCACGACGGCGTCGTCTCCGAGCTCCTCGTGGAGCCGGGCACCCGGGTCGACGTCGGCGCCTCCCTGGCGCGGCTCGAGCCGGCGCCCGCTGCTGCTGTCGGGGCCGAGGCCACCGCCCCGGCCGAGCCCGCCGCTCCCGCCGAGCCTGCCGCTCCCGCCGCTCCCGCCGCTCCCGCCGCTCCGCGGGCTGCACCGGTCCCGGCCCCCCGGACCCACCGGCAGCCGAGGGTGACCCCGCCGCTGCGGCACCACGCCGCCGAGCTGGGGGTGGACCTGGCCGCGGTCACCGGCACCGGCCGGGACGGCGCGGTCACCCGTGACGACGTCGACCGGGCCGCAGCAGCCGCGGCCAGCCCGGCTGCCCGCCCGCATGCGCTCGGCGAGGTCGCCCCGCCCGGTGGCGGGCCGGTCGTGCGCGAGCCGGCCCCGGCAGCCGCGGGGGAGGGCCGGGCCCGGGTGACGCCGTACGCCCGCCGGCTGGCCGAGGAGCTGGGCGTCGACCTCGCGACCCTCCAGGGCGAGGACGGGACGGTCCGTGCCGCGGACATCCGGGCCGCCGCCGGGCGCGAGCCCGTGCGGCCTGCCGCCCCGGCGCCCCCGCGGCCGCGCGGTGCCGGGCGGGACGTCGGCACCGGTCCGGGGCGCGGGGCGATCGCGGCGCTGATGTCGCGCTCGAAGCGGGAGATCCCGCACTACTACGTGGCGACCACGGTGGACCTCGAGGCGGTGACCGAGCTGCTGCGGCGCACCAACCTGGACCGCCCCGTCGGCCGACGGGTGATCCCGGCCGCGGTGATCCTCCGTGCCGCGGCGCTCGCTGCGCGGGAGCTGCCGGTGCTCAACGGCTTCTGGCAGGAGGACCGCTTCGTCCCCGGGGACGGGGTCCACCTCGGCGTCGCGGTGCACGTGCGAGACGGTGCACTGGTGGCGCCGGCGCTGCTGCACGCAGACGAGCTGCCCCTGCCCGACCTGATGGTGGCGCTGCGTGACCTGGTGACCCGGGCCCGGTCCGGCCGGCTCAGCCGGGCCGAGATGACCGCGCCGACGCTGACCGTCACCGACCTGGGCGACCAGGGCGTGGAGGAGGTCGCCGGCGTGATCTACCCGCCGCAGGTGGCGCTGCTGGGCGTCGGGCGGGTCGTGGAACGCCCCTGGGCTGTCGGCGGGCTGCTCGGCGTGCGCCCCGTCGTACGCCTGACCCTGTCCGGGGACCACCGCGCCACCGACGGGTCCACGGGGGCGCGGTTCCTGCGGCTCATGGACCGGCTGCTGCAACACCCGGAGGGGCTATGACACTGACCACCGACCAGGCCCGCGACCTCGTCGCCGGCGCGGTCCGCCGGATCGTCCCCGACGCCGAGGTCGAGACGCTGCCCGCGGACGAGGACCTCACCTGGGCCTTCGAGCTGGACTCGCTGGACTTCCTCGGCTTCGTCGAGGCGCTCTGCGAGGACGCGGGGGTGCGCCTCGACGAGGAGGACTACCCGGCGCTGCGCACGATGGGCACCGCCACCGCCCTGCTGCAGGAGCGGCTCGCCTGAGAGCCGTTCGCACCTCGTCTCCGACCCTCGGCCGCTCCGACGACCGCGGCTGCTGCCCTCCGGCGAGCACGGTCGTCGTACCGTTCCAGCTGTGACCCAGCCGCCGCCCACGAGTGTGCTTCGCGCCTTCGGTGTCGAGGAGCAGCCGCGCTCGCTGCCCGGAGGGCAGGGCAGCTCCTGGGTCGCCGGAACGCTGGTGTTCAAACCGGGCGGCGACCCGGTTCACGAGTGGCTCGCGGTGGCCCTCGACGACCTGGCCACCGACGGGTTCCGGCTCGCCGCCCCGGTCCGGACCCGGCACGGCACCTGGTCGTGGGAGGGATACACCGCGACCCGGTGGCTCGAAGGCCGCGAACCCGACCCCACGAAGCCGTCGACCTGGCTTGACGTCCTCGAAGCCGGCCGGGCCTTCCACCGAGCCGTCGCCCACCTGGACCGACCGGACTGCCTGGATGTCCGCGAGGACTGGTGGGCGGTGGCCGACCGGGTCGCGTGGGGCGAGCACGTCATCCGCTTCCGTTCCGAGCTCGCCGGCCTCGGCCGACGCCTGCAACGGGTGCTGGAGCCGCTCGGGACGCCGCAGGTGGTGCACGCGGACCTGACCGGCAACATCCTCTTCAGTCCCGGCCTGCCGCCCGGCGTCATCGACGTCTCGCCCTTGTGGCGACCGCCTGCGTACGCGGAAGGCGTCGTCGTGGCCGACGCGCTCTGTTGGCAGGACGCGCCACCCTCCCTGGTGGACCAGTCGGGCGTGCCGGTCCCCGCGGTGGCCCGTGCCCTGCTCTTCCGAATGGCGACGACGAACCTGGCAGTCTTGTCCGGAGCCGGCGTCGACGTGCGGGATGAAGCCCGCCGGTACGACCACGCGGCCGCAGCCATCGGGATCTGAACGAATCCGGACCTGGCCGCGAGAGGAATCCGGAGCCCTCAGCCCGGGGCCGGACGACACCCCTTCGAGCCGCCGCTCACACCGTCGTGGTGTGGGGGTGCGACGTGAGGTGCTCCACCAGCCACTCCGCGGCCAGCTCGGCGGCACGGTCGAGGGTGCCGGGTTCCTGGAACAGGTGGGTCGCACCGGGCACCGTCAGCACCTCGACCGGAGCCCGCATCATCGCGGCCGCCTGCCGGTTCAGCGCCAGCACCGAGGTGTCCGCGCTGCCCACGATGAGCAGCGTCGGGGCCTGGACCGAGGGCAGGTACGCCGCGGCCAGGTCCGGCCGACCGCCCCGGGAGACGATTGCGCTGACGTCCTCGGGCGCCTTGGCCGCCGCGTAGAGCGCCGCGGCGGCGCCGGTGCTCGCCCCGAAGTAGGCCAGCGGAACGTTCTCCCGGCCGTGCTCGCGCCGCACCCAGCGCTCGGCCGCGAGGAGCCGCTCGCCGAGCAGCGGCACGTCGAAGACCAGCCGGGGGTCGGCGGCCTCGGGCTCGGTCAGCAGGTCGAACAGGACGGTGCCGAAGCCGGCGCGGTGCAGCCGCTCGGCGACGTGGACGTTGCGCGGGCTGAGCCGGCTGCTGCCGCTGCCGTGGGCGAACAGCACCAGACCGTGCATGGGCTTCAGCAGCGTCAGCGTCGCCGGCAGCATGCCGACGGACACCGGGATCAGGCTGTTGAGCCGGCGCATGCCGTTGCGCTGCTCGGCGAGCACGCGCGCCACCTCGTCGTCGGAGACCTGCCGGAAGTCGTCGTACCACTCGCCGATCGAGTGCAGGTTCTGGGGAGTGGACAGGAAGACCACCTCGTCGGCGATCCGGGCGAGGTGCTCGGAGGCCTCGGGCGAGGCCACCGGGCACGCCAGGACGACGCGCTCGGCGCCGCGCGCCCGCAGCACCTGCACGGCCGCGGCCGCGGTCGCGCCCGTGGCGACCCCGTCGTCGACCAGGATCACCGTCCGTCCGGCCACCGGCATCGCCTCCTGGCCGCCGCTGCGGAACCGCTCCCTCCGGACCGCGACCTCGGCCTCGGCCCGGGCGAAGGCGGCCTCCTGCGCCTCCCCGGGCACGGCCGCCCCCAGCACCACGTCCTCGTTCACGACCCGGACACCGCCCTCCCCGACGGCTCCCATCGCGAGCTCCGGCTGCCAGGGCACCCCCGCCTTGCGCACCACCACGACGTCGAGCGGAGCGTCGAGGGTCCGGGCGACCTCCGCGGCGACGGGCACCCCGCCGCGTGGCAGCCCGATCACCAGCGGGTGCACCTCCCGCCAACCCGTCAGCCGCGCCCCCAGCATGCGGCCGGCCTCGATGCGGTTGGCGAACACCCGGGGCCCCATGTCTCCTCCTCTGGCTCGAGACTTCTCGGCTCCTCCGCCGACCTCTCCACGCTCCGCCGGGGCGCCGGAGCGGCACAGGGGAGAAGGTCATCGCGGCACGCCGGCGCCGGGGTCGAGATGCGCCCTTCGGGACCTCGGTCCCCGGCCGGTGGTGCCTCCGGCCCTGCGGGAGCACCGCCGTACGACGGAGCCTGGACCTAGCGCCGACACCGCCGAGGAAGGACACGTCATGGCCACGCTGAGCATCATCAAGGCCGACACCGGAGGCTGGGTGGGTCACTCCGCGGTGCACCCCGAGCAGCTGGCGACGGCCAAGGTCCGGGCCGAGGAGGCCGTGAGCGAGGGGCTGCTGATGGACGCCCACGTGGCCTCGTGCGGGGACGACCTGGCGCTGGTGATGTCGCACCGGCTCGGCCCCGACCACCCGGACGTCCACGGCTTCGCCTACCGGGTGTTCCAGGAGACGACCGCGGTCGCGCAGCGGCTGGGGCTCTACGGCGCCGGGCAGGACCTGCTCTCCGACGCCTTCTCCGGGAACCTGCGGGGGATGGGGCCCGGGTACGCCGAGCTGGAGCTCGAGGAGCGGCCGAGCGAGCCGGTGCTGTGCTTCCTGGCCGACAAGACCGAGCCCGGAGCGTGGAACCTGCCGCTGTACAAGATGTTCGCCGACCCGTTCAACACCGCCGGCCTGGTGATCGACTCCAAGATGCACGCCGGCTTCGTGTTCGAGGTGTTCGACCTCTACGAGGAGAAGCGGATCGAGTTCCGCTGCTCCGAGGAGTCCTACGACCTGCTGATGTACATCGGCGCCCCGGCCCGCTACGTCATCCACTCGGTGACCTCCCGCGCCCTGGGCATCACCGCGGCCGCGACGAGCACGCAGCGGCTCTCGCTGATCGCCGGCAAGTACGTCGGCAAGGACGACCCGGTGATGATCGTGCGCGCCCAGTCCGGACTGCCGGCCGTGGGCGAGATCCTGGAGCCGTTCACGCTCGCGCACACGGTGGCCGGCTGCATGCGCGGCTCGCACCACGCACCGCTGATGCCGGTGGCCGCGGACCAGGCGCACCCGTCGCGCTTCGACGGACCGCCACGCGTGGTGGCTCTCGGGTTCCAGCTGCACGAGGGCATGCTGGGGATGCCGCGGGACCTGTTCGCCGACCCGTCCTTCGACACCGCCCGCAGCACGGCCAACACGGTCATGGACTACCTGCGCCGGCACGGGCCGTTCGAGCCGCACCGGCTGCCGCTCGAGGACCTGGAGTACACCACCATGCACGACCTGGAGGCCGTGCTCGCGCGGCGGTGGCAGCCGATCCCGGGGGCCAAGAAGGCCGCGGGCGTCTGAGCCGCACCCGATTCGTGCCGACGACGGCTGGCCCCGTCCGGGCGTCCGGCACCCCGGGCGCCACCGGTTGCAGCCGGGGCCTCCCGGAGGCCCTGCGCGTGGCGGGCAGCTCGATGGGTAATCTGTGCCGGTGTGGGGCGGCCGCCCCTCGTGCGCAGAACGTGTCCCGACGGCGAGGAGCAACCCGTGGCGAAGCCGAACGATCTCGACTCGCTCGAGCAGGAGATCGAGGTGACCCGCGAGCGGCTCGCCGGGACCATCGACCAGCTCGTCTACCGTGCGAGCCCGAAGACGATCGCCCGCCGGGAGATCGCCTCCATCAAGGCCGTCTACGTCGACCTGGCGGGCCGGCCGCGCACCGACAACATGCTGAAGACCGCCGGTGCGGTGGTCGGCTTCGTGACCGTCGTCCTGGTCATCCGCAAGCTAGCGAGATGACCGACAAGACCCCGATCCGCATGCTCCACGACCGCGTGCTCGTGGAGGTGGACCAGGAGGGCGAACGCCGCTCCAGCGGCGGCATCGTCATCCCGGCGACCGCGGTGATGGGTGGCCGCCGGCTGTCCTGGGCCCGGGTGGCCGCGGTCGGGCCGCACGTCCGCGCCGTCGAGGTGGGCGACAAGGTGCTCTTCGACCCGGAGGACAAGGCCGAGGTCGAGGTCAACGCCGAGACCTACATCCTGCTCCGTGAGCGGGACATCCACGCGGTCGCCGCGGAGCGGCTGGGCGACAGCCAGACCGGCCTCTACCTCTGAGCGACATGCCACCGGCCGGACACCCTGGGTGTCCGGCCGGTGTGCGTCTGTTCTCAGGCCTGTCGCGGCGGTGCGGCGTGCCGTCCGGTGGCCTCGTCCGTGCTCTCCGACTGCACCACGGTGCGCTCCCCGTCGGGCTCGACGATCGTGCGCTCCTGGCTCTCCGTGGCCACGGTCCGGTCCGGGTGGCCGTCACCGTCCTGGTCGTGGGTCCGGTGGGACTGCTCAGCCGTGTCATCCGTGTGATCCGCGGGGCCGGCGTGCGCACCCATGCCGGCCTGCACGGGCTGCCCGGCCTGCTCCGCCTCGCGGCGTCGCTGCTCGGCGGTCGCCTCGTCGACGTCCGGGTCGATCTCGTCGGCGCGCCGCAGGTGCTCCTGGTGACGCTCGCGATGCTCGCTCAGCTCGCTGTGCTTCTCCTGCGCCTCGGCCTCGAGCCGCTGGGCCTCGGCAGCCTTGCGGTCCGCCTCGGCACGTGCCTGGGCAGCCGCGGCCTCGGTCTCCCGGGCGCGGGCCTCGCGCTGCTGCAGACCGGTCGCCTGGGAGGCGGCGGCCTCCCGGAGCTCGGCAGCCTCGGCGCGGTCGCGCTCCCGCTTCTTCTCCCGGCTCGACTTCGCCACCGCGGCGATGATGCCGATCAGCAGTAGTGCGACGACGACGATCACGACGATCGTCCAGGTCGATGACCAGTCCATGCGTTCCTCCTCGGCTCCCCTGAAAACCCTGCGCAAGGGGATACCCCCTCGCTGACCAGCGCAAACAGGGACGCGGAGGGGCCGGGGACTAGGTGAGCTCGCTCAGCTCGCCGTGGAGCCGGTCCAGCACGCGGGACAGGATGCGGGAGACCTGCATCTGGGTCACGTCGATCTGGGCCGCGATCTGCGACTGGCTCTGCTGCTTGAAGAAGCGCAGGTACAGCACCGTGCGGTCCCGCTCCGGCAGCGCCCGCACCGCGGGCAGCAGCATCACGCGGGCCTCCGCCTCGGCGAGCGCGCCGTCCTCCTGGCTCAGGGTGTCGCCGAGGACCCCGTTGCCCTCGGCGCCCACGGGCAGGTCCAAGGAGGTGGGCGTGTAGCAGCCGTCGGCGGACAGCGCCTCCAGCACGTCGTCCTCCGGGACGCCCAGGTGCTCGGCGACCTCCCGGACCTTGGGGGAGCGGCCCAGCTGGTGGGTGAGCTCGCCCTCGGCCCGGCTGACCTCGGCCTGCAGCCGCTGGATCGCCCGTGGCGGACGCACCATCCACCCGAAGTCACGGAACTGGCGCTTGACCTCCCCGGTCATGGTGACCACGGCGTAGCTGAGGAACTCCACGCCCCGGGTCGGGTCGAAGTTACGCGCCGCCTTGAGCAGCGCCATCGCGGCGGCCTGCTCGAGGTCCTCCTCGGCGATCCCCCGGCCGCGGTAGCGAGCGGCAGTCGCTCGGGCGAGCCCCATGTGCATGACCACGACCTCGTCCTGGAGACGCTTGCGCTCCAGCGGGTCGCTCTCGCCGGCCGCCTGGGTGAGCAGCCGGGTGCTGATCTGGCCGCGGGTCTCTGCCCCCTCGGTGGTGACGGGGCCGACGGGGACGCGTGTGCGCGACTCGTGCTCGAGGGCAGCGGGCCACGTCGCTGCGTTCGTCCGGCTCATCGTGGTCACCACGTCGGATCCGCCTTTGCGTCCGGCCGCCGGTCTCCCGGTCAGGCCTGCTGGTCAGTGCCCCCGAGATGAGGCGGTACTACCCGGGGCTGCGCGACGACAAACGGCTCCGACCAGGTGGTCTGGTCATCGACGGCCCCCGAAACGGGACGTACGGAACAAGCCGGAATCAGATGGCGACCGAGCGTCCGAAACGTCGGGATGTCGACCAGCTGTGAGGTGGCCCGGCCCCCTGCGGGGTGACGGGCCACCTCAGCCGTCCTTCGGCATCCCCTCCTGCACCGGAGGACCAGGCTGTGCACCAGGCCGCCACCTGCAGGAAGGCGGGCCGGGTGCGCGCTCATCCTGCGACGCCCTCCGGGCCTCACGCAGGCAAACCGGAAATGTCGTCCTCGGGTGGTCTAGACCCGGTGCGTCAACGCAGGGCGTAGGAGGCGTGCCGCATCCCCGGGCCACGGTCGGTGTTGATCGTGGCCAGCTCCGCGAGCTCGTCCTCGGCGGGCTGCCACAGCCCGGCCGACACGTTGGCGCGGACCTGCTCGGGCCGGGTCGCACCGGCGATCACCGAGCCGACGGCCGGCTGCGCCGCGAGACCGCCGAGCGCCACGTCGAGGATGCCGACGCCCCGGTCGGCCGCGAACCGCTCGAGCGCTTCCACGCGGTCGAAGTCGGCGGTGTCGAGACGGTGCCGCTGCGCCGCCGTACCCAGCCTGCTGCCCGCCGGGGCCGCCTCGCCCCGGCGGTACTTGCCGGTCAGCAGCCCGTAGGCGAGCGGGAAGTAGGGGAGCAGCGCCATGCCGAGGTGCTCCAACGCGGGCACCAGCTCCTCCTCGGCAGCCCGGTTGTAGAGGGAGTACTCGTTCTGCGCGCTGACGAAGGGCCGACGGCCCGACGAGCTGGCCAGCCAGTGCGCCTCGACGACCTCCCAGGCAGCGAAGTTGGAGCAGCCGAGATAGCGCACCTTGCCCTCGTCGACCAGCTCGTTCATCGCCTCGACGGTCTCCTCCAGCGGGGTGACGAGGTCGCGCTGGTGCAGCTGGTAGAGGTCGATGTGATCCGTGCCGAGCCGGCGAAGGCTGGCCTCGACGGCTTTGCGGACGTAGCGGCGGGAGGCCCGGGCGCCCCAGTCGGGACCGTTGCGGCCCTCCATGTCCATGCCGAACTTGGTGGCGATCACCACGTCGTCGCGGCGACTGCCCAGGGCCTTGCCGAGCAGCTCCTCGCTGGCGCCGAGGCCGTAGATGTCGGCGGTGTCGAAGAGGGTGATCCCGGCAGTCAGCGCCGCGTCGACGACCGCCTGGGTCTGCGCGGAGTCGATGCGGCTGCCGAAGGCGTTGCAGCCCAGACCCACGACCGAGACCATCAGCCCGCTGGTGCCGAGCGGGCGGTAGTCCATCTCCGGCGTGGTGTCGGTCGCCACGTCAGCTCACCTGCAGCTGCACGACGACGAGGCCGGACTCGTGGTCCTCGACCTCGACGATGCCGGGCTGGTCGAAGCTGAGCTCGATCCGGGTCTCGCCCTCGTCGAACTCGACCTCCTGCTCGGGGGTCGAGTGCACGTGCAGCTCGCCGGCCCGGTCGGAGGTGACGTGCAGGATCACCGGCTCCCCGAGCTCTGCCTCGACCCGCTCGCCGTTGGGCTCGATGCTCTCGCCCTCCACCGTCACGTCGACCACCACGCCCTTGGGCTCGGGCGCGGCCGGTGTGCCGGGCGATCCGGCCGCACTCGGTGAGACCGGAGCCGAGGAGCTCGCGGCCGGAGCGGGTGCGTCGTCGGTCCGGGTGGTGTCCTCGCCGCAGCCCGCGAGCAGCAGCGTGGCGGCGAGCGGAGCGGCCAGGAGGACCAGTGGGGTGCGCAATGCGGGTTCCTTCGTCTCGTCGTACGGCGTCCCCGTCATTGTCCGGGACCGCCGGTGACGCGAGGCAGCCGGGGGAGCGGGGCAGCGCCCGTCCCCGTCGAGTCGGCGCATCTGCAGCGCTGGCTCCCGTCGAGTCGGCGCGTCTGCAGCGCTGGCTCCCGTCGAGTCGGCGCATCTGCAGCGCTGGCTCCCGTCGAGTCGGCGCATCTGCAGCGCCGGCTCAGGTGACCATCACCTGGGCCGCGGACTCCTTGAGCTTGGCGTTCGCCCACCTGAGCTGGCGCAGCGTCTGCGGGTGGCACCGCTCGGCCAGCTCCAGAAGCTCGATGTCCTTGAGGGCCTGCGCGGACTGGGCGAGGACCTCCCAGTCCAGGGACACCCCGGCAGCCATCCGGTGGATCTCGCGCAGGTCGCGCAGCAGCAGCACCCCCAGGTCGTGCTCCCGTCCGCTGAGCTCGCTGCCCTTCTGCCGCAGCGACGCCAGCAGGCCGGGCTCGTCGTCGGCGGTCGCGTCCGGCTCGGCGTCCAGGTCCACCCCGTAGTCCTTGCCGGCGGCGGCCAGCTCGCGGATGTGGAGGTGCGACCAGGCGGCCAGGTCCCGGCCGAGGTAGAAGACCTCGTGGTCGACCTTGTGCCGGTCCGACATCCGCAGCAGCGCCCCGGCCAGGTCGTTCTCGGAGCGGTGCAGCTCCTCCAGCGCCATCCCGATCTTGTTGCTCATCGCCCACCTCCGGTGCTTGTGGCGCCCTGTCCGGCACGTTCCTCGACCTCGGCGTCGGGACCTCCGCGGGTCGTCGGCACGTCGGCGTCGACCGGCCGCGCCGGACGGGACGCGGTCGTGGTCGGGGCGGCCGAGGGCTCGCCGTCGGCGCCGAGTCGGCGTACCTGGGCCGTGGCGCTCTTGAACAGCGGCTGCTTCGAGACCGGGTCCCAGTCCGTGATGGTCAGCTCGTTGGCGGCGCGGCCGAGCTCACCGTCCGGCTCGTGGCCGCCGGGCCGGTCCCAGTAGCCGTAGTGGAAAGGCAGGAACAGCACCCCGGGCCGGATCCCGCTGATCCGCAGCCGGGCCTCGACCTTGCCGCGGGGGGTCGAGACCTCGAGCAGGTCGCCCTCGTGCCAGTCGCGGGCCTCCGCCTCGGACGCGGCCATCTCCACCCAGACCTCGGGAGCCGCGCGTTGCAGCTGCGGGGCCCGGGCGGTCTTGGTGCGGGTGTGGAAGTGGTAAAGCGTGCGGCCGGTGGTGAGCAGGAACGGATAGTCCTCGGTGGGCAGCTCGTGCGGCGGGAGGTACTCCGCTGCCTTGATGACCGCCTTGCCGTCGGGGTTGAGAGCCTTGTACTCCACCGGGGACACCGGCGCGCCGGTGACCATGTCGCGCCCGTAGCTCTCGCAGTAGTCCGGCGCGCTCCAGAACTGCCCGTCGGCGTAGATCCGCTCGGTGCCGTCCGGGTGCTCGTCGTTGCACGGCCACTGGATGCCGCTGCCGCCGCGGAGCTTGGCGTAGCTCATCCCGGTGTAGTCCACCGGACGGCCGCGCGTGCACTCCTTCCAGCCCTCGAAGGCGCCCTCGGCGTCGGTCCACTTCACCAACGGCTCGCCGTCCTTGTCCTCGAGGCCGACCCGCCGGGCGTAGTCGATGAAGATGTCGAGGTCCGCGCGAGCCTCACCGGGCGGTTCCACCGCCTTCTCCGACAGGTGCACGGTGCGGTCGACGTTGGTGAACGTGCCGGTCTTCTCCCCCCAGGTGGCCGCCGGCAGCACGACGTCGGCCAGCTGCGCGGTCTCGGTGAGGAAGATGTCCTGGACGACGAGGAAGAGTCGTTCCTGCTTGAGGATCTCGCGGATCCGGCCCAGCTCGGGCAGCGAGACCGCGGGGTTGGTGCCGCTGACGTAGAGGAACCGGATCGAGCCGTCCTCGGCGTAGCGCATCATCTGCATCAGGTGGGTGGGAGCCGAGTAGTGCGGAATCTGGTGGTAGTCGATGTTCCAGACCTTCGCCAGGCTCTTGACGTGCTCCTCGTTGCTCCAGTTGCGGAAGCCGGCCATGTCGCCGTCCGCGCCGCACTCGCGGGTGTTCTGCGCCGTGGGCTGTCCGTTCATCTGCAGCACGCCACAACCGGGCTTGCCGAGCTTGCCCCGGATGATGTTGAGGTTGTTGACCTGTACGGCGGCGGCCGTCGCCTGGTGCGACTGGTAGAACCCCTGCAACACCGTGGAGAGCAGCCGCTCCGCATGGCCGAGCACGTGCGCCGCTCGCCGCAGCTCCTCCACCGGCACGTCGCAGACCTCCGCGGCGACCTCCGGCGGATAGTCGGCCAGCATCTTCTTCAGCTCGTCGAAGCCGACGGTGTACCGGTCGAGGTAGTCGTGGTCGACCCAGCCGTTCTCCACGATCTCGTGCAGCAGGCCGTTCATCAGCATCACGTTGGTGCCGGGCCGCGGTGCGAGGTGGACCGTGGCGTGCCGGGCGACCTCGGTCTCCCGCGGGTCGACGCAGATGACCTGCGGCGGGTTCGGCCCGGCCAGCCGGTCGAGGATCCGCGTCCACAGCACCGTCTGGGTCTCGGCCATGTTGTGGCCGAACAGCGCGATCACGTCCGCGTGGTCGACGTCGGTGTAGGAGCCGGGCTGCCCGTCGGAGCCGAACGACTCCTTCAGGGCGGCAGCGGCGGTGGCGGTGCACAGCCGGGTGTTGCCGTCCATGTGGTTGGTGCCGATGCCGCCGTGCCCGATCAGCGCGAGCGTGTAGTACTCCTCGAGGAAGAGCTGGCCGGTGGTGTAGAACCCGATCGAGCTGGGTCCGCGCTCGGCGAGCAGCTCCTTAGTGCGGCCGGCGACGGCGTCCATCGCCGTGTCCCAGTCGGTCTCGACGAGCTCGCCGTCGCGACGGATCAGCGGCTTGGTGAGACGGTCGGGGGAGTTGTTCGCCTGCCAGCCGAAGAGGTCCTTGGGTCCGAGACGTCCGTGGTTGACCCGGTCGACCTCGCGGCCCCGGACGCCGACGATGCTGCCGTCCTTGACGGCGATGTCCATGGCGTCGCCGTTGGAGTGCAGCACGCTCGCGGTCTGGTGCCAGCTGTCGACGTCCTGCTCGGTGAGGCCGTCGGCGAGGTACATGTCGACCCGGGCCGGCCACTCCTCGCCCGGTCCGTACGGCGTGCGGGTTCCCCAGGGCTCGGCGATGCGATCGGATCTGGCCATGGGGAGGAGATGCCCTCCGTGCGTTCGCGCAAACGTTCCCCGGGCCCGCTCTTCCGGATCCGGCACGTCGCTGCCACAGTGGGGGCCGGCAGCCTCGGGCCGTTGCTGCCCCGGGACGGCGGTGGGAGACAGCGCGATGGAGACCTCGGACAACGCCCAGGGCGAGGTGCGCCGAGCCGACGAGACGACGGCCGCCTGGCGGCAGGTCGATGAGGGCTGGGGCCGGGCCGCCGTCGACTTCGCGACGCTCAGCGAGCCCGCCAACTGCCGGGAGTACGTCGCGCTGCACGCCGAGCTCGGCGTCGGAGCCGGCGACCGGCTGCTCGACGTCGCCTGCGGTGCCGGCCTGGCGGTGGAGCTGGCGGCGCTGCGCGGCGCCTCCTGCGCCGGTATCGACGCCTCGCCCCGGCTGGTCGCGGTGGCCCGCGACCGCAGCCCGGCGGCCGACCTGCGGGTCGGCGACATGCACCACCTGCCCTGGGAGGACGGCTCCTTCGACGTCGTGACCAGCTTCCGCGGCATCTGGGGGACCACGCCGGACGCGCGCTGGCCGAGGTACGCCGCGTGCTCCGGCCCGGCGGCCGGCTGGGGCTGACCGTCTGGGGCCACATCAAGGCCTCCGAGGGCGCCTGGGCGCTGCGTCCGTTCACCCTCGCGGCCTCCGCCAAGGTCGCCAACCAGGCGTCGATGGTCGCCCTCGGTCGTCCCGGCGCCGGTGAGGAGCTGCTGGCCCGGTGGGGCTTCGAGCACGTGCGGAGGGTCGACGTACCGTTCGTGTGGGAGTTCCCGGACCCGCCGACGTACGCTCGCGCCCTCGCCTCGACCGGGCCCGCCTACGAGGCGATCCAGGAGGTCGGTGAGGACGCGTTCCTGGCCTTCGCCGAGGAGGTTGCCGCCGAACGGGTCCGGGAAGGACTGCCGCTGCGCGCGCCGATCCTGGTCGTGGGCTACGTCGCCCGCACCCCGTCGACCGCCGGCCCGGCCGGCGCCGGCTTTCTGCGCCCACCGGCTGCCACCGCCGAGGTGCAGAGACTCTTCGATGAGGACATCGAGGACGTCGGCTACGTCATGAATGTCTCCCGGCTCTGGTCGCAGCTGCCCACCGCCCAGGACGCGCTCTTCGAGCTGTTGGGGCAGGCGGTGCGCGCCGGGGGCTGAGCTTCCGCCAGCGCGGCGTCCTGGTGGCCGCGTGCGCCTCCGCGCTGGGTGACGCCTACTGCTCGCTGGCCTGGGGCGGCAAGCTGGCCGGCGAGGCCGGTGACGACGTCGCGGCCGCGGTGCTGGGCGGGACCGACGCCGGCCTGGATCCCGCCGAGAAGGCACTCGCGGCGTGGGCGCGTCAGGTGACGCGTGACCCGAACGGCACTCGGGAGCCGGACGTGCAGGTGCTGCGCGATGCCGGGTTCGACGACGGGCAGATCTTCGGCATCACGCTCTTCGTCGGGCTGCGGATCGCGTTCTCGACCGTGAACGACGCACTCGGGGCGCTGCCCGACCGGGCTCTTGCCGACGGCCTGCCGGCCGCGGTGCGCGGCGCCGTCGGGTTCGGACGGCCCGTCGACCCCACCCCGGCTCCCTGACCTGCCGAGTCGGCGCGTCTGCAGCGCTGAACCCCGTCGAGTCGGCGCGTCTGCAGCGCTGAACCCCGTCGAGTCGGCGCGTCTGCAGGGCTGAACCGTGCCGAGTCGGCGCGTCTGCAGGGCTGAACCGTGCCGAGTCGGCGCGTCTGCAGCGCTGGGCAGCGAACATCGCCGCACACGCTGGTGTCGTCAGTCCCGGAGCGCGGCACCGCCCGCATGAGGAGGCTGCAGATGCGCCGACTCGGCGGGTGGGGAGGCTGCGGATGCGCCGACTCGGCGGGTGGGGAGGCTGCAGATGCGCCGACTCGGCGGGTGGGGAGACTGCAGATGCGCCGACTCGGCGGGTGGGGAGGCTGCAGATGCGCCGACTCGACGGGTGGGGCGGTGGGTCAGGGGCGGGGGCGGGGACGCATCGCCGGCGGCAGCTCGGTCCAGCCCGCGGTGGCGAACCGGCCGGGGCCGACCTCGCGGCGGGCGAGCTCGGTGACCTGCTCGATGCACCAGGAGGAGACGTCGCGGACCCCGGCGAGCACCTCGTCGCGGAACGCCGCCCACGGCACCCACTCGGTGTCCGCGACCTCGGTGGCGTCGGGGCGTACGTCGTCGGCGGTCAGCGCCGTGAAGACCGGGCACAGCTCGTTCTCGCGGACGCCGTTGCGCATCGCGGCGACGTAGCGGAACCGCGGCAGCGCCGGCTCCAGGTCGCGCAGCCCGATCCCCAGCTCTTGCCGGGCCCGGCGGTGCAGCGCGTCCCGGACGTCCTCGTCGGGCGCCGGGTGGCCGCAGAAGCTGTTGCTCCACACCCCCGGGAACGTCGCCTTGTCGAGAGCCCGCCGGCTCAGCAGCAGCCGTCCCGCGCTGTCGAAGACGTAGCAGGAGAACGCCAGGTGCAGCGGGGTGTCGCGGTGGTGCACGTCCGCCTTGGCGGCGGTGCCGACGCGGTGGCCGGCCTCGTCGAGCAGCACGACCTCCTCCACGCCGCTCGGAGCCGGGGAGGTGCTGTCGGTGGTGGTCATGCGGGCCTCGCAAGGGTGTTGACGGTGGCGGCGAACACGCCGGGGACCAGGGTGGCGGCCGGCACCAGCGCACGACGGGCGGGGCCCCACCGGGAGGCGCCGAGCAGGGCGGTGGTGAGCAGCCGGTAGCGGCGGGTGATCGTGTGCCACTGCCGCTCGTAGCGCTCCGGGTCGTCGAGGGCCACCGCGGCCGCCGCGGCACGCGCCTGGGCGATCCCCAGGGCGATGCCCTCGCCGGTGAGGGCATCGACGTACCCGGACGCGTCGCCGACCAGCAGCACCCGCCCGGCCACCCGCCGCAGGACGCGCTGGCGCAGCGGCCCGGCCCCGCGGACCTCGCCCAGCTCGTGGCCGGCGACCCGGTCGCGGAGCTCGGGGAAGCCGGCGAGCTGCTCCTCGAACGAGCCGCGCCCCGAGGTGAGTACGGCGATGCCGACCCGGTCCGCGGCCACCGGCGTCACGTACGCCTCCGCGGCCGCCGCCCAGTGCACCTCCACGTGCGAGGTCCACGGCGCCCGCTCGGCGTGGCAGCGCAGCCCGTAGCGGCGTACCGGTGAGGGCCGCCCGTCGAGCCCCAGGCTGCGCCGGATCGGGGAGTGCAGCCCGTCGGCGGCGACCAGGTAGCGGGTGCGTACGCCGTCGACGACCATCCCGTCGGCGTCCTGGCGCACGTCGCTCACGCCGCGGCGGGCGATCTCCACGCCGGCGTCGAGGACCGCGTCGCGCAGCGCGGCGTGCAAGGTCGTACGGCGGACGCCGCGGCCGGGCCCGCCGCGGAACGACGCCTCCGCGCGGTGCTCGCCGGCGACGTAGCGGATCCCGGTCAGCGGGTGCCCGGCCGGGTCGACCCCGAGGTCGTGCAGCGCGGCGAGCGCGCCGGGCATCAGGCCCTCGCCGCAGGCCTTGTCGATCACGTCGGGGCGCGGCTCCCAGACCGTGACGTCGAGTCCGGCGTGGTGGGCGTAGAGGGCGGTGGCCAGACCGGCCGGTCCGCCCCCGGCCACGAGCAGGTCGGTCATGACCGGACCCGTTCCCCGCCCGGTGCGGCGGCGTTGCGCAGCGCTTCGTTCTCCACCCGGATCCGGACGGTGAGCAGCAGCGCGTTGGCCACCGTGAACACCAGCGCGGTGATCCAGGCGGTGTGCACCAGCGGCAGCGCGAACCCCTCGACGACGACGGCGACGTAGTTCGGGTGCGGGAGGAACCGGTACGGTCCGCCGCTGACCAGGGGCAGCCCCGGCACCACGATGACCCGGGTGTTCCACCGCCGCCCCAGGGTGGTGATGCACCACCAGCGCAGCGCCTGCGAGGCCAGCACCAGCGCCAGCATCGTCCAGCCCAGCGCCGGCACGAACGCCGGCCGCCGTACCCAGACCTCGACCAGGGCGCCGACCAGCAGCGCCGTGTGCAGGACGACCATAACCAGGTAGTGCCGCTGACCGGTCTCCACGCCCCCGTTGCGCAGGCTCCAGGCCGCGTTGCGCTGCGAGACGACCAGCTCCGCGACCCGCTCCAGCGCGACCGCCAGGATCAGCAGGGTGAACAGCGCCTCGCTGCTCATGCGGCGACGTCCGGGGCGCGCAGCAGCACCAGCTCGGAGCAGAAGCCGGGGCCCATCGCCATCATCAGCCCGTAGGAGCCGGGGCGCGGCGGCCGCTGCTCCAGGGTGTCGGCGAGCACGTGCAGCACCGAGGCGGAGGAGAGGTTGCCGATCCGGGCCAGCGACTCCCAGGTGAGCCGCAGCGCCTCCCGGTCCACCCCGAGCGCGGCCTGCAGCGCCTCGAGCACCTTCGGGCCGCCCGGGTGGGCGACGTACCACTCGATGTCGTCGCGCCGCAGGTCGTTCTCGGCGAGGAAGTCGTCGACGTCGCCGCCGACGTAGGTCTCCACCAGCTCGGGCACCTGCGCGTCGAGGACGATCCGCAGCCCGGTGGCGCCGACGTCCCAGCCCATCGCGCGCTCGCTGTCGGGGTAGAGCCGGCTGCGGCTGGCCAGCACGTCGGGCTGCGACGCGGCGCCACCGCCGGGGCCGGGCAGGTGGGCGAAGTCGGCGGCCCGGTCCGCCCCGACCGCGACGACCGCCGCCGCGCCGTCGCCGAAGAGACCGCTGGCGACGAGGTTGGGCATGGACCGGTCGTCGCGCTGCACGGTCAGCGAGCAGAGCTCGACGGCCATCAGCACTGCCACGTGACCGGGGTGACCGACGAGGTAGTCGTGCAGGCGGGCCACCCCGGCGGCGCCGGCGACGCAACCGAGGCCGACGAGCGGGACCCGGATCACGTCCTGCCGCAGCCCGATCGCGGCGGCCACGCGGGCGTCGAGCGAGGGCACCGCCAGCCCGGTCACGGTCGCGGAGATGATCAGGTCGACGTCCTGCGGGGTCAGCCCGACCGCCTTCAGGGCGTCGGTGACCGCCCGGGAGCCGAGCTCGACGCCGGCCTCGATGAAGGCGTCGTTGGACTCCCCGAAGTCGCGCAGCTCGCCGTAGCGCTCCAGCGGCAGCGCGAGGTGCCGGGAGTCCACGCAGGCGTTGCGGTGCAGCCGGTCGACGACGGCCCGGTTCACGTCGTCGCCCAGCACGGTGGTGGCGAACGCCTCGGTGATCTCGTGCTGGGGGTAGCGGTGACCAGGGAGCGTGCCCTGGACGCTGACGATGCGCATGCTCACTGTCTACCCGCTCGTTCAATGCTCAGGCTCCGCCGGGTGGCCGGCCGGGCATGACTGCGAGGCTCCACCGGCGCGCCGCGGGCGCACGGAGAGGTCTGGACCGCCGGTTCCCGACGAGAGTACGACGTCCGCACGCCCGTCACCGACGTCCGCACGCCCCCTCACGACGGGCGAGCGTCACGTGGCGACCGTGCGCAGGGCCGGCCTGCGACGCACGGTGCGGCGCACCCGGGCGGGGCCGTAGGAGGCCGCGAGGTGCCCGGCGTCGACGAGCCAGCTGCGCACGCACCTGCGGCCTAGCGCCGACTCGTAGATGCTCTCCAGGGACTCGGCCGCCGTGTCGAGCCCGTAGTCCTCGAGGATCAGCTGTCGACCGAAGCCGCCGAGCCCGGCCCGCAGGTCAGGGTCGCCCAGCAGACGCCGGAGGTGGCCTGCCAGTGCCGGAGCGGCGTCGCCGCCGTCTCCCAGGCCGTAGAAGCCGTGGAAGTCGAAGTGGTGCAGGGTCTGCGGGGTCACGGGCAGCGCGAAGCCACGCTCGCCGACCACCACGACCGGCTTCGCGAATGCCAGCGCGCGCAGCGCGGAGTGCCCCATCCCGACCACGATGTCGGCGGCCTCGTAGGCGGCGCGCGGGTCGGTCATCGGGCCCGGCAGCGCGGCCGCCTCGCGTCCGA
The DNA here is from genome assembly GCF_014395785.1 of Nocardioides mesophilus. GTDB lineage: Bacteria > Actinomycetota > Actinomycetes > Propionibacteriales > Nocardioidaceae > Nocardioides_B > Nocardioides_B mesophilus. The sequence continues at coordinate 678,276 of NZ_CP060713.1, read as the reverse complement.
GGCGTGCGCCCACCTCGCGTGAGCGCTGCTGCAGCTCGTCGTACGTCTCCCCGCCGCCGACCATCACCAGCCGCACCGTGGGGTCGTCGAGCTCTACCACGGCGTCGATCGTCGCGAGGAGGCCCTCTCTCTTCAGGGCGACCGCGAACCGGCTCACGACGACGATCAGGCGGTCTGTATCCGCGACTCCGTGGGCGCGCCGGAAGGCATGGCCGTCGACGACGCCGGGCGCGTTCTCGACCTCGTCCACCGGCGGTACGACGACGTACGTCGGTCCGCGACGGATCGCCCTCGCCTCCGCGGCGACCTCCCGGGTGCCGACGACGAGCGGCACCCGTCGCGGCAGCCCGCGGGTCACGGTCATGGCGTAGTCGTTGACCACGAGTGGGACGCCCCGCAGCCCGTAGGAGCCGCAGAAGCTGTAGTAGGTGTCGCGATGTCCGAACGCATGCACGACGTCGATGCGTCGCTCGCGCACGAACTCGGCCAGCTGTCCCACCAACCGGATCCGGTCGCGGACGCCGCTCGGTTCTCCGAAGAGGTGCACCTCGATCCCGCGCGCCTCCGCGAATGCCAGGAGCGGCGTCTCGGTGGCTGACCGGGAGGCTCTGCTCACCGCGAAGAGCACGACGTCGTGGCCCCGCTCCCGGAGCCGGCAGCCGAGCTCCAGCGCGTTGAGGGTGTCCCCGCCGAGCACGACGTCATGGAGAGCGATCGCGATGCGCATCAGTAGCCTCCGAGCAGTCCCATCGTGCGGGAGTACTCCAGCGCCTTGGTGAACGCGTAGAGGGCGAGGGGGAACACGATCAGGTCGAAGATGACCAGTCCCGTGACGGCCACGCCCAGCGGCATCCCGGCACCGGCTCCGCCCGGCACCAGCACGTCGCGGGCTGCGCTGATGACGTAGGCGTGCGGGACCAGGTAGCTCAACGCCCGCAGCCACTCGGGGAGGACCTCGATGGAGAACAGGGCCCCGCCGAGCAGGCTGGCGGCCAAGCCGTAGAGGCCGAGGATCGCCTGGGAGCGCTTCGCCAGCACGATCAGGCTGGCGGAGAGGATCCCCACCGCGTTGCAGGCGATGAGCCCCAAGGCGAGGATGAGCAGGAACGGCAGCAGACCGCTCACCTGCAGGTCGGCGCCGAGCAGCACCCCGGTGCCCAGCATCAGGCACATGGTGACGACGCCGGCCAGGGTCTGCCACATGTTCATCGTGACGGGGATGACCCACCAGGACACCGGTTCGACCAGCACCGGCTCGAGGTTTCCCCGCTCCTGGAGCTGCTGGAGCCGGTTGCCGCAGCCGGTCAGGGCCAGCTGGAGCGACACCGCGAGGCTGATCCCGACCAGCGTGGCCCCATAGGAGTCGGGTCGACCCAGGAAGTCCGCCTGGAAGAAGTACACGATGACCGACATCAGCGGCGCCAGGAACCGGAACATCATCGACATCGGATAGCTGAGCTCGTCGATCGCGTCCAGCCGGAAGAACGCGACCACGACGTCCAACGCGTTCGAGGCGCGGCGGGCGGTCGGGGTGCTCATGCCCGCTCCTTGACCGCCGGGGGCGGCCCGGCGTACATCTCGGCGAGGATGTCTCGCAGCGGCACGTTGGCCTCCCGGATGTGGACCAGACGGTCGGCCACGCTGTTGAGGATGGCGAACAGCTGCCCCGAGCTCCAGCCCGCCGGCAGCCGGCACTCCACCTCGGTCCCCGACCTGTGGACCTCGACCCCGTGAGTCCCCAGCAAGGTGCAGGCGGCCTTCGCGGCCTCGATCGAGTCGAGCTCCATCTCCACCGCGGGGCGCCGCCACTGGTCGCGCAGGGTGCTCAGGTCGCCGTGGTAGCGGATGCGGCCGCGGTCGAGGAGCACGACGTTCGACCCGAGCGACTCGATCTCCTCCAGGCGATGGCTGCTGATCAGCGTGGCCAGGTTGTGCTCGCGAACCAGCCGCTGCACCAGGAGCAGAAGCTCGTGGGCGCCGACCGGGTCGACGGCTCCGGTGGGCTCGTCCAGGATCAGCAACCGGGGGCGGTGGACGATGGCGCGGGCGAGCTGCAGGCGGGCCCGCATGCCCGCGGACAGCGCGAACACCGACGACTGGGCCTGAGAGGCCAGCCCGACGTCCTCGAGCGCCTCCATGCAGCGGGACCGGAGGTCGCGGCGAGGGATGTGCTGGAGGCGCGCATGGAACACGAGGTTCTCCAGGCAGCTCATGCGCATGAACAGAGCCCTGTCCTCGGCCTGCATGAAGCCGACCATCCGGCGGACCGCGAGGGACTGCGTGTCGACGTCGAGACCCAGGACCTTCGCTTCGCCGGTGGTGGGCGTGGTCAACCCGGTCAGGATCCGGAACAACGTCGTCTTGCCGGCGCCGTTGGGTCCGACGAGCGCCACCGTCTGTCCGGCCTCGACACGGAGACTGATCCCGTCGAGCGCGGTGACGTCGGAGTGGATGGTGGTGCGCACCATCATCCGCATCGCCATCGGAGTAGGGCGGTAGACCTTGCTCACGCCCTCCACGGCGACCACCGCATCGGAAGTCGTTGCCGGTTCCTGCACCTTGCCCCCTCGCGCGTCACCCGCAAGCGAGAGACGAGTGGTTCCACCGGGGATCGGCCGCCGTCGGGACAGCAGTTCCTCCCCAGGCGCGGGGTCCCCACCCCACACCCGCGTCACGCTACTCGGGTCGCCACCCGGGGTCTCTGCGAATCCGGAAAGTCTGATCCGGGTGGAAAGCTCGGTTGCTCACCCCATCACCGCGAGCAGCGTGACGTCGACGACGGCGATCGCGAGCGCCGCACGGAACGGCACCTTGCCGCGGCCGAGCAGCGCGGTCGCGGCGAGCCCGACGGTCAGCGCGAGCACCGCCCAGGCCCAGAGCGGCGGGGACCCGTCGGGGCCGAGGACCGCGGCCACGGAGGCCACCAGCAGCAGCAGGGTGGCCAGCAGCTGGGAGACGCGCGCGCCGAGCCGGTGCGGGAGACCCCGGACGCCGGTGGCCGCGTCGTCGCCGAGATCGGGCAACGTGTTGAGGAAGTGTGCGGCCACCCCGAGGGTCGCGCCGGCGACCGGCAGCCAGACTGGGGGCGCCTGCGGCGGCGTACCGGCCAGCGACACGACGGCCGGCAGGGAGCCGAACGCGACCGCGTAGGGCAGCCAGGACCAGACGGTGGCCTTCACCCCGAGGTTGTAGGCCAGGCCGGCGCCGACCACGGCGCCGAGGTGCAGCAGCCCGGCCCGCCAGCCCAGCACCGCCGACAGCACCACCGCGGCGGCGGCGGCGAGCCCGAGCGCGGTCCGCACCGCACCCAGCGTGACCGCGCCGGTGGCGAGCGGCTTGTCCGGCCGAGCCACCTGGGCGTCGCGGTCCGCGTCGATGAGGTCGTTGGACCAGCCGATGACGAGCTGCCCGGCGAGCACCGCGAGCGTGACCTGCGCCACGTCGGGTGCGGCCAGGTCCGCGGCGACGGCCAGCAGCGCGGTCACCGTCGTGACGGCGACGGTGGGCCCCAGATGGGCGGCTCTCAGCAGGGCGACCAGGCTCATGGTGCGGATCCTGCCCTCCCTGCTCGGTGCCGCGGGCGGCGTACGACGTCTCACCGCTGATCCTGCCCGACCGGCCAAGCGCCGGGGGAGGGGTGCGCATCCTGGGTGGACGTCGAGCGTGGTGTAGCGACAGCGCCCTCGGGTACCCCAGGGAGTAGACGTCGTTCCCAGGACACGGGGACTCCACGGAACCGGAAAGAGGAACAGCACTCATGCGCGCACTCACCTGGCAGGGCAAGCGGAAGGTCTCGGTCGAGGAGGTTCCCGACCCGCGGATCGAGAAGCCGACCGATGCCGTCATCAAGGTGACGAGCACTGCGATCTGCGGATCCGACCTGCACCTGTACGAGGTGCTCGGGCCGTTCCTCAAGCCCGGCGACGTGCTCGGTCACGAGACCATGGGCGTGGTCGAGGAGGTCGGCGCCGAGGTGCACGACATCAAGCCCGGTGACCGGGTCGTGGTGCCGTTCAACATCTCCTGCGGCTCCTGCTGGATGTGCTCGCGCGGCCTGTTCGCCCAGTGCGAGACCACCCAGAACTACAAGACCGGCAAGGGCGCGTCGCTGTTCGGCTACACCGAGCTCTACGGCTCGGTCCCCGGCGGCCAGGCGGAGTACCTGCGCGTCCCGCAGGCCCAGTTCGGCCCGGTCAAGGTGCCCGAGGGCGCCGCCGACGAGCGCTACCTCTACCTCTCCGACATCCTGCCGACCGCCTGGCAGGCCTTCGAGTACGCCGACGTGCCCGAGGAGGGCACCGTCGCGGTCTTCGGCCTCGGGCCGGTCGGCCAGCTGACCTGCCGGATCGCGAAGAACGCAGGCCGCCGCGTGATCGGCGTGGACCGCGTGCCGGAACGTCTGGAGCTGGCCCGCTCGTACGGCGTCGAGGTGATCGACATGGAGACCACCTCCGACGTGGTCGGGGCGATCCTGGACCTCACCCAGGGCCGCGGCGCGGACGGCACCGTCGACGCGGTCGGCATGGAGGCGCACGGCTCGCCGATCGCCAAGGCCGCCATCGGCGCGGTCGGGCTGCTGCCGGACGCCATCGCCCGGCCGATGACCGACAAGATGGCGATCGACCGACTCGCCGCGCTGCGCAGCTCTATCAAGTCGGTCCGCCGCGGCGGCACGGTCTCGGTGAGCGGGGTGTACGGCGGCGAGGTCGACCCGATGCCGATGATGGAGATCTTCGACCGCGGCATCACGATGCGCTTCGGCCAGTGCCACGTGAAGCGCTGGACCGAGGAGATCGCCAAGGTCCTCGAGCAGGGCGAGGACGTGCTCGGCGTCGAGACGCTGGCCACCCACCGGCTCCCGCTCGAGGAGGCGCCCGCGGCGTACGAGATGTTCCAGAAGAAGCAGGACGGCTGCATCAAGGTGGTGCTCAAGCCGTGACCGTGGGACCCAAGGTCGTCGTCGTCACCGGGGCTTCCAGCGGCATCGGCCGGGCCGTCGCGCACCGCGCGGCCCGGGCCGGTGAGCACCTGGTGCTGGTGGCCCGCGGACGGTCCGCGCTGCTGCGCACCGAGTCCGAGTGCGAGACGGCGGGTGCGGCCTCGACGATGGTGGTCGCCGCGGACGTCGCCGACAACGAGGCGATGGACAAGATGGTCACCGAGGTGCTGGGCCGGCACGGCCGCATCGACGCGGTCGTGAACAGCGCCGGAGTGGTCGCCTACGGGCGGCTGGAGGAGGTGCCCGCCGACGTCTTCGAGGGCGTCATCCGGACCAACCTGCTCGGCTCCGCGACCGTGGCCCGGCACGTGCTGCCCGTGCTGCGGCGCCAGCAGGAGGGCTCGCTGATCCTGATCGGCTCGGTGATCGGCCACATCGCGACCCCCACGATGAGCGCCTACGCGGTCAGCAAGTGGGGGGTGCGCTCCCTGGCCCGGCACCTGCAGCTCGAGAACCGCGACCTGCCCGACGTGCACGTCGGCTACATCGCCCCGGGCGGCGTGGACACCCCGATCTACCTGCAGGCCGCCAACTACGCCGGTTTCGTCGGCCGGCCGCCGCCGCCGGTGGCCTCGCCGGAGAAGGTCGCCAAGGCGGTCCTCCACCAGGTCGAGCACGGCCGGGGCCGGTCCCAGGTCGGGATCGCCAACAACGTGATGCGGTTCGGTTTCACGGCGATGCCCTGGGCGTTCGACGTGCTGGTGGGCCCGCTGTTCACGCTGGCCGCCAAAGACCGCACCACGCCGGTCGAGCCCACCACCGGAAACGTGCTGGACCCGGACCCGGAGCGCAACCGGCTGCACGGCGAGCAGGGCAGCGCGCTCGTGGGCATCGCCCGCAACGCGCTCGCCCAGCTCGGTGGGCTCGCCTCCTCCCGCCGCGACGCCTGAGGTCAGGGGGATCGGATGAGTCGCGTGAGCGGGACCGCCGTGCTCGCCGCGGGGGCGTACGTCGGGACCGGGGTGCTGTTCCGCGGCCGCCCGGGTCCGGTGGAGCAGGCCGTGTTCTCGACGGCCAACCACGGGGCCCGGCGGCACGCGGTCCTCCGCGTGCCTCAGCAGCTCGGCACCCCGTGGACGCTGCCGGTGCTGGCGGTGGGCGGGCTGGCCACCGGGCGGCCGCACCTGGCGTTGAGGGCGGCCTGCGCGCTGCCGTTGGAGAAGGCGCTGGAGGTCGGCCTCAAGAAGATCCTGCAACGTCCGCGTCCGGCCCGGGTCGACGACGAGGTCGAGCTGCGCGACGACGCGCCGACCGAGGGTCCGTCGTACCCTCCGGCCACGCCGCGATCGCGACCACCGGGGTGCTGCTCGCAGCCCCGTTCCTGCCCCGGTCGGTGAACGCCGCCACCGTCACCGTGGCCGCTGTCTGCGCGTGGGTGCGGGTCCGCCAGGGCGCGCACTTCCCGATCGACGCGGTCGGTGGCGTGCTCCTCGGTGCGACGGTGGCCGCCACCCTGACCGCCGTGCTCGCGGAGCCGATCAGCCCTCGCCGAGGTAGGTGATCGTCGCCAGCAGGGCGGCGTAGAAACCGAGTCCGGTGAGGAACCAGGCCAGCGAGGAGCTGCGGGCCGCGGGGATCTCCTCCTTGAACACGTTGAGCAGCACGCTGCCGGCGAGGAACGCGGTCAGCACGCTGACGGTGACCGCGTGCGTGGGCGCGAAGAGCGCGGCGGCGCCCCAGCCGACGAGCAGCGCCCCGGCGAGCAGAAGACGGGGGAGCGGCCGGTCGAACTGCGCTCCGTAGTGCTCCTCCAGGCCCCGGTCGGAGAGCACGAAGTGCAAGCCCATCGCCACCGTGAACAGCACCGCGAACGCGACACCGGTGCGGTAGGTGAGCGGCAGCGTGTAGGTGATGACGAAGTTGTAGAGCAGGTAGCTGCCCAGGTGCAGCCAGAACACGGCCGTGCGGTCGCCGGAGCCGGCCGGGTCCGCGGCGGCCGGCGGCACGGTCGCGGCGGGGCCGGCCTGGTCCGGTCCGCCGGCACCGGTCCTGGCGTAGGCGAGCTCCCGTGCCACGCTCGCCGCCTGGCCGCCGGTGACGCGCTCGGCGAGCCGCTCGAGGCCGTAGAAGAGGCAGAAGCCGACCAGGGCCACGAAGAAGATCCCCAGCTCGAGCAGCGGGGTGGGCGAACCGCCCTCGCCGAAGAGCTCCTTGAGGTTCTCGTTGCCCTCGGCGAGCTCGGGCAGGAGGTGCAGGAAGACGTAGGAGACCGCCAGGCCGCCGGCGAAGGACACCGTGGCCCGTTGAGGAACCAGCGGCAGCTTCCGGATCCGGGAGGCGAGCAGGTGCAGGGCGGCGAGCACCAGCGTCGAGCACAGGGCGAGCAGGACGGCGGTGCTGGTGTCGACGGTGGCGAGCGGTGCGGGGTTCTCCATGGAGACCGACTACCCAGCGCGGCCGGGATGAATGCGTGAACGCAATCATCGCCTCACGCGCAGCCACCGATCAGGGCCGGGCGGCGGCCTTCCGGGCGCGGTAGTCCTTCATGTACGCCGAGCGGAACGCCCGGCAGAGCTCGCACCGGCACTTGTCGGTGAGGTAGCCGGCCCAGGTGCCGTGAGCCACCGGGCGGTCCCCCTCGGCCACCCGCTGCCGCCGCCGCAGTCGAACTTCGCGGCGTGCGCTCATGGCCGCCTCACGGCACTCCGTGCACCGGCAACCGCCCGACTCGTAGCCCGTGGCGGTCCCGTGCTGGATCTGCGACATGGCGCACGTGTGCCCAGCGGCCACGCCCGGCAATCCCTCCGGCTGTGCCTGGCCCAGATCCACCCGTAACCTGAGGGTCCACTGCTCGCCAGGAAGGCTCTCGGGATGCTCAGGTTCGCCTCCGGCGCGCGCTCGGACGTCGGTCTCGTCCGCGACAACAACGAGGACTCCGGGTTCGCGGGGCCGTACCTGCAGCTGGTCGCCGACGGCGTCGGCGGGGCGGCCGCGGGCGAGGTCGCGTCGGCCACGACGGCGTACGTCGTCAGCGCGCTGTCCGCGGACGCCGCCTCCCGAGACCTGCGGCAGCTGCTCACCGACGCCGTCCGGGTCGCGCACGAGCAGCTGCGGGCCGGGGTGGAGGCGGATCCCGGTCGCACCGGGATGGCCACCACCCTGACCGCTGCGCTGGCCCACGGCGACGAGGTGGTGATGGCCCACATCGGTGACTCGCGCGGCTACCGGTGGCGGGAGGGACGGCTGGAGCAGCTGACCACCGACCACACCGTCGTGCAGGCGCTGATCGACGAAGGGCAGCTCACCCGTGAGCAGGTGCCGACCCACCCCTACCGCTCCGTGGTGCTGCGCTCGGTGGACGCCGACTCCGACCCGGTGCCGGACGTCTTCCAGGCCGACCTGCGGGTCGGGGACCGGTTGATGCTGTGCAGCGACGGGCTCTCCGACCTGGTCGCGGAGGCCGAGATGGGCCGCGCCCTGGGGCTCCCGGACCCGCAGGAGGCGGCCTCGGCCCTCGTCGACGCGGCACTGGCCAACGGCGGGCGGGACAACGTCACCGTCCTGGTGGCCGATCTCGAGGACGGGCCGGTGCTGCACCCGGACGGGAGGCTGCTCGGTGCCCTGGGCGACCCGTATCTCGTGATCGACCCCGGCGCCGTGCGGCACTCCGACTCCATCTGAGAACCGCGCCGAACCGGACGCCGAGAAGAGTGCGACGCCACGCGTGTCGCGCTTGACAATTTTCCCAACTCTTCACTCATGTGCTATTTCGTCACTACACTCCCATCCGTGTCTCATCGCTCGCGCCTCGTCGGCGCCCTCACCAGCCTGATGCTCGCCCTTTCGTGGCTCGCCGGACCGCTGAGCGCTCCGGCCTCGGCGGACTCCACGCGGCTCTGCCTGGGCTACAGCGCGTGCGCACGAGCCGGCATGAGCTCCGCGGGCTACGCCTCGGTCAGCTCGACGATGTACTGGCGGATGTACTCAGGCCACAACTGCACGAACTACGCGGCCTACCGGATGGTCAAGAGCGGGCTGCCGAACACCCGCCCGTGGTCCGGCAGCGGCAACGCGACGAACTGGGGCAGCGCGATGGCCTCGATCACGGACGCGACGCCGCGGGTCGGCGCGGTGGCGTGGTGGAAGGCCGGCGTGTGGCCGGCCGGCTCCGCGGGCCACGTGGCCTACGTCGAGCAGGTGGTGTCCGCCACCGAGATCGTCGTCTCCCAGGACAGCTGGGGCGGGGACTTCTCCTGGGCCCGGATCACCAAGTCGGGACGCGGCTGGCCCAGCGGCTTCGTGCACTTCAACGACGTGGCACTGCGCAGCACAACCGGCCCGACGATCACCGGAGTCGCCAAGGTCGGCAGCGTCCTGACCGCGACGGCCGGCACCTGGTCGCCGGTCACACCCACGCTGTCCTACCAGTGGCTGGCCGACGGAGCGGACATCCCCGGCGCCACCTCGGCCACGTTCACGCCGGCCCCCGACCTCGAGGGCTCGACGATCGCGGTCCGGGTGACCGCGTCCGCGCTGGGGTACGCGGTGGCCTCGGCGACGTCCGCAGGGACCGCAGCGGTCCTGCCCGGGCAGCTGGTGAACACCGTGCCGCCGGTGGTCAGCGGCGATCCGGTCGTCGACGGCACCGTCACCGCCACGTCGGGGCAGTGGTCGCCGACGCCGGACCGGGTGAACCTGAAGTGGTACGCCGACGGGGTCGCCGTCCGCGGAGCCACCTCGCCCAGCCTCGCGGTCGGACCCGACCTGGTGGGAAAGAGCCTGACGGTGCGGGCCACGGCCAGACGTGAGGGCTACGACCTGGTCCGGCTCAACACCGGCCCGGTCGGCCCGGTCGACCCCGGCACGTTCGCACCGGTCGAGACGCCGTCGATCACCGGCGTGCCGCGGCTGGCGGAGCCCCTCGCCCTCGAGGTCCCCGCGGCGACGCCGGACGCGGAGTCCGTGGTCGTGGAGTGGCAGCGCGACGGCGCGCGCATCGACGGCGCGACCGCCCCGACGTACCAGCTGACCGCCGAGGACCTCGGCGCTCGGATCCGCGGGGTGCTCACGTACGCCCGGCCGGGCTACACCCCGCTGCGGACCCGGACCGCTGCGACCGGCGTGGTCAGGTCCGAGCCCGTCATGAGGCTGCGCGCGGTCCCCGGCACCGGCAAGGTCAAGGTGGTCGTCAAGGTCTCCGCGGCCGCGGTCGCACCGGTCGAGGGTCTGGTCCGGATCTGGTCGGGCGGCCGGCTCCTCGCCCAGCTGCCGCTGGTGGAGGGCCGGGCGCGCTCGGTCACCCGGGACCTGCCCGCCGGCGAGCGCACCCTGCGGGTCCGCTACCTGGGCAGCAGGACCGTGGCGGCGGCGGACGGCTCCAGCGTCGTGACGATCGGCTGACCCGCCCCGGTCATCGCAGCAGGCCGTAGGCGTGCGTGGGACGGAGCCGGATGACCAGGCGCCGCTCGCGGACCATCGCGGCGCGGTAGTCGGCCCAGTCGGGATGCTCGCCCTGCAGCGACCGGTAGAGCGCGACCAGCTCCTCGACCGTGTCGTCCTCGGCGGAGGCCGCGACGGCCGAGAGGGTCACGTCGCCTTCGAGCACGGCGTAGGACCAGAAGTCGTCGCCGTTGACGTGGAGCGCCGCCCAGGGCCGACGCCGGAGGTTGGCGTACTTCGCCCGGTCCGCGGTCGTCGAGATCCGGATGATGCCGTCGTCCCCGACGCCGTGCAGCACGTTGGACAGCTGAGGACGGCCGTCGTTGCGCAGCGTGGCGAGGGTCGACTGGTGGTGACGGCGTGCCGCCTGCAGTGCCTGCTCGATCTCCATGCAGCGTGAAGGGGCCCAGGGCCACGGATATTCCGGGCCGGGCCGCCGCCGGGAAGGGGGACCACGCGTCGCGCGCAGGTGGGGCGGCGACTGCCGGGCTCAGCGTTGGTGCGCGGGTCGCGGGCGCCGGGACCGGATCGACTTGTCCAGGGCGTCGACCCCGATCAGGGTCGGGGCGGCGAGCAACGCGATCACCCAGCCGACCAGCGGGGGTGTGCTCTGGTCGAGCACGCGGGCCAGGGGCGGCACCAGCAGGAGCGCCAGGGAGAAGGCCGCGCCCGCGGAGATGGCCGGGACCAGCAGCCGGTTGGTCGACCAGCCGAGGGCGCCGGGCCACAGCGTCGAGCTGCGGCAGGCGAACGCGTTCGCGGACTGGGCGACCACGACGGTCAGGAACGCGGCGCCGGAGGCGGCGGTCAGCTGGTGGCCGGAGGGGAAGGCACTCCCGACGGTCCAGCCGGCGGTCAGCAGGCAGACCACGAACGCCAGCATGGACATCGTCGCCTCCAACGGACCCAGCAGCCCGAACGCCCGCCGCAGCACGGTGCGGTTCATCAGCCGGCCGGTGACCGGCGGGCCGTCCAGCAGGTGCGGTGCCGGTGGCTCGGCACCGAGGGCGACGGCGGACAGGGTGTCGGTGCCGAGGTCGAGGGCCAGGATCTGCAGCACGCCCAGCGCGAGCGGGAAGCTGCCGCCCGACAGCGCCCAGACCAGGAACGGCGTGAGCTCCGCGACGTTGTCGGTCAGGTGGTAGGTGAGGAACCGGCGGATGTTGACGTACGTCGCGCGGCCCTGCTCGATTCCGGCGACGATGCTCGCGAAGGAGTCGTCGAGCAGCACCAGGTCGGCCGCCTCGCGGGCGACGTCGGTGCCGGACCGGCCCATCGCGACCCCGATGTCGGCCTCGTGCAGCGCCGGGGCGTCGTTGACCCCGTCGCCGGTCATCGCGACCACGTGCCCGCGGGTGCGCAGCGCCTTCGCGATCCGGAGCTTGTCCTCGGGGAGACCCGGGCGACGACCAGGCCGTCGTGGTCCAGGTGGGCGGCGAGGATCCGGTCGTTCTCGGGAAGCTCCGCGCCGATCAGGACCGGGGCGCCGGGGCGCCGCAACCCGACCTCGTCGGCGATCGCGGCGGCGGTCGCGGGGTGGTCACCGGTGACCATCGCCACGCTCACGCCGGCGCGGCGGCAAGCAGCCAGGGCCTCGACGACCTCCTCGCGCGGTGGGTCCTCCAACGCGACGAGACCCAGCAGGCGCAGGTGCACGCCGAGGTCGTCGGGGCCGGTGGGGGTGCGGGCGCCGCACGGCCTGGTGGCGACGGCGAGGACCCGGAGCCCGCGCGCGGTGAGCGCCTGCACGACGGCGTGGGCGTCCACGGCGTCCTGGCAGAGCGGCAGCACGCTGTCCGGGGCGCCCTTGACCACCACGGCGTCATCGACCACCACCGACATCCGCCGCAGTCGGGGGTCGAAGGGGAAGCGCAGGTCCACCGGGTGCAGCCGCCGATCCTCGTCGGTGTCGACCCCCTGACGCCGGGCGAACGCGTCGAGGGCGGCCTCCATCGGGTCGCCGTGGGCCTCCCAGGCGCCCTTGGACCGCACCGCGTAGCCGGTGGAGCAGCGCATGCCGGCGATCGCGAGCTCGAGCCCCGGGCCCTGCGCTGTGGGCGCGGACCAGGCGAGCCGTGCCTGCGGGTCGTAGCCCGAGCCGCTGACCGTCACCGAGCCGGCCGGCGTCCAGGCCTCGACGACCGTCATTTGGTTGCGGGTCAGCGTGCCGGTCTTGTCGGTGCAGATGAACGTCGTGGAGCCGAGCGTCTCGACCGCTTCCAGGTTGCGGACCAGGATCTGCCGCTTGGCCATCTGCTCCGACCCCCAGGCCAGGGACAGTGTCACCGTGGGGAGCAACGCCTCGGGCACCAGTGCCACCGTGACGCCGATGGCGAAGACGAAGCCGTCCTGCAGCGAGTTGCCGACGAGCAGCGAGATGAGCAGGAACAGCCCCCCGACTCCGAGTGCGATCGCGGCGACCAGCCGCACCACCTTCTTCAGCTCCCGGGTCAGCGGGGTGTCCGGTTTGTGCGAGGAGGTGGCGAGCCTGGCGATGCCGGCCAGCCGGGTCTCCTCGCCGATGGCGGTGACGACCGCGCGCGCGTCGCCCTCGACGACGAAGGTGCCGGCGTAGAGCGGGTCGTCGACCCGCGCCCCGCGCGGCACGCTCTCCCCGGTGAGCATCGAGGAGTCCACCAGCAGGCGGTTCTCGGTCCGTACGGCGGCATCCGCCGGGATCCGGTCGCCGCTCTCCAGCAGCAGCACGTCGTCGACCACGACGTCGTCCGCCTCGACCACCCGGCGGCGACCGTCGCGCCAGACCGACACCCGGGTCGGCAGCATCTCGCGCAGCCGGTCGGCGGCCCGGTCCGCCCGTTCCTGCTGGATGAAGGCGAAGACCGCGTTCAGCACGATCACCGCCATGATCGCGATGCCGAGCTGGGGGAGGCCCGCGACCAGGGCGAGCAGCGCGGCGACCCAGAGCATCAACGCGAAGAAGTGCGTGAGCTCCCCGGCCAGTCGCCGGGCCGCGGACGGCCGCTCCGGAGCCGGCAGCCGGTTCGGTCCGTGCTCCTCGCGGCGACGGACTGCCTCGGCGGAGGTCAGGCCCTGCGTCGTCGCCACGGACATGACGGCCCCTCCCTTCCCCGTCAGAATGTGACGAAAGGGCCTACGCAGGCAGTGCCCTTGGTCCCGGGCGGTCGACCCCTCCGAGATCTAGCCTGGAGTTGTGAACACCATCCATCTCACCGACTCCGAGCTCGAGATGGCGCGTCATGCCCTCCGGGCCTACTTGGGAGCGTTCAGCCACGACGAGGCCGACATGCATGACCAGATCAGGCAGGTCCTCGCCAAGTTCCAGGCCGCGGACCCCGACGGTGAGGAGCCGCGGTTCATCGCCTGAGTGGTGACCGAGATCTCATGGACTTCGCGGCTCGAAAGCCGGGGTGGTCTGGCCCATGGCGAGCACGGTTGGGTCTCACCCGGGGCACCCCTGACACTGGGTGAAGTGACTGACGAGCACCACAGGATCGACATCAACTGGGTACAGGCTTCGGCCGGTGCTCTGGCCGCTGTGTCCTCCGCGGTGCTGCTCTCGACGATCGGGGTCGCCGGCACGATCATCGGCGCGGCCCTGGGCAGCGTGGCCGCCACGGTCGGCAGCTCGGTCTACTCCCACTACCTGCGCGTGAGCCGGGACCGGGTCGCCGCCGCGGCCCTGGCCCGGGCCCGGGTACGTCGTGCGCAGACCCACCTGGGGGAGGCCGCGGCCGACCTCGCCCAGGACCGGCCGCGCGCCGAGGACCGGCTCGACGCGGCGGAGCAGCAGCTGCAACGGGCCGAGCTCACCCTCGAGGACACCGGGGACCCCGACCCACGGGCGACCTGGCGCGAGACGTTGAGGGGCCTGCCGTGGCGGCGACTCCTGGTGGCCGCCGCCGCCCTGTTCGTGACCGCGATGGTGATCATCGTGGGCTTCGAGATCATTACGGGCCGGGCCGTGTCCAGCTACACCGGGGGAACCGACAGCAACGGACCGCGGACCTCGGTGCCCGGTCTCGTGGGCGGCGACAGCCGTCCGGAGCCGTCACCGAGCCCGACACCCTCGCCCACCCCGTCCGTGTCGACTGAGCGCCCCACGGCGACGCCTACTCCGACGCCGGAGGCGACCCCGTCGGAGGCCCAGACCTCGCCGACGCCGACGCCGTCACTGAGCGCGTCGCAGAGCGGCGTCCCGTCCCCCACGGCCACCTCGGCCACGCCGAGTGCGGTCCCGACCCCGGCTGCGACGGCGCGCTTCACTCCCAGCCGGTAGGCGTCCGGCGCGGGCGGCCGAAGGCCCGGGTGGAACGCGCGACCCGGTGTGCGCACCGCCGCCGGGGGGCCGGGACGTTCGTCTCTTGGCGGTTTGGTCAGGGGGTCTGAGGCTGGGCACATGAGCGGGCGGGGCGCGACCGGGCTTGCTGCTGCCGGAGCGGCGGTGGAACCGGTGCACGTCCGGAAGGACGCTCGGTGACCGGGCCCGAGGGGACACAGCCCGAGGACGTTCCGACCGCCCGGGGCTGGGACCTCGGACGGTTGGTCGACCTGCCACCCGCGTGGTTGAGACGCGGAGTGGTCTTCGTCCTGGCGGCGGTGGCGGCCTACCAGATCGCGCACTGGATGCTGCACAGCCTCAGTGACTTCCTCGCGGTGGTCTTCCTGGCCTGGCTGTTCAGCATCACCGTCGAGCCGGCCGTCGAGATGATGGTCCGGCACGGCCTACGTCGCGGGGCCGCCACCGGGCTGGTCATGTTCGGACTCACCGCATCCGCGATCGCCTTCGTCGGGGTCTTCGGCACGCTCCTGGTCGACCAGCTCACCGGCCTGGTCACCTCGCTGCCCACGCTCATCAGTGACGTGGTGGACTGGGTCAACGGGGTGCTGGGGACGCAGTTCCGGGCCGCCGACATCAACGACTCGCTGCGGTTGACGCCGGATCGGATCCAGCAGCTGGCGCAGGACCTCACCCCCGGTGTCTTCGGCATCCTCTCCTCGCTGGTCGGACTGGTCTTCCAGGCGCTGACCCTCATGCTGTTCGCGTTCTACATGTCTGCGGAGGGGCCGCAGCTGCGCAACACCGTCTCGAGCTGGTTCCCGCCCCGCCAGCAGCGGGTGATCTCGACCGTCTGGGAGATCTCGGTGGAGAAGACCGGCGGCTACGTGGTCTCCCGGCTGATCCTCGCCGTCCTCAGCACGATCTTCACCGGGATCTTCCTCTACCTCATCGGGGTGCCCTACTGGATGCCGCTGGCGATCTGGACGGGCCTGGTCTCCCAGTTCATCCCCACGCTGGGCACCTACCTGGCGATCGCCGTGCCCGCACTGATCGCCCTGGCCGGGCAGCCGATCGACGCCGTCTGGGTCGTGCTCTTCGGCACCGTCTACCAGCAGGTCGAGAACTACCTGTTCGCCCCGCGGGTCACCGCCGCGACGATGCAGGTGCACCCGGCGGTCGCGTTCGGGGCGGTGGTCGTCGGCGCCAAGCTGTTCGGACCTGTCGGCGCCCTGGTCTCCGTCCCGGTGGTCGCCGCGACCCAGGCGGTCATCGAGACCTACGGCCACCGCTACGAGCTGGTCGGCGAGGTTCCCACGACCCCGCCCGATCCGCCGCCGGTGAAGGCGCGTCGCACCTGGACCGGCCGCTCGTTGTGGCGTGGGCGAGGCTCCGGTGCGCGGCCCGCGGGTCCGCCCGACGCCCCCGGCTCGCCACCTCATGGCTGACCGGATCCGGCGGACGCGGAGGACGTCCCGACTTCGATCACCGGGGCCCGATCATCAAGCATGCTTGGCATGTCGTTCGACTCTGTTCGCCTCCGGCCGGTCTTCCTAGCGTGGAGCCGGCATCGAGAGAGGAGCTGAGTGGCATGCAGACCATCGCCCACATCGAGGCACCGGTCGACAGGGTCTTCGACTTCTTCGTCGACCCGAGGAAGCTGGCGGACCTGAACCCGGTCAGCGCGGAGATTCGCGAGCTGAGGATGACCGAGGAGGGAACCGGCACCTACGCCGCCTACCGCACCAAGATCGCCGGGGTGCCGTTCGAGATCTTCGACGTCTACACCGACGTCGTGCCGAACAAGCACATCACCGAGAAGTCCTCGAGCGCCATGGTGGGCACCTGGAAGTACGACTTCGAGCCCGAGGGCACCGGGACCAAGGTGACCCTGGAGCACCGGTCCCGGTCGATCTGGGGCGTGCCGCCCCTGGGCTACCTGGGTGACCTGCTCACCGCCCGCCTCACCGAGTCGTTCATGCGCGGCGTGAAGGAGCGCATCGAGGCCTCGAGCAACTGACCGACCCAACGGCCGTTGCCGGGACGATGCGGTGGATCTAACCTGAAGAACGTGTCGCATCCCGCGTCCACCCCGGTTCTCGACCTCCCGCCCATCCGGGTCGGCGAGATCTGGGAGAACCCTGTCACCCGCGAGCGGGCGCGACTCCTCGAGCTGCCGTGGCAGAACCCGGAGGGTTGTGTCGTCGCGGAGCTCACCGCCATGGTGGGGTCGCGGGTGGCCGGCGAGCATCGACACCCGAGCATGCTCGAGCGCTTCACCGTCCTTCGGGGTGAGCTGACCGTCCTGCTCGACGGCGCCACCTCGGTTCTTGTCGAAGGGCGGACCAGCGAGGTCCGCCCCGGTCAGTGGCACGACTGGTGGAACGCCGCCGACGTCGACGCGCTGGTGCGGGTCGAAGCCCGACCGGGTGAGCGGTTCATGCACGGCATCGAGACCCTCTTCGGGCTCGCACAGCTCGGCCATACCAACGCGAAGGGCATGCCCGATCCTCTCCAGCTGGCCATGTTCGGCCGAGAGTTCGCAGACACAGTCCAGTTCCGAAGCCCGCCGCCCGCTGTGCAGCGGGTCATGTTCGCCCTGCTGAGCGTGGTCGCGAGACCGATGGGCTACCGCGGGACGTATCCACAGCTGTCGCGCACCGTAGACGCACCCCGCGGGCCCGAGCACCCCTAGTCCGGCCCGGTTCCCGGGCACCTGACCCGTTCGTGCCTGTCGCTGTGAGCGGGCGCCGCCCTAGCATCGGCGGGTGGCCGCATCGGACGTCATCTCCGGCCCGCCACGGCTCGGAGCACAGCGGTCGGTCCTCCGCGTGCTCGAGCGGCTGGCCGACCTGGGCGCGCGTCCGGAGGACTCCCACGACGAGCGGCTTCGCCAGGGCACGTTGATCTTCGCGTCGGCGTTGATCACCGTCCTCGCCACCGTCTGGGTGATCACGTACTCCGGCTACGGCTACCCGGTGTCGGCGGCGATTCCGGCCTTCTACCAGCTGGTCACAGTCGTCGGGCTCGTCGTGCTGGCGCGGGGACGGCGGTTCGACCTCTTCCGGACGACGCAGTTCGTCGCCTATCTGCTGCTGCCCGGTCTCCTGCAGGTCTCCCTCGGCGGCTTCGTGGCCTCCAGCGCCATGGTCCTGTGGTCGATCTTCACCCCGCTCGCGGCGCTCGCCCTGCTGGGTCTGCGCCGTTCGGTGGTGTGGCTGGTGGTGTTCTTCGCCGAGCTCGTGGTGCTCGGGCTGCTCGACGCACGGTTCGCCCGGTCACCGGCGGTGCTGCCCACGAGGTTCGTCACCACCTTCTTCGTGCTCAACGTCGTCGGGGTCACCCTCTGCGCGTACGTGATGCTGGGGTACTTCGTGGAGCAGCGGGAGCGGGCGCACCGCGCGCTCCAGGCGGAACGGGAGCGGTCGGAGCGGCTCCTGCTCAACGTGCTGCCCGGGCCGATCGCCGAGCGGCTGAAGCGCGACAGCGGTGCGATCGCCGAGCACCACGACGCGGTGAGCGTGCTCTTCGCCGACCTCGTGGGCTTCACCGAGCGGTCGGTGGTGATGGCCGCCGAGGACGTCGTGGACCTGCTGAACGTGATCTTCTCCGCCTTCGACCGGGTCGCCGACGCGGAGGGCGTGGAGAAGATCAAGACGATCGGCGACGCGTACATGCTGGCCGGCGGGCTGCCCGAGGCACGCCCGGACCACCTCGAGGCGGTCACCCGGGCCGCGCTCGCCATGCGGGACGAGATCGGCGCAATCGCCCGCCGGACCGGCCAGGACTGGCTCTCGGTGCGGATCGGCATCGACTCGGGCCCGGTGGTCGCCGGGGTGATCGGCCGGCGCAAGTTCATCTACGACCTGTGGGGCGACACCGTGAACACCGCGAGCCGGATGGAGTCCCACGGCACACCGGGTGAGATCCAGGTGACCGAGCGGGTGGCCACCGCGCTCGGCCCTGAGTTCGCGATCCGGCCCCGCGGCACGATCCAGGTGAAGGGGAAGGGCCCGATGGCGACCTTCCTGGTCGACGCCGCCGCTTCGCGCGCCGAGCCTGGTCGAGCCGCTTCAGGCCGTCGGCCCTAGTGCCAGAGGCCGCCCGGCGATCGCCGGTCGTCCGTTCGCTCAGTGCAGGGCGACCTTCAGCAGGGCCACCAGGATCCCGATTCCGGCGCCGACTGCGGCACTCGCGGCCCTGCCCCAGGTGCCCAGGCCGCTGCGGGCACCGGCCAGGTAGCTGTAGCCGGTGAGCAGGGCGATGGTGGCGATCAGCGCCACCCAGGCCGCGGTGCGAAGCGACGCTCCGGCGATCTCGGCGACAAGCAGGACGAGGATCGGCAGCACGGAGGCGCCGGCGATCGGCCAGGTCTCCCTGACGGCCGACCGCAGCGCCACCAGGGGGTGGTGACCGTGGGCGACGGAGGAGCCGAGCGTGCGGGCATGCAGATGGGCCAGCCAGTAGATGAGCACAGTGCCGAAGATGGCGACACACAGCTCGGCGGTGGACTGCACGTGCCCGGCGCCGTAGGCGATGACGGCGGCGCAGACCACCGTGCCCGTCAGGATCCCCTCACCACCGCTGATCAGGCCGAGGGGATCCCGCCGGGAGCGCCCGCGGGCCTGCACGTCGGTCGTCGGTGGAGGGTCCCGGTCGTCGGTCATGGACCATCCCTACACGGGAAGGGCCTTCCGCGCCCCTGCCGAAGGACCACTGTTGACGGCGCTGGGATACGGCACCCGACCGACGTCCGGCTCGCAACCGAAGATGGCCACCGCATGAGGGGGCCCGAACTGGAATGGGTGCGCCATCAGGGACTCGAACCCCGAACCCGCTGATTAAGAGTCAGCTGCTCTGCCAATTGAGCTAATGGCGCGTGAAGCGAGAGGAACTCTAGCAGCGCATCGCGCGGCCAAGAAATCGAGGCAGTGCCGGCGGGCCCGCCCCGGCCAGGTCAGCGGCGGGCGGCGTCCTCGACGCAGAGCACCGCCCAGGGGAGTGCCTCCAGCCGGCCCTCGGGAATCGGCTTGCCGCAGACGTCGCAGCGGCCGTAGCTGCCGTCGCCAACCTTGGCCAGTGCCCGGTCCACGTCGGCCAGGGTGATCTGGAGCTGGTCGTAGGCCGCCACCTGTGACAGCCGTTCCACGGCCATCGACGTACCCTCGCCGACCCGCTTGCCGAAGGAGATCGAGCCCTGTTCCTCCGGCTTGGCCGACCAGGCTGCGAGCTGGGACTCCAGCTCCGCCTTCTTGGCGCGCAGGGTGCCTTCGACCGTGCCGGTGTCATTCATCCCCCCATCATGACCCCCGACGACGACCGAGCGGCAATCTGCGTCTGGCGGCGGTGCCAAGAACTTTTTGCCCGCACCCATCCATGGCGGGCGCACCGGCGAACTAACCTCAGGCTGTGAACGAGGAGGAGAACATGGCGGAACCGGGCTTGCGGCTCGTTTCGTCCACGGAACCGCCGGACGTCGACACGTTGATGTCACAGGTGGCACGCGGTGACTCGCAGGCGTTCGAGGCGTTGTACGACGCCTTGTCCTCCGCGGTGTACGGCGTGGCTCGACGGGTCGTCCGCGACCCGGCGCGCGCCGAGGACGTGACGCAGGAGGTCTTCCTCGAGGTCTGGCGCAAGGCGGCCGGCTTCAACCGGGACCTCGGGCGCGGCAAGACCTGGGTGATGACCATCGCGCACCGCCGCGCGGTCGACGCCGTACGCCGCAACGAGGCCGCCAAGCGCAGCGACCAGCAGGCCGCACCCGACGAGGTGGTGCACGACGAGCCGGGGGAGGCCGTGATCGCCGCCGAGGAGCACGGCGCGGTCCGGGACTGCCTGCAGACGCTCACCGACCTGCAGCTGGAGTCGGTGCGGCTGGCCTACTTCAACGGCTACACCTACAACGAGGTCGCGACTCTCCTGGAGAAGCCGCTGCCCACGATCAAGACCCGGATGAGAGACGGACTGATCCGTCTCCGCGACTGTTTGGAAGGGGCGTCATGAGCACCGAGCTGCACACTCTCTCCGGCGCCTACGCACTCGACGCGCTGAGTGCCGAGGAAGCGGCGGCGTTCCGCACCCACCTCGAGGCCTGCGCGGTCTGCTGCGAGGAGGTCCGCGAGCTGCGTCAGGCCGCCGCCTCGATGGGCGCCAGCGAAGCGGTCGTGCCGCCGGCCTCCCTCAAGGCGCGGGTGCTGGCCGCCGCCGACCGCACCCCCCAGCTGCCGCCCCCGGTGACCGAGCAGACCGCGCCGGTGGCGGAGGAGCGCGCCCCGGTGGTCGAGCTGGCCGCGGTACGTCGTCGTCCGCGTCGCACCTGGCTGGCCGCAGCGGCCGCGGCGGTGGTCCTGGTCGGCGGAGGTGCCATCGGGATCGCCCAGCTCGGCGAGGACCAGACGCCGATGGCGGCCGGGGTGTCCGAGGTCTTCTCGGCCGCGGACCACCACGAGGCCTCCGTGGACACGCCGTACGGCCAGGTCCGGGTGGCCACGTCGCCCGGGCGCAACGAGATGGCCGTCGACGCACGTGACCTCAAGCCGCTCGAGGCCGGCAAAGTCTACCAGGTGTGGTCGATCACCGGGGAGCTGCCGAGCCCGGTGATCGCGCTCGAGGGCAAGGTGAAGGGCGCCTCGATGCCGATGCCGCCGAAGGGTACGAAGGTGGCGATCACCATCGAGCCGGCGGGCGAGCCGGCCAAGCGGCCGACGAGCGACCCGATCGTGGAGGTCGACCCCTCCCAGGTGTGAGCCGTCCGGCTCCCGGCCCCTCGCGGGTCGGGAGCCGCGGCATTGCCTGGCGGCGGGCGGCGTCAGCCCGACCGGCGCGCCTCGAGCACGGCCTGCGCCGCGTTGTGGCCGCCGATGCCGCTGACGGCGCCGCCGCGCCGGGCACCGGAGCCGCAGAGCAGGATGTTGGCGTGCTCGGTGGCCACGCCCCAGCGCTGCGCCGGCGTCTCCAGCCGGGCCCGGTTCGGGGCCCACGGCCAGGTCAGGTCGCCGTGGAAGATGTGCCCGCCCGGCATCGCCAGCGCCTCGTCGATGTCCTGGGGCGCCTTGGTCTCCAGGCACGGGTGGCCGTTCTTGTCCAGGACGAGCAGCGACTCGATCGGCTCCTCGAGGTGCTCGTTGATCGCGTCGAGCGCGTGCTCGGTGGCGCGGTCGCGCTGGCCGTCGAGGTCGGTCGCGAACAGCCGGGCCGGGGTGTGCACCCCGAAGTAGGTGAGGGTGTGCAGGCCGTCGACGGCCAGGGTGCCCATGATCGAGGGGTCGGTCAGCGAGTGGCAGTAGATCTCGCCGGGCTGCACGGTCGGCAGCTCGCCGGCGGCGGCCTGCTGGTAGGCCTCCTCGAGCTGGCTGTAGTCCTCGGCGACGTGGCAGGTGCCGGACAGGGCGACCTTGGGGGTCACGCCGGACTTGAACCGGGGGAGCCGCTCCACCAGCAGGTTCACCTTGAGCTGCGAGCCCTCGGGGCGCTCGCCGGGGTCCTCGCCGAGCAGCACCTGCAGCACCCACGGTGCGACGTTGGAGAGCACGAAGTCGCACTCGGCCGACTGCCACCGATCCCCGGCGTGCCAGGTGACCGTGGCGGTGCTGCCGTCGGTCTCGATGCCGCTCACCCCGGCGTTGGTGACGATGGTCGCACCGGCGTTGCGGGCCGCGACGGCGAGCGCGTCGGTGACCGCCCCCATGCCGCCGACCGGCACCCGCCACTCGCCGGTGCCGTTGCCGACCAGGTGGTAGAGGAAGCACCGGTTCTGCACCAGGGACTCGTCGTTCATGCCCGCGAAGGTGCCGATCAGGGCGTCGGTGGCGACCACACCGCGGACGGTGTCGTCGGCGAAGCGCTTCTCGATCGCCGCCCCCAGCGGCTGCTCCACGAGCTGCTCCCAGGTGTCGGCCTCGACCATCTCCCGGACCTGGCGGGCGGTGCGCAGCGGCTCCAGCAGGGTCGGCGCGACCACCTCGGCGAAGTCCGACACCTCGCCGTAGAACCTCCGCCACGCGTCGTACTCCTGGTCGGACCCGGTGAGGCTGCGGAACGACTCGGCGGTCGCCGCGGCCTCCGGGCGCTCGACGAGCAGGCCGGTGTGCCGGCCGTCGCGGACCACCGGGGTGTACGACGCGGTCGTCCGCGAGCGGAGCTCCACGTCGAGACCGAGGTCGCTGATGATCTGCTGGGGGAGCAGGCTGACCAGGTAGGAGTAGCGCGACAGGCGTGCCGGCAGGCCCGCGAAGGCCCGGGTGCTGACGGCCGCGCCGCCGGTGTGGTCGAGCCGCTCGAGCAGCAGCACCGAGACGCCGGCCTTCGCGAGGTAGGCGGCCGCGGTCAGGCCGTTGTGCCCGCCGCCGACGATGATCACGTCGTACTTGTCGGAGAGCTGCTGGGAAGTCACGGTGGCACGCTACCGAACCGCGCCCCCCGGCCCCGGGAATGGTTCCCCCTGGCGAGTGGTTCACTTTTCAACTAAACTTGTGGGAACCACGTCCGAGGAGGCACTCCATGCCCGCTGTCACCGTCGAAGACCTCACCGTCCTGGCCCGCGTCCCGGGGCCCGGGCTGGGGGACACCGTGCGCCCGGTCGTGTCCGTCACCACCGCGCCGCAGGGCTACGAGGGCGAGGGCTTCCCCGTGCGCCGTGCCTTCGCCGGGGTGGACCTGCGCCACCTCGACCCGTTCATCCACATGGACCAGATGGGTGAGGTCGAGTACGCGCCAGGTGAGCCGAAGGGGACCCCCTGGCACCCGCACCGCGGGTTCGAGACCGTCACCTACATCATCGACGGCGTCTTCGACCACCACGACAGCCACGGCGGCGGCGGCTCCATCACCAACGGCGACACCCAGTGGATGACCGCCGGCTCCGGACTGCTGCACATCGAGACACCCCCCGAGTGGCTGGTGCAGTCCGGCGGCCTCTTCCACGGCGTCCAGCTGTGGGTGAACCTCCCGGGCGAGCAGAAGATGGTGACGCCGCGCTACCAGGACCTCCGCTCCGGTGAGCTCGGCCTGCTCGCCACCGACGACGCCGGGGCACTGGTCCGCGTGATCGCCGGCGACGTCGCCGGCCACCGCGGTCCCGGCACCACGCACACCCCGATGGCGATGGTGCACTCGACCCTGGCCCCGGGGGCGCGCCTGGACCTGCCCTGGTCGGTGGACTTCAACTCGCTGGTCTACGTGCTCGCCGGGCAGGGGAGCGTCGGTGTCGAGGGCCGCCCGATCCGTGCCGGTCAGCTCGCCGTGCTCGGCGCCGGCGACTTCGTGACCGTCAGTGCCGCGGAGCGCCAGGAGAGTCGTTCGCCGAACCTCGAGGTGCTGGTGCTCGGTGGTCGGCCGATCCGTGAGCCGGTGGCCTGGGCCGGGCCGTTCGTGATGAACACCAAGGCCGAGGTCATGCAGGCCTACGAGGACTTCCAGAAGGGCCGGATGGGTCAGATCCCCGCCGTGCACGGTGCGCCGACGGAGGTCGTCGAGGGCTGAGCGCGAGCGCGGACGGCGCCGGCTCCACCTGGCCAGGTGGAGCCGGCGCCGTCCGCAGTTCTGCAGGTTGTTGCAAATGCACGAACATGCAACTGCCGAGGGGTCCATCCCGGTCAGGTCGCGACATAACGTGACCAGGTTCCGCGCCGCCCGATCGGCGGCGCTCAGCAGAACCCCTGGAGGAAGACCCCATGCGTCATCGCTCATTGACAGCGATCTCCGCCTCGGTGCTGCTCGCCCTCTCGACCCTCGCCACCGCGAGCTCGTCGACGGCCGAGCCCAGCTCCGACCGGACCGCCACCCACCCCGCCGGCTCCTTCGCCCTCAGCGGCGCCGACGCCGACGCCTTCGCCTTGCCCGGCGACGTCCGCGAGCTGTGGAGCGCCACGCTCCCCGACGGCCGCACGCAGACCCGCTACCAGCAGTACGTCGACGGTGCCTCCGTCTTCGGCGGTCAGCTCACCACCCTCACCGGCGCCAGCGGCCGCACCGAGTCGGTGATCGGCGCCTACTTCCCGGGCCTCGAAGCCAGCAACCAGCGCAACCTCGGCAAGGGCCAGGCCCGCGACATCGTCGAGAAGCGCGTCGGCACCCGCGGCCAGTGGTCGACCACGCTGCGCATCGACCCCGACACCGGTCGGCAGTTCTACCAGGTGGAGAGCATCCGCGACGCCTCCCGCCCGGTCCGCTGGGTCAACGCCGGCAACGGCAAGGTGATCAAGGCGTTCGACGCGATCGCGCACGGCGAGGGCACCGGGGTCAAGGGGGACACCAAGACCATCCTCACCAGCCAGGACGCCGGCACCGGCCGGTTCGCCCTGAAGAGCGCCGACGGTCGGCAGGCGACGTACACCGCCGCCAACACCACCAAGAGCGCCACGCTGATGACCGACGACAACGACCTCTGGGACTACAACCTGCCGAAGATGATCGGCGACAGCCAGGCTCCCGGTGTGGACGCGCAGTACTACGCCAACGTCGTCGACGACTTCTACGGTGACGTGTTCGGCCGCAACAGCATCGATGGCCAGGGCATGAAGATCATCTCGATCGTGCACTGGGACCGTAACTACTGCAACGCGTTCTGGAACGGCTCCTACATGACCTACGGCGACGGGGACGGGAAGGGCTGCCTGCCGCTCTCGGGCGGTCTGGACGTCGACGGGCACGAGCTCACCCACGGCGTCACCGAGTTCACCTCCGGGCTGATCTACGAGAACGAGTCCGGAGCGCTCAACGAGGCCTTCAGCGACATGATGGGCAATACCATCGAGTTCTACGCCGCGAAGAAGGGCCTCGACCCGGCCGCCACCCCCGACTTCCGGATCGGTGAGGACGTCATCAACGCCTCCACCCCGGCGACTGCGGGCTTCCGCAACATGGGCGACCCCGCCGAGTTCGGCGACCCGGACCACCTGGTCGAGAAGTACACCGGCACCGCGGACAGCGGCGGCGTGCACAGCAACAGCGGCATCGCCAACCACGCCTACTACCTGACGGTCAAGGGCGGCCAGAACGCCGGCTGCAAGGCCACAGCCCTCCGTCCGGCCACGCACACCGAGGACTGCGGCGTCCGGGTGCCCGCCCTCGGTCTCGACAAGGCGGCGCAGATCTACTACGCCGGCTTCACCTCGCTGCCGGAGTACGCCAACTTCTGCGACGCCCGCAACGCGACCGTCGCCGTCGCCGGCGGCAAGGACACCAAGGCCGTCGCTGCCGGGTGGGACGCCGTCGGGGTCCACAAGGGTTGTACGCCGGGCACCCCGCCGCCGCCGCCGTGCGTGGGCGACGCCACCGCCTCGCTGCCGATCGAGTCGCCGCACCCCTACGGCAACATGGGCGACTGCACCTGGACCTACGACAACGGCACCGCCGGGTTCTCGTTCCACTTCACGCTTCTCGACCTCGAGAAGGACTACGACTACGTCTACGTGAAGGACGGCAACGGCACCACGCTCGCCACGTACACCGGTACGGCGAACGGTGAGTTCGACTCGCCCTGCATCACCACGCCGACCGGCTCGGTCCAGCTCGTGAGCGACCCCGCGGTCACCGCTCAGGGCTTCACGGTCAGCTCGGTGAACCCCTGCTGAGGCACTGAGCGGAAGCACGAGGGCGATGGCCCTGGATCTCTCGGGAGTCCAGGGCCATCGCCCTGTCTACGTCAGGTGCCCGGACGCACGAAACCCCGGCACCACAGGTGCCGGGGCTCCGGAAGCGGCAGGTCAGGGATGCCGACCGCTCGGGTGTCAGACGCGCTTGGCGGTGTTCTTGCCGGTGACCGTCGAGGCGATCACGACGAGCACGGCCGAGACGACGATCGCCACGATCCAGCGGACCCAGTCGACGCCGCCGGTGTGGTCGCCGCCGAAGGCTGCGTAGATGTACCAGCCGATGAGCACGCCGCCGATCCCACACAGGATCGTCAGCCAGATCGGGATGTTGTCCTTGTCGCCGGGGGCGACCAGCTTGCCGAGCAGGCCGATGATGGCGCCCACGATCAGGACGAAGATGATGTCCATTGCCATGCCTCCTCTATGTGCTGCCACGTGCAGCAATCAGCAGGCTTCTACCCTTTGTCCAGTCTCGGTAATCACATCGGTGAAGGTCGCCACCGTCGGGCGAGGCTCAGTCGTGCGGCGGCCAGGCCGTAACCGCGACGAAAACCAGGGCTGCTGCGGCACCATTGTCCGCCATGAGCGTTCGCGCAAAAAGCCCACGGCACCCGGCGTCGGGCGACGCCCGGTGATCGCCGCCGTCGCGGTCGGTGCCCTCTTCGTCGCCGCTGGAATCGCGCTCCGACCCCGACGTGTCGGCGAGGAGCTGCGGACCACCGGGGCCGTGGCCACGTCGTGGCGCGGCTACGCCCTCGGCTCGCCGTCGTGGCGGTACACCGTCGGGTTCACCGACGCCGACGGGAACGCCTGGACGTTCGAGCCGCACGTCGTTCCGGCGCGCGAGCAGCTGCCCGGCGCCCCCGTCGCGGTGGCCTACCTGCCGCACGATCCGGCCGGCACGGCACGCCGAGCAGACGGCCTGGACGCCGCGCTTCCGGGCATCCTGATCCTGGTCGGCGTCACCTCGGCCGTCGTGTTCTCCGGCCTCGCCCTGCTCAGGTGACGGCGTCACGTCGATGGCGGCTCGGGCCTGACCCGGCCTGACGATCCGGGTCGGGCGCCTCGAGCTCAGGAGCCGAGCATCGCCTTCATCTGGGTGATCTCCGCCCGCTGGTCCTTCTCGATCTTCTCGGCCAGCGCCAGCGCGTCCGGGTTCTCCCCGTGGGCCTGTTCGGTGCGGGCCATCTCGATCGCGCCTTCATGGTGCTCGATCATCGAGGTGAGGAACATCTCGTCGAACTCCTCCCCGCTGGCCTGCTCGAGCTCGTCCATGGTGTCGGCGTCCATCATTCCGGGCATCCCGCCCGCCTCGTCGCCGTGGCCCATGTCGCCGTGGTCCATCGAGTCCGCGGGCAGCTCCTGCCCCCACGCCTCGAGCCAGCCGGTCATGGTGTCGATCTCGGGTCCCTGGGCCGCCGCGATCTCGTCGGCGAGCTGCTTCACCTCGGGGCTGCTGGCGCGGTCCGCGGCCATCTCCGTCATCTGCACCGCCTGCTGGTGATGCGGGATCATGTCCGTGGCGAAGCTGACGTCGGCGTCGTTGAACTGGTCGGAGCCGTTGCTGGTGTCGCCGGTGTCGCTGTTGCCGCAGGCGGAAAGCGTGAGTGTGGCCGCCAGCAGGGCAGCGGTGAGGGCGAGTGTCTTCTTCATGGGGTGGGTCTCCTGGTGGGTCGCGGGCGTGGTGAGGGGCCGGGACGACGGCAGGGCGTGGTCCCGGGTTGCCTCCTCAGCAGCGTCGGACGGACAGGAGGGCCAACGAGGGTGGGTCCCGGTCACGGCCGCGGGTGCTCGACCGTGGCCCGGCGGTGGGGCCCCTGGGCAGCAGACCGACGAGGCCGACTCTCCGGGCTCGTCGTACCAGCAGCAGGACCGAGGCGACCAGCACCGCGACACACATCAACATCACGGTGGAGGAGTCTCCGGCCGGTTGCCCCGCGGAGGGCGAGGCCGAGAACGCCGTGCGATCCGTGGAGGGCCGAACGAGATCGGCGTGGCGCATCATGGGGGAGCCTTCGCCCATCGTCGATGCGGACGTCGAGGCGACGTGGGTCATGCCGCCGCTGTGGCTGCCGGCGACCCCGTGCGTCCCGAGGGCGTGCATCCCGAAGACGCCGCCGAGAACGACGAACAACAGCAGCAGGCCGACCCCGTTCGGGGGTCGGCGCCTCTGTCGCGTCGGTGACGTCATCGTCAAGGAGTCTAGGCAACCGGAAAAGCTGGCCTGGGCGGGACCGGGACGCCTCAGGAAGCGCGAAAGCCCGGACCCATGACGGGTCCGGGCTACGCCGATGTCCGAAGACATCACCTGGGGTGAACGACGGGACTTGAACCCGCGACATCCGCGACCACAACGCGGCGCTCTACCAACTGAGCTACGCCCACCATGTGCTGCACCGCGGGGCCCGAGGAGCGGCCCCACAGTCACGACGGCCCCTCCGATGCCGGAGAAGCCGAGGCAGCGACTAGTGTACCGGCTCCTCGGGGGTGCCCTGACCGGGGGAGGAGGGGGTGCCGGCGCCGGTGAGCGAACCACCGTGCTGCTCGGCGATCGCCTTGGCCGCGGTGGAGTCGGGGCCCGGCGAGGGAACGAAGACCGCGGAGCGGTAGTAGCGCAGCTCCTCGATGCTCTCCTGGATGTCGGCGAGGGCACGGTGGTTGCCGGTCTTGGCCGGCGCGTTGAAGTAGGCGCGCGGGAACCAACGCCGGGCCAGCTCCTTGATCGAGGACACGTCGACGATCCGGTAATGGAGGAACGCCTCGAGCTCGCCCATGTCGCGGGCCAGGAACGCGCGGTCCGTGGCGACGGTGTTGCCGGCCAGCGGCGGTCGGCTGCCGTCGGGACAGTGCTGACGGATGTAGTCCAGCACCAGCTTCTCCGCCTCGGGGAGGGCCACGCCGTGCGGCAGCTCCTCCAGCAGGCCCGAGACCGTGTGCATGTTGCGCACGAAGTCGTCCATCTGGTCCAGCGCCTCCTGGGGAGGCTTGATCACGACGTCGATCCCGTCGCCGAGGACGTTGAGCTCGAAGTCGGTCACCAGCGCGGCCACCTCGATCAGCGCGTCCGCGCCGAGGTCGAGGCCCGTCATCTCACAGTCGATCCAGACCAGTCGGTCATTCCCGTTCACGTCAGCGACCCTACTCGACCCCGGCACGCCGTCGAAGCGGTCCTTCAGGCTTCTCTCAGCGGCCGTCCGTAGGGTGCGGGTCATGCGGTGGATCGGCGTCGGGGCGCGCCTGGTGGTCGGCGGCGTGTGGCTGGTGGCCGGGCTGCTGAAGATCCCTGACCCGGCCGAGAACGTCCGCGCGGTGCGTGCCTACCGGCTGCTGCCGGAGACGGTGGTGCCGCTGGTGGGGCACGCGCTCCCGGTGCTCGAGATCCTCGTCGGGGTCTGCCTGCTGCTGGGGCTGCTCGTCCGCGCGAACGCCGTGCTGTCCGCCGTACTGCTGCTGGGGTTCATCGTCGGCATCTCCGCCGCCTGGGCCCGCGGGATGTCGATCGAGTGCGGCTGCTTCGGGGGTGGCGGTGGTCCCGCCGAGAACGCGCAGGCCAAGTACCCCTGGGAGCTGGCACGGGACTTTGGGCTCTTCATCCTTTCTGCGTGGTTGGTCTACCGTCCGAGAAGTCCGCTGGCGCTGGACAACGCGCTGTTCCCCCGATCGAGCCCGGCGAGATCGGCTGACACGAGAAGGCAGAACGCAGCAATGGCACAACGCAAGTCCAAGGCAGCCCGCAACGCCGAGCGACTGGCGGCGTCCGAGCAGGCCAAGGCGGTGCTGCTCGAGCAGCAGCGCCGGGAGCGCCGCCGCCGGACCTACGTCGTCACCGCGGTCGTCGCCGTCGTGCTGACGTTGCTGCTCGGCATCGGCTACGCCGTGCAGTCCAGCCGGGACACCACCGGTCAGGCCACCACTCCTCCCGCGGGCGCGGTCGACAGCTATGCGTTGCCGCTGGGGAAGTCCTCGGCGCCGGTGACGGTCACCGTCTACGAGGACTTCATGTGCCCCTACTGCGGGGAGTTCGAGAAGGCCTCGCGCGACACGCTGCACCAGTACGCCGCCGACGGGGACGTCCAGGTGCAGTACCGGGTCCTCTCGTTCCTCGACCGTGCCTCCGACGGCAGCGACTACTCCACCCGCTCCATGAACGCGCTGGGTGCGGTGCTCGACACGGCGGGTCCGGAGGTCGCCTCGAAGTTCCACGACCTGCTCTACGAGCAGCAGCCGCAGGAGAACACCAAGGGCCTCAGCGACGATGAGCTGATCGCGCTCGCGGTCCAGGCCGGCGCGAAGGAGTCGGCCGTCGCCGGCCCGATCCGGGACCTGAAGTTCGAGCAGTGGGTGAAGAACGCCACCGACCAGTCCACCAAGGACGGCGTCTCCGCGACCCCCACGGTGAGGGTGGACGGCACCACGATCGACTACCAGACGATCGACGAGCTGGTCACCAAGATGGACGCCGCGATCCAGGCGGGCCTCCGGTCCTGACTTCGGCCCCCACCGGGGCCACTTGCTCACTGGCTGTGGCCGCGCAGGGACGGACCAAAGTCCCTGGTGGCAGGTCCCGCCCCGGGCTAGAAATGTATCTACGTCGACGGGGAAACCCGAAGGCGGGAAGAGGCCCCGCAAACTCATACTTTGCGGGGTCTCGACCTTTGTGGCGTCCACGTCAGCGTTACCCGTCACGAAACTCCGAAACAGGGTGGACCCCGCGATCCGGCGCAGTGCGCGCCCGAGGCAGACTTGCCGCCATGTCGCACGCTGATTTCATCGCCGGCCTGCCGAAGGCCGAGATCCATGTCCACCACGTCGGCTCGGCCTCCCCGCGGATCGTCTCGGAGCTGGCCGCACGCCACCCCGGCACGGTGCCCTCGGACCTCGCGGCGCTGCGTGAGTTCTACACGTTCCGCGACTTCGCGCACTTCATCGAGGTCTACCTCGCCGTCGTGGACCTGATCAAGACGCCCGACGACGTGCAGCTGCTGACCTACGAGGTGGCCCGGGACATGGCGGCGCAGAACATCCGCTATGCCGAGCTCACCTTGACCCCGCACACGTCGGTGCTGGCCGGTGTGCCGATCGAGGCGTTCGTGGAGGCCGTGGAAGACGCGCGGACGGCGGCCGAGCGCGACCTCGGCATCCGACTGCGGTGGATCTACGACGTGCCCGGCGAGTTCGGCGTCCCGGCAGCCGAGGCAACGGCGACGTACGCCCTCGACCACGCGCCGGACTCACTGATCGGGTTCGGCCTGGGCGGTCCGGAGATCGGCGTGGAGCGGCCGCAGTTCAAGGAGGTCTTCGACCGGGTCCGGGCCGCGGGTCTGCACAGCGTGCCGCACGCGGGCGAGACCACCGGCCCGCAGACGGTGTGGGACGCGCTCGAGCAGCTCGGCGCGGAGCGGATCGGCCACGGCACCTCCTCGGTGCAGGACGAGCGGCTGGTCGCCCACCTTGTGGAGCACCAGATCCCGCTCGAGGTCTGCCCCACCTCGAACATCGCGACCCGGGCTGTCGACGTGCTGGAGAACCACCCCATCAAGCAGATGTACGACGCCGGGGTGCACGTCACGGTCAACTCCGACGACCCGCCGATGTTCGGGACGACGCTGAACCGGGAGTACGAGATCGCGGCCGACCTGCTGGGGCTCGACGAGGCCGGCGTCACCGACATCGCCAAGAACGCGGTGACCGCATCCTTCCTCCCGGCGCCGGAGAAGGCGGCGCTCGCCGCGGAGATGGACGCGTACCTGGCCGACTGGTCGACGCGCGGCTGAGCCTCACAGCGTGGGCGGCCGGCCGAGCAGCTCGATTGCGTGCAGCGCCGCCGCGTGCCCCAGCGCGGCCGGGTCGACCGGGCCCGGCTCGGGGAGCCGGCGCTCGGCCGCCGGCGTGCCGACCGCGGTGGCGAAGTCCTCGAAGCCGCAGGGTGTGGTGATCTGCAGCGTGCGCAGCGGCCCGTCGGAGGTCACCCGGAACGAGTGCGGCAGGCCCGCCGGCAGCAGCACGAAGTCGCCGGGCTCGGCGTGGAACAGCTGGCCGTCGCAGACGAAGGTGGCTTGCCCTTCGAGGACGTAGAACATCTCGTCCTCCTCCAGGTGCCGGTGCAGCGGCGGCGCGAACCCGGCGGGGTTGGTGAATTCGACCACGGTGACCCGGCCTCGGGTGTCGGACCGCGGAGGCGAGCAGTCGATGCGCTGTGGCTGCTGAACGACCCCGGCCACCATCTGACGCTGGTGGTGGACTGTGGCTGGTCCGAGCGCGACTACGCCGCCTGGCTGGCCGGACAGATGAGGGCGGCCCTCGGACTGTCGGAGGGTGGTGACGTCGCCCCGGTCGAACGGTCGGGACGACGTACCGCAGCGGAGCGAGCGCCCCGCGCGAAGCGCCCCCGGTAGGACTCGAACCTACGGCCCACAGATTAGAAGTCTGTCGCTCTATCCAACTGAGCTACGGGGGCGGGGGGTAGGAACTTACATCGGACTAAACATCGGGAAAACATCCGTGTGATTCTTTAGCTCCGTGCGTTCCGACCCGGGCTCAGTATGCCGGATCCGTGCCCTGCGGCCACGGGCCAGTGGGCCGGGCCCCTAGTTCAACAGGCACGCGAAGTGTTGCCGGGCCGCCCGCCTAGGCTCCGCGGCGGCGGCCCTGGCGGGTGTCATCCGATCGTCGCGACCACGGCTCACTGCTGGTGTGGGCCGGGCTGAAGCAGTCCCCAGCTTCCGGATCTGCCGATGACAGCGCGGTTGAGACTGGGCGACTCCGCCGGGTTCTCACCCCCCAGGGGTGAGGTGGCGTCACCGAACCCTGCCGACGATGGTCCGATAGTCCCTACTGGAGGTCATCAGCGGGACTTGGTCTGTGGACATGCCCGAGGCGGGGGTCGGAGTTGGAGGCGGCGCTCGCCG
The DNA here is from genome assembly GCF_014395785.1 of Nocardioides mesophilus. Lineage (GTDB taxonomy): Bacteria > Actinomycetota > Actinomycetes > Propionibacteriales > Nocardioidaceae > Nocardioides_B > Nocardioides_B mesophilus. The sequence goes on along the minus strand of NZ_CP060713.1, from coordinate 645,135 downwards.
CCACCCCAAGTGCAAAGAAGCACGCCATGGCTCTCTTCTCGCGCCAGTCGTCCTTGCCGGCCAACGCGACACCGACCCCTCCGGCCGCCGTATCCGACGGCCGCCACACCCGTCGAGGGCGTCTCGGCTGGATCGTGGCCGCCTCCCTCGCGACCGGGGTCCTCGCGGCCCTGCTCCTGGTCTTCGCGCCGTTCACGCCGGTCACCGAGACCGCTATCACCGGCGCGGTCCTGTGTGGGTTCGCGATCGGCTGGGTGTCCCTGCTGCTGCTTTCCGAGAACTTCACCGACCAGCCGCAACGCTGGGCCGCGGTCCCCGCGATGTTCATGGGTGCCGGCGGGCTCCTGCTCTGGGTGTTCGGCTCGACCCGTGAGGCGCTGAGCTGGATCTGGCCACCGGCGCTCGCCGCCATCGTGGTGTGGATGGTGATTCAGGTGCACCGCGACTTGCCCAGCCGCGGCGGACGGGTTCAGCTGTACGCCGTGTTCACCATCCTCGCCCTGTGCGCCGTCGGCGGCGGCTGGCAGACAGTCATCGCAGCGGGCGAGACCAACCCGTTCCTGACCTCCGGGCGCCTGGTGACCGTCGACGGCCACCAGTTGCGGCTGGAGTGCACCGGGTCCGGGGCCCCGACCGTCATCCTGGAACCGGGCGCTGGCGGCACCTCGGCCGACATGGGCTGGATAGCTCCGGCCGTCGCCGGCCAGACCCGGACGTGCGTCTACGACCGCGCCGGCCGTGGCGGCAGCGAACCGGCCGCCACCGCCCAGGACGGTGCCCAGATCGCCACCGATCTCCACACGCTGCTGCACCGGGCCGGCGTGCCCGGGCCGTACGTGCTCGCCGGGCACTCGTTCGGCGGCCTGTACGTGCGGATTTTCGCCGCGCACTACCCGGACGAGGTGGCCGGCCTGGTCCTGCTCGACTCCACCGCGTCCTCTCAGCCGGCCAAGTCCGTCGTCCCCGCGCCGGGAAGCACCTCCTCCGACACGATCGGCCGCGCCGCGACCCTGGCGTCCCTTACCGTCCCGGTCGGCATCGCCCGTCTGTACGGCGCCCTCGTCGGCGTCAGCGGACTCCCGGCCGACAACGAGGACCAGCTCTCCTACGACACAGTGCGGGCGAACACCGTGCGCAGCGTCGCCGACGAGTACATGCGCGGCGCGGCCACGGCCGCCGAGGCCGCGTCACTGCACGACTTCGTCGCCAAGCCGCTGTACGTCCTCACCGCCGGCGAGCACCCCGGGTCCTGGATGGCCGACCAGAAGCAGAGCGCCACCTTGTCGACCAACAGCGTCTGGCGCGTCGTGGCCGGTTCCACCCACCAAGGTCTGCTCCAGGAGGAGCAGTACGCCGCCCAGAGCAGCCAGGCCGTCCTCGACGTCGTCACCGCGGTCCGCAACCACCAGCCGCTGAAGGCCAGCCGTTGAGACCGGACGCGGACGACCAGCTCGATCGTGCCGGGGCCACAGGACCCGGCAGGTCATCAAACTGTCCAGGAGGTCACCATGAAAGCCCTCACCCAGGACCGGTACGGCACCGCGGACGTGCTGAAGTTCCGCGACATCGAACGCCCCCGCGCGGGCGAGGGCCAGGTTTTGGTCCGCATCGTCGCGGCCGGGATGGACCGCGGCGCGTGGCACTTCATGGCCGGCGAGCCCTACCTCATGCGGATTCTCGGCTTCGGGTTCCGAGCCCCGAGCGTCGCGGTACCGGGAACCAACTTCGCCGGCGTGGTCCAGGCCGTCGGGCCCGGCGTCCGTGAGTACCAGCCGGGTGACGAGGTGTACGGCGCCACTCGCGGGACCTTCGCCGAGTACGCGGTGGCAGCGACCGGCAAGATCGCCCCGAAGCCCCCGCAGCTGTCGTTCGAGCAAGCCGCCGTGCTGCCCTACCCGACGTTCGTCGCCATGCAGGCGCTGCGCGACCACGGCCGGGTCCAGCCAGGACAGCGGGTCCTCGTCGTCGGCGCGTCCGGCGCCGTCGGCACGATCGCGGTCCAGCTCGCGGTCGCGTACGGGGCCACCGTGACGGGCGTGTGCAGCGGCGAGCACGCCGGCCTGGTGCGCTCGCTCGGCGCCGACGACGTCATCGACTACCGGACGCAGGACCTCGCCGACGGCTCCCGCCGTTTCGACCTCGTCCTCGACATTGGTGGTCGGACCTCGGTGGCCCGGCTGCGCCGCGCACTTACCCGGTCCGGCACGCTCGTCATCCTCGGCGGTGAGGGCGACCGTTGGATCGGCGGCACCCAACGTCAGCTGTGGGCCGGGGTCCTGACGCACTTCGTGCCGCAGCAGCTTGGCGCGTTCGTGGTCAAGGAGAACAGCGGCGAGCTGCTGCGGATGAACGAGCTAGTCGCCGCCGAGAAGGTGGCCCCTGTCCTCGGGCGAACCTTCCCGCTGGCCGACGGCGCCGCGGCCGTCGCAGCCTTCGAGAAGGGCGACACGAAGGGCCGCATCGTCATCGTGCCGTGACGTATCACTGGCTCGCTGGCCCGGTCCTCACTGCTCGCCCGTCGCGCCTCGAACGGTTCAGACCACTGCCGGCCATTGCCGGCATCATCGTCCGGATCTGCCGCTGTCGGATCGCTAGCGTGCATCCCTCCGAGGGGTAGGCACCGTGCGAGATGACGAGCAGGGCCCTCCTGAACATCAGAGCCGGGGATTGGTCACCTACAGGGTCACAGTGAGTCATGACGACCGACCAGGAACTCGGGTACCGGCTCGTCCGAGCGCGAGTCGTTGGCGACAGCATGGTTCACCTCACGGAATCGCGTGCCAGGTCGAGGACCGCCAGCGCGACGTTGTGTGGGCTGCCGGTCAGCGCCCTCCCCACGCCCGACCTGAGCTTGGTGGCGGGCGGCGGCTCGTCGTGCGCCGCAAATGCCTCACCCTGGGCATCGAGGTGATCCGCGAGACCGATGGTTCCTACGTCAGCCTCCGACGCATCGCCTCCCGTGGCCACCCCTCCGCCTGACCGGCAGCGGCAAGAAGGGCAACGCGAGGCGCGAGGTCATCGCGCTGCACCACCTGACCGAGCAAACCCACACTCACGCACCGATCGCGCCGTGATCCGCTCGAACGGCTCCTGTACGGGACCTTCTTCACTGATCTTCGCCCAGGGCGGCTCGGTAGACTCCGGCCACTACTCGACGGGGAAGCAGAGCATGACCGACAGCACACGCACGCAATCGCTGGACCCGCAGGTCGTTTCGGGACGTGCCACGGCATGGTGGGGGGCGGCTTTCTGCGTGTTGCTCCTGGTGAGCGCGGGCATGGTCACCGTTCCCGGCGGTGACGACCGCGTGTCGTTCGTCCGAGACTTCTACACCGACCACCGCACCGTAATCGTGATCGCTCAGCTGATGGGCCTCGCCGCAGCGGCCGTCCTCATCGCCTTCGCCCGGGGGTTGCAGCGTCAGCCCTGGGTGGGGCGACGCCCCTGGGTCTTCGTGAGTGGGTCTTCGGTAGCAGGTGCCGCGGCGCTCGCCGCCGTACCGCCCCTGGCGTTGTGCGTGGCGGCCGACTCCGGCGGCGCAGACACCGTGTCGGCGCTGGCGACGGCGTCGGACCTCGTCGACGTCCTCCTGTTCCTGACAATCGCGGTGCTCGGCGCTGTGGTGCTTCTGGCGGTGGAGATCACGTGGTTACGGGTGTTCTCAGCGCTGGTCGCGCTGGCGTGCGCGATCCAGGCGGTGTCCCTCGTGCTCGGCAGGACGCCGCTCGAGCTGGTCGCGGCGCTCGGCTTCCTGGCTCTCGTGGCGTGCATGGCGGCGCTGAGCTGGCGGCGCGACGGCCACGTCGGGTCCGCCGGCTCGTGAGCGCGAAAGTAGCAGCCGACCAGGCCGGCACTGAACGCACTGTCATGGCACCCCTTTGCGTCAAGACACCGCCGGGAGGGCCGGTTTAGGCTGGCTGGTGGCGGGTCCGGGAAGTGGCTTGTCCGAAGAGCCGATGTCCGGGGTCAGATCGGTCACGCTGGATTGCAGAGTCGTCCCCGAGTGCCCTCCCGGGCCCGCCGCTTCGCGTCGTTTCTGGTCCTCGACCATGCGTGCGTAGACGACGTTCGATAGCCGCCGCTTCAACGCGCGCATCGACTCCATAGAGGTCTTTCCGGCGGCTCTCTTCGCGTCGAAGGAGGCGCGGCCCTCGGTGGCGTTGCGCAGCTGGACCACGGCCATGATGTGCTGCGTCCGGTTGATCCGACGGTTCCCGGCGCGCGAGAGCCGATGGCGTTCTGGTCCCCGGACGAGGCGTCGAGTGGTGCGGTGCCGTTCCACGAGGCGAACCGGTCCCGTGGACTGCCGCCACGCGAGGTTGGTGACAACTGCGTGTCCAGGGGTGAGGTGGCCATGGCAGCTCGGAGCACCTTCGGCTGGCGCGCCGCAGATCCACGCGAGTTGAGTCCCCGATAGTGGTGTAGCGCGGTCGCCAGGATCGTCACCGGCGTGTACGGCAGACGAAGACGCGGCCACCGCGTGATCCTTCGAGTGAACCTCTCACAGCACTCTCGAATGGAGTCATCACGATGACCGCACCACACATTGTCGACCCTGCGCGCCTGCTCGGCGAAGCCCTTGCCGAGGCGAGTCCGGATCTGATGCGCGGGTTGTTGCAGACGATCATCAACGCCCTGCTGTCCGCGGACGCCGATGCCGTGGTCGGGGCCGAGTACGGGCGTCCCTCTCCGGGTCGGGTCGCGCAGCGCAACGGCTATAGGCATCGGGACCTGGACACCCGGGTCGGCACGATCGAGGTCGCGGTGCCGAAGCTGCGCAGGGGCACCTACTTTCCCGAGTGGCTGCTCGAGCGCCGCAAGCGTGCCGAGGCCGCGCTGATCACCGTGGTCGCGGACTGCTACCTCGCCGGCGTGTCCACCCGGCGGATGGACAAGCTGGTCAAGACCCTCGGCATCGACTCGCTGTCGAAGTCGCAGGTCTCGCGGATGGCCGCCGAGCTCGACGAGCACGTCGAGCAGTTCCGCCACCGGCCCCTCGACACCGCCGGACCGTTCACGTTCGTCGCTGCCGACGCGCTGACGATGAAGGTCCGCGAAGGCGGACGCGTGATCAACGCCGTGGTGCTCTTGGCGACCGGGGTCAACGGCGACGGGCACCGCGAGGTCCTCGGCATGCGGGTCGCGACCAGCGAGACCGGTGCAGCATGGAACGAGTTCTTCGCCGACCTGGTCGCCCGCGGCCTGGCCGGGGTCCGCCTGGTCACCAGCGACGCCCACGCCGGGCTCGTCGACGCCGTCGCGGCGAACCTGCCCGGCGCCGCCTGGCAACGCTGCCGGCCCCACTACTCAGCGAACCTCATGAGCGTGACACCGAAGAGCATGTGGCCAGCGGTCAAGGCGATGCTGCACAGCGTCTACGACCAGCCCGACCGACCCGCGGTGCACGCCCAGTTCGACCGGCTGCTCGACTACGTCGACGGCAAACTGCCCGAGGTCCACAACCACCTCGACACCGCCCGCGCCGACATCCTGGCCTTCACCGAGTTCCCCAAAGACGTCTGGACCCAGATCTGGTCCAACAACCCCGCCGAACGACTCAACCGCGAGATCCGCCGCCGCACCGACGCCGTCGGCATCTTCCCCACCCGCGAAGCCATCGTCCGGCTCGTCGGCGCCGTCCTGGCCGAGCAGACCGACGAATGGGCCGAAGGACGCCGCTACCTCGGACTCGAAGTCCTCGCCCGCTGCCGCGTCACCATCGTCCCCGACAACGACACCGAGATCGGAGCTGATCAACTGCCCGCACTCACCGCCTGACCCGACAGAAGGAACGCAGCGCTACACCACTACCTGGGACTTGACCTCCACGCGCGTGGTTAGGCGCGGGGGAGTGCGGTTGTGAGGTGTCGGTGGAGGGAGCGCCGGTGGGGTCGGTCAGGGGCCCGGGCCGGCGGAGCAGTTTGCTGGTTCCCCGCGGGCCGAGCAGCCGCACGCCGCGCAGCTCTTGTCTCCAGGCGACCCATCACCTCGACCTCGCTGGTCATCTGTTCTGCCGCTGCTCGGACTCAGGCGACCCCACGCCGGACGCCCTCAGGAGGTAGCCGCCGCCCACGTCCCGGGCACCACAACCTCTGCTCCGGCTCGAGCGGCTGAGGGACCGGCGCATACGACGAGCGCTCCTAGATGTGATGACCAGGCACGTTGGTCGAGATCCTGCGAGACACGGTCTGAGGTCGTGGATGGGTGAAGGCCTCCCGGTGTGGAGGGGAGCTGTCTAGAAACCGCTCCGACACCAAGGAGGCCTTCGTGTCCCACGCTACCCATTCCAACGCTGCGCTGACCCCTCGCGCCCGACTCCGGCTGGCGCGTCTGGTCGTGGATCACGGCTGGTCGCCGGCCCGGGCTGCCGAGCGCTACGACGTGTCGTGGAAGACCGCGGCGAAGTGGGCGGCCCGGTACCGCGAGGAGGGCCCGGCCGGGATGATCGACCGCTCATCGCGTCCGCACCACCAACCCAACCGAACGCCCACCCCGGTGGTCCGCAAGATCGTGCACCTGCGCTGGAAGCAGCGTCTGGGGCCGGTCGAGATCGGCGACCGGCTCAACATGGCGTCCTCGACCGTGCACGCGGTCCTGGTCCGCTGCAGGATCAACCGGCTCTCCCACATTGACCGGGCCACCGGTGAGCCGATCCGCCGCTACGAGCACGAACAGCCCGGCGACCTGATCCACGTCGACGTCAAGAAGATCGGCAGGATCCCCGACGGCGGAGGGTGGCGCTACGTCGGCCGGCAGCAGGGCCACCGCAACAAGGTCGCCACGCCTGACCTGCCACGCAACCAGTGGAGGCACCCGCTGACCGGGACTTGCTACTTGCATACCGTCATCGACGACCACTCCCGGGTCGCCTACGTCGAAGCCGTGGCGACGAGACCAAGGAGACCGCGACCGACGTACTGCGCAACGCCGTGGCCTGGTTCGCCGAACGCGGCGTCACCGTCCAACGCGTCCTCAGCGACAACGGCAGCTGCTACAAGTCCCACCTGTGGCGCGATACCTGCACCGACTTGGGGGTCACCCCCGAGAAGACTCGGCCCTACCGTCCGCAGATCAACGGGAAGATCGAACAGTTCCACCGGACCCTGGCCGAGGGTTGGGCGTTCAAGAAGTTCTACAGCTCCGAGTCAGCCAGGCTCGCGGCTCTGCCAGCATGGATCCACGAGTACAACCACCACCGGCCCCACTCGGCCATCGGCAAGCGCTCACCCATCACCAGGTTGGACAACCTGGCTGGGCATCACACCTCGAACACCGTCGTCCGGGTACGGCGCAGGGGGGCTCCGTAGGCCTGCGTGGTTGTCGGCAGTCTCAGCTGACCTTGGCGCAGACAACCTGCAGGTTCGCTTCGAAACCTTGGTAGTAGTTCGGGAGTGCAGCGAAGTGCATGAAGTAGCCGGTGCCGGTGACAAGGGCTGTACGGACGATGGGAGGCGAGTAGTACCCATCCGGACCGTCGAACATGTTCTTGGTCTGGAAGCCGCCGGACAGCGGGGACATGTCGGCCGGGCAATCCACCGCCGCCATCCACGACAACCCCGCCGAAGGCGGACCGATCCGCTGCCAACCGCTCCACACCACCTGCTTATCGCTGATCCCGGCCGGGCCCGGATCGCCTTGCGGGCCCGACGGACCGATAGGCCCGGCGGGCCCCACATCACCTTGCGCACCCGGCACACCGGCAGGGCCCACGGGACCCACGGCGCCGTCGGGGCCGGTCTCGCCGGCCGGACCGGGGGCGCCTGCAGGGCCGGTCTCGCCCTGGGCGCCACCGGTGATCACGCCGTCGGCCAAGTCGGCGGCGGTGAGGCTGCCGTCCTGGATGTCGGCAGACTTCACATGGCCGTCCTTGATGTCGGCGGACTTCAAGGTGCCGTCCTTGACGTCGATGCTGCGGACGCTGTTGTCGACGATGTCGAAGCTGTTGACAGCGTGTTGCACCGCTGCGCTTGCGGTGCCAGATCCGATCAGGACCACCAGCCCGGCAGTGACGCCCAGGTTCGCGAACGTGAGGTGAGATCGGACGGAACGGGTCGTAGAGCTGGCACGAGGCACAGACACAGCCTTTTCGAGAGGGCCCAGATGCAGGCGAGTGGCGCCGGCGCAGAGGCGAAACGGCCGGTTCAGTCTCGTACCCGGGTGGCCCGCTGTCAGCGCAATGAACTATTCATCCGAATCGTTCGATGTCCGCTTCGCGGGCCAACGCTAACGTGTGCCCATGGCGATTCGGCGCGACGTGGCCTCTACTCTGCTGTCACGAGGCGTGCTGAGCCCGGGATGGAACGCGATCCTGACCGGCCTGGCGTTGCTCCTCGTCGCCTACGCGCTCGGCTCGGTTGCCGGCGACGACGCCGCAGCCCCCTTCGTCGCGGTGGTGCTTGCCGTAGCGGGCCTCTGGCAGCTGGAGCGGGGCGCGCGCGCCGAGCTGACACGACGTCGTCGGTAGGAGCTCGTTCAGCCGCTCTGACGGTCGAGCAGCGTGGCCACTTGGTCCGCGAGCAGCACGGCGACCCGCCGCTGCTCGAGCGTCGGACGCGCGATGTCGGCGGCAGACGTGAGGACGAAGCAGCCGACGAACTCGTCCGCCCGACGAAGCAGGAGAGCGGTCTCCTCGTCGGTGGGCAGGCCGTCCCGCTCGACGTCGAGTCGGCGGCCGTTCCGGGTCACGACGCCGTCGTGGTCGAGGAGGGCCATCCTCCGGTCGTAGCCGGATCCACGGACGAACCGGCATCGTGAGACGCCGAGCACGTCCCTGATCTGGGCGGCCACGCCGGCGGCCAGCTGCTCCACCGAGTCGTGCGGGCCAAGCACGAGCTCGGCGGTCCCCAGGACACCGTCGAGGTAGCCGGCACGGCGGCTGGCGCGCGCCTGCTGACGGTGCCCCCAGAGGGCCACCTCGGTGACCAGCGTGCCGATGACGAGCAGCAGGACCGTCGCCTCGATGTCGTCCGCATCGGTGATCTCGAACCGGAACTGCGGCTCGGTGAGGAAGAAGTCGAATCCGGCGGCGCTCGACAACGCCGCGACGATGCCGATCGCCCGGTCACCGGTCGCCGAGGCGGCGACGACGACCGCCACGAGGAGCAGCACGTCGGTTGCTGTGGTCAGGCTGTGCCGCCAGAGCGAGAGCATCGCGCAGATCAGCAGGGGTAGCAGGACGGCGGCGGGGATCAGCACCGATCGGTTCCAGCGGATGGGAGGCTGCTCCGGCATACCGCTATGAACGAACGTCGGGCGAGGCCATGTCAACGGTCTTCCGGCCCTCAGCTGACGTGGACGTGCGGACGGCGCAGTCGGTCCGGCTCGGACCGGCGCACCACCTCTCGGGTCATCCGCGACACCTCGCCTTCACCGAACAGCAGGAAGCGCAGGTAGTTCGCGATGGGGTCCCCCTCGGTCCACTCGAGGTAGAGGTGGGGGATGACTCCCGTCCTGTCCCGGGCCGCGAGCGCGAGCGCAGCCAGCGCGTTCGGAACGGACGCGGATGTCATCCTGAGCACCCGGAACTGACCGTGCAGGACCTCGCCCCGCACCTCGAGGCGACTGGCGAAGTCGGAGGGGTCGACGAGAGTCACCTCGGCGAACAGGATGTCCCGCGCGTCGCCGAGCTCGTGGTCGCTCTCCAGCAGCGCGATCTTCTGCCGGTACTCGGTGCGCTCCGCCGTGTCCGGTTCCTTCGCCACCAGCCGGATGCTCCGCCTGGCGCAGTCGCGCAGGAACGTGTCGGCGGCCGCGTCGAAGGCCACGTCGGTGACGCGCAGCTCAGTCGAGCGGGAGACGCGGGAGTAGAACGAGATCGACAGGATCGCGGTGATGAACAGTGCCGCGATCCGGACGCCGTCCGGCCGCTCGACGACGTTGTCGAAGGTGGTGTAGACGAATACCGCCGACACGACGGCGAAGAGCAACGCCCGTCGAGTCCTCCCGGCGCGCCAGGTCGACAGGGTGACCGCCACGGCGGCGGAGGTGATCAGCACGAGAACCCCCGTGGCGTAGGCGCCACCCTGGGCGTTGACGTCGGCCTTGAAGAACCAGGTCACGAGGAACGCCACCGCAGTGAGGAGGAGGACCAGCGGCCGGACGGCCGCGCTCCACTCCGGGGCCATGCCGTAGCGAGGCAGGTAGCGCGGGATCAGGTTGAGCATGCCGGCCAGGGCCGAGGCGCCGGCGAACCAGAGGATGCTGACGGTGGAGAAGTCGTAGACAGTCCCGAAGCCGTTGCCCAGATACTCGTGGGCGAGGTAGGCGAGGGCTCGACCGTTCGCCTCGCCGTTCGCCTCGAACTGACGCTGCGGGATCAGCAGCGTGGTCACGAAGCTGCTGCTGATCAGGAAGAAGCTCATGATGGCGGCTGCGGAGGTGAGCAGCCGGCGCGTGCCCCGGATCCGGCCGTCGGGACGCTCCTCGGAGTCGGCCGCGTCTCCGCGGATGTGCGGCATCACCGCGACACCGGTCTCGAAGCCGGACAGGCCCAGCGCGAGCTTCGGGAACACCAGCACGGCAACCGCAATGGTTCCTGCGAGGCTGCCGTGCGACGTGCTCAGGGCCCTCGTCCAGTCGGTGACCAGCGCCGGGTTCGTCGAGACCTGCCACAGGGCGACGGACACCACGATCAGGTTCAGAGCCAGGTAGGCCACGACCAGCGCGACCGCGACCCCGATCGCCTCACCGAATCCGCGGAGGAAGACCCCGGCCAGCAGTCCGAGCATGCCCAGAGTGATGGCGACCTGATGACCATCCAAGGCCCCCGCCACGTGCGGGTTCTCGACGATGTGCGCCGTCGCGTCGGCAGCCGACAGCGTCATGGTGATCAGGAAGTCCGTCAACGCGAACCCGAGCAGCGCCAGCACGAACAGCTTGCCCTTCCAGAAGGACAGCAGGCGCTCGAGCATCGCGATGGATCCCTGGCCGTGAGGACTCTCGACCGCCACCCGTCGGTAGACCGGCAGCGCACCGAACAACGTCACCAGGACCAGGACCACGGTCGCCACCGGTGACAGCAGGCCGGCGGCGAGCGCGGCGATTCCCGGCTGGTAGCCCAGCGTGGAGAAGTAGTCGACCCCGGTCAGGCACATCACCTGCCACCACGGGTGTCGCCGCTCGTCCGGCGGCGACACCGCATGAGCGGCCTGGTACTGGTTGCGCGGCTCCTCGGGTGCGCGCAGCAGCCACGCACGGAGCCGGTGCGCATTCAGGCTCGTCGCCGTCGTCATGTCCCGAACCGACCGGCGACGAACATGCCGACGGCCGCGCGGGCGTCGTCGGTCAGCACCATCTGGCTGGAAGCCGCTCCGTTCAACACCTCCCATTCAGCGCCGGGCGGCGTAGCCGGACCAGAGACAAAAGGTCCGGCCGGTGACCGCGGCTGTTCAGTCCAGCGGCTCAGGTGGCCGGTCTGCTCATCGCCGGACCGGCCGGAGGCGTCGGGGTGGGCGAAGCCCGGTCGCCGCTACCGTCGGCCGAAGGCGAAGTACGCGACCGGCCCCACCGGCTGGACGAAGAGCGCGGCACCCCAGACCGGCTTCGGTCCGCGGACCTGATCGGCCGGTCGCCCGGCCAGGTCCTTCAACGCCAGCGCCGTCATCACGCTCTCGAGGGCTCCCACCACGAGGACGACCCGCTTCTGCGACCTGCTGAGATCCGACCACTTCTTGTTCGCCACAGCTCGAGGCTACGCACTTCGTACGGCGTGGTGCAGAGGTTTCGCGCGATCCTCGACCTTCCGGCGCCGGCCGCACGGGCCACCGCTCGACCGGTTCAGCGGCGGGCGAGCCGCCGGGCGAGGTACGGCGCCGTGGCGCTGCTCTCGGCCCGTGCCACCTCCTGCGGCGCGCCCTCGGCGATCACCCGGCCGCCCGCGTCGCCGCCACCGGGTCCGAGGTCGATCACCCAGTCGGCGGTGGCGATGGTGTCCAGGTCGTGCTCGACCAGGACCACGGTGTTGCCCGCGTCGACGAGCCGGTGCAGCTGCTGAACGAGCAGCGCGATGTCCGCAGGGTGCAGCCCGGCGGTGGGCTCGTCGAGCAGGTAGAGCGCGTGGCCGCGTCGGGCCCGCTGCAGCTCGGTGGCCAGCTTGATCCGCTGCGCCTCCCCGCCACTGAGCTCGGTGGCCGGCTGGCCCAGTCGGAGGTAGCCGAGCCCCACGTCCCGGAGCGTCTCGAGGCTGCGGGAGGCGGCCGGGACGTCGGCCAGGAACTTGGCCGCGTCGTCCACCGACATCGCCAGCACCTCCGCGATGTCCTTGCCGCCGTAGCGCACCTCGAGCGTCTCGTTGTTGTACCGCGCGCCATGACAGGTCGGGCACGGTGCGTAGGTCCCGGGCAGGAACAGCAGCTCGACCGCGACGAACCCTTCGCCCTGGCAGGTCTCGCAGCGGCCCTCGGCGACGTTGAAGGAGAACCGCCCGGCGGCGTAGCCGCGCGCCCTCGCCTCGTCGGTCGCGGCGAACAGCTTGCGCACCGTGTCGAACATGCCGGTGTAGGTGGCCAGGTTGGAGCGGGGGGTGCGTCCGATCGGCCGCTGGTCGACCCGGACCAGTCGGTCGAACGACTCGAGACCTGCGGCGTCCTGCACGTCCACGTCGAGCTCTGCGCCGTCCTCGTCGGCGTCCTCGGCAGGCGCCCCCAGGTGCCGGCGCACGACCTCGGCGAGCACCTGCGTGACGAGGGTCGACTTCCCGGAGCCGTACACGCCCGTCACGGCGGTCAGCACCCCGAGCGGTATGTCCACGGAGACGTCGACGAGGTTGTGGCGGGTGACACCGCGCAGGTGCAGCCACCGCTCGGGAACGCGGGTGCGGTGCTCGAACGGTTCCGCGCGTCCGAAGAGGTACCGGCCGGTGGCCGACTCCTCGACCTGCTCGAGGCCGGCGACCGGGCCGCTGTAGAGCACGCGCCCTCCGGCCTCGCCGGCACCGGGGCCGATGTCGACGACCCAGTCGGCCCGTCGTACGACGTCGAGGTCGTGCTCGACGACGAACAACGAGTTGCCGGACGCCTTCAGCCGGTCCAGCACGGCGAGCAGCGGCTCCGCGTCGGCCGGGTGCAGGCCGGCCGAGGGCTCGTCGAGCACGTAGACGACACCGAACAGCCCCGAACGGAGCTGGGTGGCGATGCGCAGCCGCTGCGCCTCGCCCGGCGACAGGGTCGTCGAGCTGCGTCCGAGACTCAGGTAGCCCAGACCGAGGTCGAGCAGCACCTCGACCCGGGCGACCAGGTCGGTGCAGAGCCGGACCGCGACCTCCGTCGCCTCGCCGGACACGGCGTCCGACGTGGCGGCGGTGGCCTCGGACAGCTCGGCGACCGGCCGCAGCAGCGCGACCAGCCCCGTCAGCGACAAGGCGTTGACCTCGGCGATCGAGCGGCCCGCGAAGCTCACCTCGAGCGACGCCGGCCGGAGCCCGCTGCCCTGGCAGTCCGGGCACGGCACGCCGCGGACGAACCGCATCGCCCGCTCCCGCATCCGCTCGCTCTTGGAGTCCGCCAAGACGTGCAGGACGTGCTTGCGGGCGCTCCAGAACTTCCCGTAGTAGCCGTAGTCGATGCGGTCGCGCTCGGGCTTGATCAGCACCGACGGCTGCTCGTCGGTGTAGAGCAGCCAGTCCCGGTCCTTCTTCTTGAGCCGGCGCCACGGCGTGTCGACGTCGATGCCCAGCCCAGTCACGATGCTGCGCAGGTTCACGCCCTGCCACGCACCTGGCCACGCCGCGATCGCGCCCTCACGGATGCTCAAGGAGGGGTCCGGGACGAGCAGCTCCTCGGCGACGTCGTGCACGGCACCCAGTCCGTGGCAGCGCGGGCACGCACCGGCGGCGGTGTTGGGGGAGAACGCCTCCGCGGCCAGCCGAGGGGCTCCCGGCGGGTAGGTCCCGGCGCGCGAGTACAGCATCCGCAGCAGGTTGGACAGCGTGGTCAGGGTGCCGACGGTCGAGCGCGAGCTGGGTGCCCCTCGGCGCTGCTGCAGCGCCACGGCCGGGGGGAGTCCGGTGATCTCCTGCACGTGCGGTGCGCCCACCTGCTGCAGCAGCCGGCGGGCGTACGGCGCGACGGACTCGAAGTAGCGACGCTGCGCCTCGGCGTACAGCGTGCCGAAGGCGAGCGAGGACTTGCCGGAGCCGGAGACGCCGGTGAACGCCACCATCGCGTTCCGGGGGAGGTCGACGTCGACGTGACGCAGGTTGTGCTCGCTGGCACCCCGAACGTGCACGAAGTGGTCGTTCGGGTCGTTGCTCACCGCTGGGGCATACCCAGTCCGGCGCACCCGGAAGCGCGACCAAGGGCATTGGTTGGTCCGTGGCAGCGCACGGGGGACAACGCTGCCACGGACCTGGTTGAAGAATTCCCGCGGCCCGACCCGGAGAAACCCCTGTCCAGACCGGCACCGCCCTGGCGGCGCTAGTCGGGTTCAGCCGCCGGCCGCGTAGCCCTCGATCCGGAGCACCTCTCCGTCGGCCGGCCGGCCGGTCTCGCGGACCACCACCTCTGCGTCGCGCTGCCGGGGCGGGACCGGCACCGCCGTGAGCCGGCCGCCCGGCACCCGCAGGACCGGGGCGGAGCCGATGCTCACCTCCAGGCGCGATCCCGGTCCGGCACCCGTCGCACCGACCAGCAGGAGCCGCGGGCGTGTCCCGGCGAGGGAGAGCGAGAGCTCCCGGTTCACCTGCGTCCGGTGGAGGACCGGCACGGCGCCGCCGACCCGGTCGACGTACGTCGTGCCGTGGAAGCTCAGGCTGGTGGGCAGCGTGCAGCCCCCGAGCTGCTTCGGTGCGCAATCCACCGCACGCCAGTCGGTGCCGGCGCTGCTCGTCGCCCGGTGGCTGGCCGGCGGGGCGCTGCTCGGGGTGTCCGCCGGTGCCGGGGGCCGGCCCCCGGCGGGGTCCGGGGCGCTGGTCAGCCAGGCCCCGCCACCGACCACGAGCAGCGTCGCGAGGGCCGCGCCGGCGCTCACCCGCCGTCGGCGCCGCTGCGTCCGAAGCGCGCGCAGCTGCGTCATGTCCGGGCCGGGGCCGGTCATCGCCTCGTCGGCCTGCGCCTGCAGCTCGCGGGTGATCTCCTCGATCCTCATCGGGATGCCTCCTGCGTCCGGGTGGTGGGGGAGGACGGGCTGAGGGTCTCGTCGGCGCCGAGCCGGGCCAGCGCCCTGCTGGTCTGGCTCTTGACGGTGCCTTCGGAGCAGCCGAGGACCGCGGCGACCTCGGCCACCGACAGGTCCTCGTAGAACCGGAGCACCACGACCGCCCGCTGGCGGCGGGGCAGCCGGACCAGCGCGGCACGCAGGTCCGCCCGGTCGTGCACGGCGTCGGTGGCCGGGTCGGAGACGGTCGGCCGCCCCGACTCGGCCGGTTCCCCGGTCGGGACCTCGCCGCGCCACTTGCGCCGCCACCAGGTGGTGTAGGTGTGCACCATGGTCGTGCGGACGTAGGCCTCCGGGTTCCGGTCGATGCGGGACCAGTGCCGTCAGGCCTTCAGCAGCGCCGTCTGCACCAGGTCCTCGGCGAGGCCGCGGTCCTGGGTGATCAGCACCGCGGTCGCGAGGAGTCGCGGCCCCCGGGCAGCCACGAAGCCCTCGAACGAGTCGTCCACGCACGCACCTTCCCTCAGTCGTCCGGAGAGAAGACGACTCGGCGCGCCGGATCGGTTGCCTGGCGGCTCAGGCGCGCAGCGCGCCCATCCACTCCTCGATCGCGGAGACCTCGCGAGGCAGCCCGGCGGACAGGTTGGTCCAGCCGTCATCGGTGACCACGATGTCGTCCTCGATGCGGATCCCGATCCCGCGCAGCTCCTCGGGGACGAGCAGGTCGTCCTCCTGGAAGTAGAGCCCCGGCTCGACCGTCAGCACCATGCCGGCGGCGAGCTCGGCGTCGTTGTAGGCCTCGCGCGAGGACTTCGCGCAGTCGTGGACGTCCATGCCGAGCATGTGGCTGGTGGAGTGCAGCGTCCAGCGGGCGTAGACCTTGCTGTCCGGCGAGAGCGCCTCCTGCGCCGAGCACGGCAGCAGCCCCAGGTCCTCGAGCCCGTGCGCGAGCACCTCCATCGCCGCCTGGTGCGGGGCCATGAAGCCGGCGCCCGGGCGGACCGCCTCGATGCCGGCGGTCTGCGCGGAGAGCACCAGCGTGTAGAGGTCGCGCTGCAGCGGGGTGAAGGTGCCGTCCACGGGCAGTGTGCGGGTGACGTCGGCGGTGTAGAGGTTGCGACCCTCCACGCCCATGTCGAGCAGCACGAGCTCACCCGGGGTGATCGGGCCGGAGTTCTCGATCCAGTGCAGCGTGGTGGCGTGCCTGCCGCCGCCGACGATCGAGTCGTAGCCGATGTCGTTGCCCATGGCCCGGGCCCGGCGGAAGAACGTGCCCTCCACCCAGCGCTCGCCGTACTTCAGCACGTTGTCCCACTCGCGGACGCTGTCGGTGAAGCCGAGGGTGGTGATCTCGCAGGCCTCCCGGAGCTGCTCGAGCTCCCAGGCGTCCTTGACCAGCCGCATCTCCGAAAGCACCCGGGCGAGGTCCTGGTCGCGGCCCTCGTCGGCGGCGACCGCCTCGTCGACCCCGGCGTCCAGGCCGCGCAGGACCCGGGTCTTGGCCGAGGACGTCAGCCGCTCGTCGAGCTCGTCGAGGTGGCGCACCTCCAGGCCCAGCGAGCTCGACATCTCGTGCAGCGAGGGCCGGCGGCCGGCCCACAGCTCGCCGTACTGCCGGTCGCGGAAGAACTCGTCGGTCTGCCGCGAGGAGCGCGGGCGTGCGTAGAGGACGGACTCGCCGCCCTCGACGACGAGCACCGCGTCGCTGGTCTGGTTGCCGGTCAGGTAGGTGTGCGCGGTGTCGGAGCGGAACCGGTAGTCGGTGTCGTTGGAGCGCACCTTGAAGGTCCCGGAGGGGACCACCAGCCGCTCGCCGCGGAAGGTCTCGGCCAGCCGGGCCCGGCGTTGGGCGGCGAGCTCGGCGACCGGGTGCCGCGGCAGGTCGAGCTCGCGGTCGCCCCACCCCTCGCGCATGAAGGCGGCGTACGCCTCGGGGACCGGCTGGTCATGGCCTTCGGTCCGGGGCGCGGGCTCGGTGCCCTCGGGCGGAAGGCCGTTCTCGGACGGGGTCGGGGCGCTCTCACTCACCCGGTCACTGTACGTCGATCGGCGGCGCAGCGGCGACGACGGACCACCCCTCCCGCCCGGATAGGCTTCGCCCCATGAGCGGCGCTGGAGGACTCGGGCACGCGCACGCCGCATCCCCGGCCCCGCCGCCGCTGACCGGCCGGCGCCGCAACGGCAACGTGCTGTTCACGCTGGTGCTCTCGGTGCTGATGCTGCTCGGTGCGGTGGTGATGGCCCTGGTCCTGGTGGCCAGCAGCGCACCCGCCGGCCTGGTCATCGGCGTCGTGCTGGCCGCGCTGCCAGTCGGCCCGGTGATCGGCGCCTTCCTGTGGCTGGACCGCTACGAGCCGGAGCCGGTGCGGCTGCTGCTGAGCGCCTTCGGGTGGGGCGCGGTCGTCGCCACCGCCGGCGCGTTGCTCCTGCAGACCCTCGACAGGTTCGTGCTCGGCACGGCCGAGAACTGGTCGGCCGCGATCGTCGCGCCGATCACCGAGGAGGCCGCCAAGGGCCTGTTCATCCTGCTGCTGCTGTGGTGGCGCCGCCACGAGATCGACGGGATCCTCGACGGCATCGTCTACGCCGGCCTGGTCGGTGTCGGCTTCGCCTTCACCGAGAACATCCTCTACCTCGGTTCGGCCTACATGGGCGGCGACGGGGTCGGGCCCGGCGGCCTGGGTTCGGCGATCGGCGTCTTCGTGGTCCGCGGCGTGTTCAGCCCGTTCGCGCACCCGCTGTTCACCACGTTCATCGGGGTCGGCGTCGGCTACGCCGTCACCCACCGCGGTGCCGCCCGGGTCCTTGCGCCGCTGCTCGGCTACGTGCTCGCGGTGGCGGCCCACGCGCTCTGGAACGGCTCGGCGTTCTTCGCCGGTGGCCAGTACTTCGTGCTCACCTACCTCTTCGCGATGGTGCCCGCGTTCCTGATGCTCGCCGTCTTCGCGACCTGGGCCCGCAGCCGCGAGGCGACGATGCTCACCCGGGCGCTGCAGGACGCCGCGGCCCGCGGCTACCTCGGTCAGGCCGAGGTGCCCTGGCTGGTGCGGCTGCCGGCCCGGCGGGCCAGCCGCGCGTACGCCCTGCGCGCCGGCGGACCGACCGCCGAGCGGGTGATGCGCGACTACCAGCAGGAGGCGATCGAGCTCGGGTTCCTGCACGACCGGTACCTCCGGGGCACCGCCCCGGTCGACTTCGCCGAACGCGGCACCGTGATGGTGCAGCGGATGGCCGCACTGCGTCCCCATGTCCTGTTCCCGCCGGTGGCCGGTGGGCCCGCGGCGTTCCCGCCACCGTCGGGCTCGGGCCCGCGAGGAGGCCCTGTCAGATGACGGACTCGACCGAGATGGTCACGACCCTGGTGCGGCTGCGCGAGGCGCTGCAGGAGATGAGGCTCCCTCTCGAGGTGCCCGAGGTGTCGGCGCACCGCACCCTGCGCGCCGGGATGGTGGACCAGCTCGACGACTACGTGCTTCCCCGGCTGCTCCA
The DNA here is from genome assembly GCF_014395785.1 of Nocardioides mesophilus. Taxonomy (GTDB): domain Bacteria; phylum Actinomycetota; class Actinomycetes; order Propionibacteriales; family Nocardioidaceae; genus Nocardioides_B; species Nocardioides_B mesophilus. The sequence goes on along the minus strand of NZ_CP060713.1, from coordinate 626,556 downwards.
GATCGACGCCCCGCTGCTCGCGGTGGTCGGCGGCTCCACCGGCGCCGGCAAGTCGACGCTGGTGAACTCGGTCGTCGGGGCCAAGGTGACCGAGCCCGGGGTGCTCCGACCGACGACCCGCTCCCCGGTGCTGGTGCACAACCCCGCCGACGCCGGGTGGTTCGACCAGGACCGGATCCTGCCCAACCTGGCCCGCACCACCGGCGCCACCGGCGACCCCGGTGCCCTCCAGCTGGTCCCGGCGGACTCGGTGCCTCCCGGGCTGGCGATCCTGGACGCCCCGGACATCGACTCGGTCGAGAAGCGGAACCGGACGCTCGCCGCGGAGCTGCTCGCCGCCGCCGACCTGTGGCTCTTCGTCACCTCGGCGGCGCGGTACGCCGACCAGGTGCCGTGGGACTTCCTCAAGGCGGCCGCGGAGCGCAGCACCGCCGTGGCCGTGGTGCTCGACCGGACCGCGCCGGAGGCGGTGGAGGAGGTCAGCGGGCACCTGGCCCGGATGCTCACCGCCCGCGGGCTGCGGGACTCGCCGCTGTTCACAGTCACCGAGGGTCCGGTCGACGAGCAGGGCATGCTCGCCCCCGCGGCGGTCGCGGACATCCGGGGCTGGCTCGAGCTGCTCGCCTCCGACGCCGAGGCGCGGGCCGCGGTGGTCAAGCAGACCCTCGACGGCGCCGTCCGGGGGCTGGCCCGCGGGGCGTACGTCGTCGCCGACGCCGGCGACGAGCAGGTCCGGGTCCTCACCGAGCTGCGGGCCGACGCCGACCGTGCCTACGACGAGGCCGTGGAGCGGATCGACTCCGCCTCCGCCGACGGCACCCTGCTGCGCGGCGAGGTGCTCGCCCGCTGGCAGGAGTTCGTCGGCACCGGCGAGCTGCTCCGCTCGCTGGAGAGCCGGGTCGGCTGGCTGCGCGACCGGGTCACCGGCTGGGTCCGCGGCAAGCCGCAGCAGGCGGAGCGGGTCACCGTGGCCGTCGAGTCCGGGCTGGAGACGCTGATCCTCGAGCAGGCCGAGACCGCGGCGGAGCGGGCCGAGGCGTCCTGGCGCTCCACCGAGGCCGGGCGCCGGCTGCTCGCCGACAGCGACACCGACCTGGGCCGGGCCTCCCGCGACTTCCGTGCCCGCGCCGAGCGCGCGGTGCGCGACTGGCAGCGCGACGTCTTCGACCTGGTCCGGACCGAGGGCGCCGAGAAGCGCAGCACCGCGCGGTTCCTGGCCTTCGGCGTCAACGGCCTCTCGGTCGCGCTGATGGTGGTGGTGTTCGCGCACACCGCCGGGGTGACCGGCGCCGAGGCCGGGATCGCCGGCGGCAGTGCGGTGCTAGGCCAGAAGCTGCTCGAGGCGGTCTTCGGCGACCAGGCCGTGCGCCGGCTCGCCGACCGGGCCCGCAAGGACCTGCACACCCGCGTGGTGGAGCTCGTCGAGGCCGAGCGGGCCCGCTTCGTCGCGGTCGTCGAGAGCCTCGGCGTGCCCGAGGAGGCCGCCGAGCGGCTCCGCGACATGGCGCGCCGGGTCGACGACCTGCGCTTCCAGGCCGCCGAGGAGCAGGCATGACCTCGTTGGTGGAGGGCGCCAAGCGCCTGGTCGGGCGTGGCGACGACGTACCCGCCCGCATCGAAGGGCTGCGCCTGGCCGCCGAGGCCGCCCGCGGACGGCTCGACGACGCGCTCGTCGACGAGGCCGCCAGGATCGCGGTCCGGGCGGGGGAGCGGCTCAGCCTGTCCGGCAACCACACCGTGGTGGCGCTCGCCGGGGCCACCGGCTCCGGCAAGTCCTCGACGTTCAACGCGCTCACCGGGCTCGACCTCGCCGCCATCGGGGTCCGCCGTCCGACCACCTCCTGGACGATGGCCTGCGCCTGGGGCGCCGAGGGCGCCGGCGAGCTGATGGACTGGGTCGGGGTGCCCAAGCGGCACCAGGTCTCCCGCAACAGCATGCTCGACGGTCCCCGGGAGGAGCGCGACCTCGAGGGGCTGGTGCTGCTGGACCTGCCCGACCACGACTCCACCGAGGTCTCCCACCACGTCGAGGTCGACCGGCTGGTCAAGCTGGCCGACATGCTGGTGTGGGTGCTGGACCCGCAGAAGTACGCCGACGCCGCCATCCACGACCGCTACCTCAGGCCGCTGGCCTCGCACCGCGAGATCATGCTGGTCGCGCTGAACCACATCGACGAGGTGCCCACCCACCAGCGCGCCTCGATGGTGGCCGACCTGGAGCGGCTGCTGGAGGCCGACGGGCTCGGCGGCGTGCCGGTGATCGCGACCTCGGCGCGGCACGGCGACGGCATCCCCGAGTTGCGCCGGGCGATCTCGCAGCGGGTCGCCGCCAAGAAGGCCACGCGCGCCCGGCTGATGGCCGACGTGAGCGCCGCAGCCACCCGGATGCTCGAGGTCAACGGCGACGCCAAGCCGGGGGACGTGGCCCGGGACCGCAAGGACGAGCTGGTCTCCGCCTTCGCCGACGCGGCCGGGGTGCCGACGGTGGTGCACGCGGTGGAGCAGTCGACCCGGCGGCGGGCCGCGGCCGCCACCGGCTGGCCGGTGACCGCCTGGCTGGGTCGGCTCAAGCCGGATCCGCTCAAGCGGCTGCACCTCGACCTCGGGGCCCGTGGCAAGGAGCTGACCGGGCGGGCCCGGACCTCGGTGCCGGAGGCCAGCCCGGTGCAGCGGGCCCGGGTCGACATCGCGGTCCGCTCCGCGGCCGATGCCGCCTCCGCCGCGCTGACCCCGCCGTGGGCGGCCGCCGTCCGCCGCGCCTCGGTGTCCCGGCTCGACGACCTGGGCGATGCGCTCGACGGCGCGGTCAGCAGCGTCGACCTCGGAGTGTCCCGGACCCCGGTGTGGTGGCGTCTGGTGCAGGTGCTGCAGTGGGCGATCGTGCTGCTCGCGCTGGGAGGCGCCGCCTGGCTGGGGGTGCTGGCGGTGATGGGCTACCTGCAGCTGCCGGAGCCGACCACGCCGTCGTACGGCGGCTTCCCGGTGCCGACCTCGATGCTCGTGGGCGGGGTGGCGCTCGGCATCCTGCTCGGGCTGGTGTGCCGCGTGCTGGTGGGCTGGTCGGCGCGTCGTCGGGCGCGCTCGGTGGACCGCCGGCTGCGCTCGGCGATCGGCGGCGTGACCGAGCATCTGGTGCTCACCCCGATCGAGGGCGAGATCACCGCCTACCGGACCGTCCGCGACGGGCTGGCCGCCGCGCTGCGCTGACCGGGCCCGGTCGTGTCCCCAGCCGGGGGCACCGCGGCGCCGTCCACAAGCCATCGAGCCGGACCGCCGGGCCGGGGCCGGGCTCCGGCAGATTCCTCCTCACAGGGCCACAGCGGCGCGGGTTCCGCGCCCGGTCGGGTGGCCGCACCGAGCGACGAGGAGAGATCGACATGAGCGACACCTACGTGACCCTGCACGGCTGGGTCGGCAGCGAGGTCACCTTCCGCGACCCCAACGGCATCAGCGTGGTCAACCTCCGGGTGGCCTCGACGCCGCGGTTGAAGAAGGACGGCAAGTGGGTCGACGGGGAGACCACGTGGTACTCCGTCACCGCCTGGCGCAGCCTCGCCGACAACGTCCGCGGCAGCGTGAAGAAGGGGGACGCGGTGATCGTGCACGGTCGGCTGCGCACCGAGGTCTGGACCCGCGAGGACGGGCAGCCGAGCAGCACGCTGCAGATCGAGGCCAGCCTCGTCGGCCACGACCTGACCCGCGGCACCAGCATCTTCCTGCGGACCCCGAAGCCGGAACGGGCCGACACCGACGTGGAGCAGGAGGTCGACCAGATGATCCGCGAGGTCCCCGACGACCTCGGCCCGGTCGACAGCTGGGGCAACCCCCGCGAGGACCAGTCCTCGGTGGAGGAGCCCGCCGCCTGAGGGATCGGGCCGGCCCCACCGCCGGCCGGCCCACGGCACCGCTCACGCGCCGATTTCAGGCACACCGCCCGGCGCCGTAGTCTTGCCGATCATGGCTGAGTATGTGTTCACTCTGCGCAACGTCCGCAAGGCGCACGGCGACAAGGTCGTCCTGGACAACGTCACCCTCTCGTTCCTGCACGGCGCCAAGATCGGCGTCGTCGGCCCGAACGGGACCGGCAAGTCGACCCTGCTGAAGATCATGGCCGGGCTCGACCACGCCTCCAACGGTGACGCGATCCGCGACCCCGAGGCGACCGTCGGCATGCTCCAGCAGGAGCCTCCGCTGAGCGAGGGGCGCACCGTCCTGGAGAACGTGGAGGAGGCGGTCGGCGAGATCAAGGGCAAGCTGGACCGCTACAACGCGATCTCCGAGGAGCTCGCCGACCCCGACGCCGACTACGACAAGCTCCTCGGCGAGATGGGCGAGCTCCAGACCGACCTCGACCACGCCAACGCGTGGGACCTCGACAGCCGGCTGGACCAGGCGATGGACGCGCTCCGGTGCCCGCCGCCGGAGGTGCTGGTCGACAACCTCTCCGGTGGTGAGCGGCGTCGGGTGGCGCTGTGCAAGCTGCTGCTCCAGCAGCCCGACCTGCTGCTGCTCGACGAGCCCACCAACCACCTCGACGCCGAGTCGGTGCAGTGGCTCGAGGGCCACCTCGCCAGCTATCCCGGTGCCGTGCTGGCCGTGACCCACGACCGGTACTTCCTCGACAACGTCGCCAGCTGGATCCTCGAGCTCGACCGCGGCAAGGCGCACCCCTACGAGGGCAACTACTCGACGTACCTGGAGACCAAGAAGGGCCGCCTGCAGATCGAGGGGGCCAAGGACGCCAAGCGCGCCAAGATGCTCGAGCGCGAGCTGGAGTGGGTCCGCTCCAACCCCAAGGCCCGGCAGGCGAAGAGCAAGTCGCGTCTGGCGCGCTACGAGGAGATGGCCGCGGAGGCGGACCGCAACCGCAAGGTCGACCTGTCGGAGATCAACATCCCGGCCGGTCCCCGGCTCGGCGACATCGTCCTCGAGGCCGACCACCTCACCAAGGGGTTCGGCGACCGGGTGCTGATGCACGACCTGTCGTTCAAGCTGCCCCGGGCCGGCATCGTCGGAGTGATCGGCCCCAACGGCGTCGGCAAGACCACGCTCTTCCGGATGATCATGGGGGAGGAGAAGCCCGACAGCGGCGACCTCAAGGTCGGCCAGACCGTCAAGATCTCCTACGTCGACCAGAGCCGCGGCGGCATCGACCCGAACAAGAACGTCTGGGAGGTCGTCTCCGACGGCCTGGACTTCATCAAGGTCGCGAACTTCGAGATGCCGAGCCGGGCCTACATCGCCTCGTTCGGCTTCAAGGGGCCGGACCAGCAGAAGAAGGCCGGCGTGCTCTCCGGCGGTGAGCGGAACCGGCTGAACCTCGCGCTCACGCTGAAGATGGGCGGCAACATGCTGCTGCTCGACGAGCCGACCAACGACCTGGACGTGGAGACCCTGCAGTCCCTCGAGGACGCGCTGCTGGAGTTCCCCGGCTGCGCCGTGATCACCTCGCACGACCGGTGGTTCCTCGACCGCACCGCCACCCACATCCTCGCCTGGGAGGGCGACGACGAGGACAGCGGCAAGTGGTTCTGGTTCGAGGGCAACTTCGCCTCCTACGAGGAGAACAAGATCGAGCGGCTCGGCATCGACGCGGCCCGGCCGCACCGGGTGACGCACCGCAAGCTCACCCGCGACTAGGTCCGGTCGGGGAGCACCGTCCCGGACACCGAGGCGACCGACCCGCGGAGTCACGGGCGGTCGATCATCGGCGCGCGGGGCCGGTGATCAGCGGCGCGCGGCGCAGGTGATGCAGGTGCGGGCGGTGGGCCGCGCCTCCAACCGGGCCGGGGCGATCGGCGTGCCGCAGGTGTCGCAGACGCCGTACCTGCCGGTCGCCAGCCGCTCCAGCGCGGCGTCCACCTCGATCAGGTGCCGGCGCGCCTGCTCGACCAGTGCGCCGACCTGGGAGCGCTCGAACGCGATCGTCGAGCCCTCCGGATCGTGCTCGTCGTCGGCGTTGGAGTCCAGCGAGGCGGCCACGATCCCGGCGTAGTCGTCGTCCAAGCCGGCCAGCCGTTCGTGCGTGCGGCGGCGCTCGTCCTCGAGCGCGGCAGCGGGATCCCAGTCACTCATCGCGCGGCGGCAACCGTGGTCAGCGGATGTCGAGGCCCTCGTTGCCGGCCAGGAGCCGGTCGCTGACCGCGTCGAAGACCCGGCCCACGGCCCGGAAGTCGTCCTCAGAGGAGAGCTCGACCAGGTAGTCGCGCACCCCGCGGACGTGCGTGTGCGCCGCCTCCTCGAGCACGGAGAAGCCCTTCTCGGTGAGCTGCGCCTCGACCCCGCGGCCGTCGGAGACGCAGGCGCGCCGGTCGACGAGCCCGCTGCGCTCCATCCGGCTGACGGTGTGGGTCACCCGGCTGCGGGAGTGGCTCAGCGAGTCCGCGAGCGCCGCCATCCGCATCGTCCGGTCGGGGGACTCCGAGAGCCGCACCATGATCTCGTACTCGGGCATCGACAGGTCGTGCTGCTCGCGCAGGTCCCGGTCGAGCCGGTCCATGAGCAGCGTCGTACCGACGAGGTAGGCACGCCAGGAGTGCTGCTGCTCGGTGTCGAGCCAGATCCCTGCGTCGGTCTCGGTGGTCATGGGAACAATTCTACAAAGCCTGTAGTTGAAGCTTCAACGAGGAACTGCTACAGTCTCTCAAAGGTTGAAAGAACAACTATCAAGGAGCATCGCATGAGCATCGACACCACCCAGGCCGCCGCCAGCACCACCGCCGTCCCGGCCGGCACCTGGACCATCGACCCCTCGCACTCCGAGGTCGGCTTCACCGTCCGGCACCTGATGACCAAGGTCCGCGGCCAGTTCGAGAAGTTCGAGGGCGCCATCACCACCACCGACGAGGTCACCGGCTTCCGCGCCGAGGCCACGATCGACCTCAACTCGGTGAACACCCGCGACGCGAACCGTGACGGGCACCTGCGCTCCGCCGACTTCTTCGACGTCGAGAACCACGGCCCGATGACCTTCCGGACCACCTCGTTCGACGGCAGCACCGCCCGGGGCGAGCTCACCATCAAGGGCGTGACCAACCCCGTCGAGCTCGACGTCGAGTTCCTCGGAGTCGACGTGGACGCCTACGGCAACACCCGGATCGGCTACGAGGCCAGCACCGAGATCTCCCGCAAGGCCTGGGGCGTCGACTTCCAGATCCCGCTCGACGGCGGCAAGGTCCTCGTCGGCGACAAGGTCTCCGTGGTCCTCTCCATCCAGGGCGTCCTCGCCCAGTGACGACGGTGTCGACCCGCTGCGACTGACCGCCGCAGCACTCATGCGAACGGCCCCCGATCCCTCCCGGATCGGGGGCCGTCGCGCGTCAGCGGCGCCCAGCGGTCAGCTCAACCGCTCCAGGACCAGGGCCATGCCCTGGCCGCCGCCGACGCACATGGTGATCAGGCCGGTCTGCTTGTCGTGGAACTGCAGCGAGTTGATCATCGTGTTCTGCAGCCGGGCTCCGGTCATGCCGAACGGGTGACCCACCGCGATCGCGCCGCCGTTGACGTTCAGCCGGTCCAGGTCGATCCCCAGGTCCTGGTACGACGGCACCACCTGGGCGGCGAACGCCTCGTTGATCTCCACGAGGTCGATGTCGTCGATCGTCATCCCGGCCCGGCCGAGCGCCTGCCGGGTGGCCTCGACCGGTCCGAGCCCCATGATCTCGGGGGAGAGCGCCGTGACGCCGGTCGACACGATCCGGGCCAGCGGGGTGAGCCCGAGCTCGGCGGCCTTGGTGTCGGACATCACCACCACCGCGGCGGCGCCGTCGTTGAGCGCGCAGCAGTTGCCGGCGGTCACCACGCCGTCGGGGCGGAACACCGGCTTGAGCCCGGCGACCGCCTCCATCGTCACCCCGGCCCGCGGGCCGTCGTCGGCGCTGACCACCGTGCCGTCCGGGGTGGTCACCGGGGTGATCTCGCGCTGCCAGAACCCCTCGGCCAGCGCCTTCTCGGCCAGGTTCTGGCTGCGCACCCCGAACTCGTCGAGCTCCTCGCGGCTCAGGCCCCGCAGCTTGGCGACGTTCTCGGCCGTGTGCCCCATCGCGATGTAGGCGTCCGGCAGGTTCCCGTCCTCGCGCGGATCGTGCCAGCCCTCGCCCTGCTCGGCGGTCCGCCGGGTCCGGGTCTGGGCCTCGTCGAACAGCGGGTTCACGGTGCCGGGGAGGTGGTCGGAGGTGCCCTTCGCGAACCGGGAGACGGTCTCCACGCCGGCGGAGATGAACACGTCGCCCTCGCCGGCCTTGATGGCGTGGAAGGCCATCCGGGTGGTCTGCACCGAGGAGGAGCAGTAGCGGGTGATCGTGGCGCCGGGCAGGTGGTCGTAGCCCAGCATCACCGCGACGATCCGGCCCATGTTGAAGCCGCTCTCGCCGCCGGGCAGACCGCAGCCGAGGTAGAGGTCGTCGATGTCGCGAGGGTCCAGGCCGGGGATCTTGTCGAGGGCGGCGCGGATGATCGTCGCCGTGAGGTCGTCGGGACGCAGATCCTTCAGCGAGCCCTTGTTGGCGCGGCCGATGGGGGAGCGGGCGGTGGAGACGATCACGGCCTCGAGCATGGCGGACTCCGAATCTCGGTGGCTGGTGGCGCCTCTCACCCTAGGTCCGATCCCTGCAAAGATGCCTGTGTGGCCCGACACATCTACCACTGCCCGCTGCGGTGGGCGGACATGGACTCCCTGGGACACGTGAACAACGTGACCTACGTCGACTACCTCCAGGAGGCGCGCGTCGACATGCTCCGCGTGCACGCCCCGGCGCAGGGCGGTGAGGAGCTGGCCGAGGGCGTCGTGGTGGTTCGCCACGAGGTGGAGTTCGTGCGCCCGCTGGTGTTCCGGTTCGCGCCGGTCCGCATCGAGTCCTGGGTCTCCCGGGTGCGTGCCGCGACGTTCACCATGGACTACGAGATCCTCGACGTGCTGCCCGACGGCGGGCGGCAGGTCTACCTGCGCGCGAGCTCCGTGCTGACGCCGTACGTCTTCTCCCAGGAGCGCCCCCGCCGGATCACCGCCGAGGAGCGCGAGGTGCTGGCCACGTTCCTCGAGCCGGCCGCAACCGGGGGGAGCCCCGCATGAGCCACGCGTACCTCTGCCACGTCCGGTTCTCCGACGTCGACGTCTACGGGCACGTCAACAACGTCAAGTACTTCGAGTACTACCAGGAGGCGCGGCTGGCCTTCCTGACCGACCTCGGCGGCGACGACGGCTCGGTGGTCTCCACCGGCGGGCTCGTGGTCGCCCGGCTCGACGTGGACTACAAGCGGCCGATCCTGTTCCGGCCCGAGCCGTACGTCGTGCGCACCTGGGTCGAGGGCATCGGCCGGTCGAGCTTCGTGCTGATCGCCGAGATCCACGACGAGGAGACCCTGCTGAGCCGCTCCCGCGCGGTGATGGTGGCCTTCGACCCGGCCGTGCAGCGTTCTCGCCCGCTGGAGGACAAGGAGCGGGTTGTGCTGGCGGCCGGCCGCGCCTGAGGCTCGCCGGGTCTCAGTCCTCGAAGCTGTTGACCATGAACTGGGCGGCGTGGGTGACGTAGTCCCAGAACTGGGCGTCCTGCTCCGGCGGCAGGCCGGCGGCGTCGAGGCCGACCCGGAAGCAGGCGAGCCAGTGGTCGCGCGCCTCGGGGTTGACCTTGAACGGCGCGTGCCGCATCCGCAGCCGGGGGTGCCCGCGGCGCTCGGAGTAGGTGTTGGGGCCGCCCCAGTACTGCACCAGGAAGAGCGTGAACCGCTCGGCCGCGGGCGCGAGGTCCTCCTCGGGGTACAGCGGTCGCAGCACCTCGTCCTCGGCGACCTGCTCATAGAACCGGTCGACGATCTTCGCGATCGTCGGGTAGCCCCCGATCGCGTCGTAGAAGGTCTGGCCGTCCGGAGGGGTCGTCACTTGTCTATTGTCCCCATCCCGGCAAGAGTCGGGGACGAACCCCCCGGTGACACCCGTACCGGGACCCCGAGCACGAAGGAGAACGACGCATGGCGACGACTCGCACCGCCACCACCCACTGGGAGGGCTCCCTGATGGAGGGCGCCGGGAAGGTGACCCTCGAGTCCTCCGGGATCGGCACGTACGACGTGTCCTGGCCCGCGCGGGCCGAGGCCGCCAACGGCAAGACCAGCCCGGAGGAGCTGATCGGCGCCGCTCACTCCGCCTGCTACTCGATGGCGCTCTCGAACATGCTGGCGCAGAACGGCACCCCGCCGCAGTCGCTGGACACCAAGGCCGAGGTGACCTTCCAGCCCGGTACCGGCATCACCGGCATCCACCTGACCGTCAACGCCAGCGTCGAGGGCGTCGACGCGGCCGCGTTCGCCGAGCACGCCGAGAACGCCAAGAAGAACTGCCCGGTCTCCCAGGCGCTGACCGGCACCACGATCACCCTGGACGCCACGCTCGCCTGAGTGCGACCGACCCCTCGATCCGTATGACGTCTCGCCGGACGTCATGCGGATCGAGGCGTATGGCCCGCCCGGACGCATGACGTCCCCGGAGGACCCGGGGCGGGGCCGACCGTCCGGGTCAGCCCTCGGTCGAGCCGGTCGCGACGTCCGGCCCGGTCGCCGCCAAGGTCGCGTGCGCGCGCTGCTCGCGGTGGATCAGCACCCGTGCCGGCCGGGCCAGCTCGATGCCCTCCACGTCGAAGCGCGCCTTGATCCGCTCGCGCAGCTCGCGGGCGACCGCCCATTGCTCCAGGGGAGCGGTCTTCAGCGTCACCCGCACGGTGATCCAGTCCGGGGTCATCTCCTGCACGCCCCAGACCTCCGGCTCCTCGATGATCACCGGTTTGAACTCCTCGTCCTCCCAGACGCCGTGCGCGACCTCGCGCAGCACGTCCTGGACCCGGTAGAGGTCCTCCTCGTGGGAGACCGGCACGTCGATGACGGTGCGCGCCCAGTTCTGGCTCTGGTTGCCGACCCGGAGGATCTCGCCGTTGCGGACGTACCAGACGGTGCCCTCCACGTCGCGGAGCCGGCTGACCCGCAGCCCGACCGCCTCCACGGTGCCCACGGCCTCCCCGAGGTCCACGACGTCCCCGACGCCGTACTGGTCCTCGAAGATCATGAAGATCCCGGACAGGAAGTCCTTGACCAGGCTCTGCGCGCCGAAGCCCAGCGCCACCCCGACGATCCCCGCGGAGGCGATCAGCGGCCCGACCGGGTAGCCCACCTCGGCGATCGCGGTGATGGCGGTGATCGTGAAGATCACGATCGAGGCGATGCTCTTGAGCAGCGAGCCCATCGTCTCGGCGCGCTGCACCCGACGTCCGCTGACCATGGCCGGGGCCACCGTCGTCTCGGCGCTGCCGGTGCCCCTGTGCCGCAGCACCGGGCTCGGCAGCCCCTCGGCGGCCCGCTGGGCCAGCCGGTCGATCAGCCGGTGCACCAGCCAGCGCACCACCAGCGCGATGACGAGCAGGCTGAGCAGGACCAAGGGCTTGACCACCAACCAGTCCGAGGCCTTGGCGAGCCAGATGTTGTGGGTCTGCTCCTCCACCCACAGGCACCACCCATCCGTCTGCTCGCAGGCGGGTTTGACGTCGAGAAAGGGCATCCCGCGACAGTAGCGAGACGCCGTCAAGCACCTCAACCGGAGTTCGCTACCCTTGCCTGTGTGATCAGCCACCCTGCTCCGACCGTCGTACGTCGAGCCACCCGCGCGGTCGCCCTGACGCCCGCGGTCCTGCTCCTCGCCGCCACCCCGGCGCTCGCCGCCCCACCGGAGCAGTGGGCGACGCCGCCGGAGGTCTCGCCCCTCAACTTCCTCATCGTGCTGGTGCTGATCCCCGGTGCGCTGTTCCTGCTGATCACCCTGCTGGCGTGGCTGCCCTCGCTCGGCAAGAGCGAGCAGGGCTACCACCCGGGCTCCTCGTGGCACAACGAGCCCGAGTGGTTCGGCGGCCCCCGTGACGGGCTGCGCAAGGCCGACGAGGTGGCTCCCGAGACCCTCGAGACCTCCGGTGGACGGGGAGGCTCCAGTGGCCGGTGGTGACGCCTTCTCGGCCGCACAGCGGCACGAGATCGACAAGGCCATCCGCGACGCGGAGACGATGTGCCGCTTCGAGTTCTCCGTCTACGTCGGCGCGTCCGACGGGGAGACCCGCCCCTTCGCCGAGCGGCTGCACGCCGCGCTCGTGGCGCCGGCCCGGTCGGTGCTGGTCATGGTGGACCCGGCCGCCCGCATCGTCGAGGTGGTGACCGGGACCGAGGCCCGACGCGTGCTCGACGACGCGGAGGTCCGGCTCGCGGTGATGTCCATGGAGACCGCGTTCGCCGCCGGGGACCTGGTCGGCGGCATCAAGCGCGGCGTGCTCCAGCTCGCCGAGCACGCGCGCCGGCCCACGATGCTCCACGCGGAGCAGACTCCCTGACCGGACCGCCCGGCCCCGGACGCCGAAGCGCCCCGCCTCCCTCACGGGAGACGGGGCGCTTCGACTTTCGTGAGGCCGGGGTCAGCCCTCGGTGGGGCCGTCGAACGCCTGGGCGGCCAGCGCCCGGACGATGTCGGCGCGGCCCTCCCGCACGTAGCGCTTGGCGGCCGGGTTCGCCGAGGAGCTCTCGAGCCAGGCGTCGACCCGGTCGAGGGTCTCCTGGCTGGTGAGCACGCGCGGGAACATGTACTCCAGCGCGGTGGAGGCGATCTGGGTGCCGAGGTCCTCCCAGATGGTGTCCGCGACCGTGAGGTACTTCTCGAGGTACGGCGCGATCAGCTCCTGCTGGCCGGCCGTGTCCCAGATGTAGGCGATGTGCCGCTGGGTCTCGTTGGGGACGCCCTCGTCCACCGCGCCCTGGCGCCAGGAGTGCTCCTTGGCCTCGGCGTCGGGAAGCGCGGCGATCGCGGCAGCGGCCTTCTCGCGGCCCGAGCTGGTGTGGTCCTGCGCGAGCTCGTGCTCGAGCCGGGCCCGGTCCACCGCCCCGGTGGAGGCGAGCGCGGTCAGCAGCGTCCAGCGCATGTCGGTGTCCACGTCGAGACCGTCGAGGACGACGCTGCCGTCGAGCAGACCGGTCATGAAGCGCATCGCCTCGGGACTGCGGCCGGCGCCGGAGTACGACGAGGGCGGGATCCGCTTGCCCGTCGTACCGGCGAACACCTTCATGAACGTGAGCTGGTTGTCGCTGCCCGGCTCGGCCGACTCCAGGATCTCGCGCAGCCCCTGCTCCCAGCGGGTGCGCAGCGCGTCGCGCTTGGTGGGGTGCGTGAGCTGCTCGATCGCGATCTGCACGTAGACCGGCAGCTGCTTGACCGCGGTGCCGTCGGTCTCGGCGGCGAGACCGCCGAGCACCATCGTCACGAAGTCCCCGGCGGCCATCTCGGCGTCGCGGGTCATGTCCCACGCGGCCGACCAGCACAGCGCCCGGGCCAGCGAGTCGTCGAGGACGCGCACCGAGTCGCGCACGGTGACCAGCGAGCGGTCGTCGAGGCGGATCTTGGCGTAGCTGAGGTCGCCGTCGTTGAGCAGCAGCAGGTCCGGCTGGGTCTCCCCGACCAGACCGGCGACCTCGGTGAGCTCGCCGACCACGTCGGTCTCGACGGTCGTACGGCGGACCAGCCGGCCCTCCACGCGGTCGTAGAGGCCGATGCCGATGCGGTGGGGGCGCAGCGTCGGGAACTCCGCCGCCGCGTGCTGGCGCACCGCGAAGGATCGGTAGGCGCCCTGCTCGTCGAGCTCGAACTGCGCGGCCAGCGTGTTCACGCCGGAGGTCTGCAGCCACGCCTCGGCCCAGGAGTGCAGGTCGCGGCCGGAGGTGGCCTCGAGCGCGCCCAGCAGGTCGCTGAACTCGCTGTTGCCGAAGGCGTGCTTCTTGAAGTACTCCCGCAGGCCGGCGGTGAACTCCTCGAGCCCCACGTAGGCCACCAGCTGCTTGAGCGCGGAGGCACCCTTGGCGTAGGTGATCCCGTCGAAGTTGACCTCCACGGCCTCGAGGTCGTGGTTGTCCGCCGCGATAGGGTGCGTGGACGGCAGCTGGTCCTGGCGGTAGGCCCAGTTCTTGCGGCTGTTCGCGAAGCCGGTCCAGGCCTCGGCGTAGTTCGTGGCCTGGGTGGAGGCGTGCGTGGCCGCCCACTCGGCGAACGACTCGTTGAGCCAGAGGTCGTCCCACCACTTCATGGTGACCAGGTCGCCGAACCACATGTGCGCCATCTCGTGCAGGATCGTGTTGGCGCGCTGCTCGTAGAACCAGCGGGCCTGCCGGCTGCGGGGGAGGTACTCGTCGCGCAGCGTGACGCAGCCGGCGTTCTCCATCGCGCCGTTGTTGAACTCGGGCACGTAGAGCTGGTCGTACTTGTGGAACGGGTACGGGTAGTCGAAGAGCTCCTCGAAGAACTCGAAGCCCTGCTTGGTGATCAGCACCAGCTCCTCGATGTCGAGGTACGGCGCGACCGACTGGCGGCAGTAGTGGCCGAGCGGGATCTCCCCGTGCTTGCCGACGTAGGTGTCGAGCACCTCGTGGTACTCACCGGCCACGATCGCCGTGACGTAGGTGGACAGCCGCTCGGTGGCCGGGAACCTCCACACCGCGGTGCCGTCGCCGGCGGCGACCGGTGCCGGGGTGGCAGCGACCGAGACGACCTTCCAGTGCGCGGGCGCCTTCACGGTGAAGGTGAAGACCGCCTTCAGGTCCGGCTGCTCGAAGCTGGCGAAGACCCGGCGGCTGTCCGGCACCTCGAACTGCGAGTAGAGGTAGACCCGGTCGTCCGCGGGGTCCACGAAGCGGTGCAGGCCCTCGCCGGTGTGGCTGTAGCGCATGTCCGCGACGACGCGCAGCTCGTTCTCGGCTGCGAGGTCCTCGAGCCGGATCCGGCTGTCGGCGTAGACCGCGGCGGGGTCCAGCGCGCTCCCGTTGAGGGACACCTGGTGCACGGTGGCGCCGACCAGGTCGACGAACGTCCCGGCCCGGGCTCGGCCCGGAACCTCACGACGGTGGTCGAGCCGAAGGTGGTGGTGCTGCCGGTGGTGAGGTCCAGGTCCACGGCGTAGGACTCGACGTCCAGGAGGGCAGCGCGCTGGGCGGCCTCGTCCCGGGTCAGGTTGGTTCCAGGCATGAGAGGCATCCTGTCACCCGATTGTGGGAATAAACGAATCGTTACCGCTCGTTCACCAAGGACGGTACGAACCGCGAACTTTTCAGCACCCACGAGGAGTTGCACATGACCGACACCATTGCCATGCCCGAGCAGGACCGCACCCCCGTCGACTTCTGGTTCGACCCGCTGTGTCCCTGGGCCTGGATGAGCTCGCGCTGGCTGCTGGAGGTGGCGAAGGTACGCCGCATCGCCCCGAGCTTCCACGTGATGAGCCTCGCCTACCTCAACAGCGACAAGGACATCCCCGAGGACTACCGGAAGATGCTCGAGCCCGCCTGGGGCCCGGTGCGCGTCGCGATCGCCGCCGCGCAGGCCGAGGGCGACGACGTGCTGCTGCCGCTCTACACCGCGATGGGCAACCGGATCCACCTCGAGGGCCGCTCGATCGACCGCGGTCTGGTCGAGGAGTCCCTCGCCGAGGTCGGGCTCCCCACGTCGCTGGCCGACGCCATGGACTCCACCGCCTACGACGAGGACCTCAAGAAGTCCCACCACTCCGGCATGGACCAGGTGGGCCAGGAGGTCGGCACCCCGGTGATCTCCGTCGAGGGTGTCGCGTTCTTCGGGCCGGTGGTGACCCCCGCCCCAAGAGCGAGGACGCCGGGAAGCTCTGGGACGGCGTGCTGCTCGTCGCCGCCACCCCCGGCTTCTACGAGCTCAAGCGCAGCCGCGACAAGGGCCCCGACTTCTCCTGACGCAGGTCCGCGGGCGGGTGCCGTGGCGGAATTGCGTTGCCGCGGCTCATAGGATCAACGCATGAGCCCCGCCCGCCCCGAGCCCCGTCGACGGGTGCTGTCCGCCGTCGCCTGGCCCTACGCCAACGGTCCGCGCCACATCGGCCACGTGGCCGGTTTCGGCGTGCCCTCCGACGTCTTCAGCCGCTACATGCGGATGGCCGGGCACGACGTGCTGATGGTCTCCGGGACCGACGAGCACGGCACCCCGATCCTGGTGGCCGCCGATGCCGCCGGGGTGACCGCGCGGGAGCTGGCCGACCGCAACAACCGCCTCATCGTCGAGGACCTGGCCCAGCTGGGGCTGAGCTACGACCTGTTCACCCGCACCACGACGCTGAACCACTACGCCGTGGCGCAGGAGATGTTCACCACCGTGCACCGCAACGGCTACATGGTCGAGCAGACGACGAAGGGCGCGATCTCGCCGTCGACCGGCCGGACCCTGCCGGACCGCTACATCGAGGGCGAGTGCCCGATCTGCGGCTACGACGGCGCCCGCGGCGACCAGTGCGACAACTGCGGCAACCAGCTCGACCCGACGGACCTGATCAACCCGCGCAGCAAGATCAACGGGGAGGTGCCGGAGTTCGTCGAGACCCAGCACTTCTTCCTCGACCTGCCGGCGCTCGCCGACGCGCTCAAGGCGTGGCTCGACGATCGTGAGGCCTCGGGCACCTGGCGTCCCAACGTCATCAAGTTCAGCCAGAACATCCTCGAGGACATCCGCCCGCGGGCGATGACGCGCGACATCGACTGGGGCATCCCGGTGCCGCTCGAGGGCTGGGTCGACCAGCCCGCCAAGCGGCTCTACGTCTGGTTCGACGCCGTCATCGGCTACCTCTCCGCGTCGATCGAGTGGGCGCGCCGCCTCGGCGAGCCCGACCGCTGGCGCGAGTGGTGGAACGACCCGGAGGCGGTGTCGTACTACTTCATGGGCAAGGACAACATCACCTTCCACTCCCAGATCTGGCCGGCCGAGCTGCTGGCCTACGACGGCCGCGGCAGCCGGGGCGGCGAGCCGGGCCGGTTCGGCCGGCTGAACCTGCCGACCGAGGTGGTCTCCAGCGAGTTCCTCACGATGGAGGGCCGCAAGTTCTCCTCCTCGAAGTCGGTCGTGATCTACGTCCGCGACGTGCTGGAGCGCTACCAGCCGGACGCGCTGCGCTACTTCATCTCCGCGGCCGGACCCGAGAACCAGGACAGCGACTTCACCTGGGCCGAGTTCGTGCGGCGCACCAACGACGAGCTGGTGGCCGGCTGGGGCAACCTGGTGAACCGGACCGCGACGATGATCGCCAAGAGCTTCGGCGAGCTCCCGGCCGCCGGCGAGCTCACCGCCGAGGACCGGCAGCTGCTGGACACCGTGGAGCGGACGTTCACCACCGTCGGCGAGCTGATCGAGCGGCACCGCCAGAAGCAGGCGCTGGCCGAGGCGATGCGCACCGTCGCCGAGGTGAACAAGTATGTCTCCGACATGGCGCCATGGAAGCTGAAGTCCGAGGAGGAGCGCGAGCGGCTGGGCACGGTCCTGCACGTCGTCACGCAGGCGGTCGCGGACTGCAACCTGATCCTCTCGCCGTTCCTGCCGCACTCGGCCAACGAGGTCGACCGGGTGCTGGGCGGTGCCGGCCGGATCGCCGCGATGCCCCGGATCGAGGAGGTCGAGGACCTCGACGGCGGCCCCGGCTACCCGATCCTGACCGGCGACTACTCCGGCGGCCCCGCGTGGGGCCGCGTCCCGATCACGGCGGGCACACCGGTCGCGAAGCCGACCCCGGTCTTCACCAAGCTCGACCCCTCCGTGGTCGACGAGGAGCTGGCCCGGCTCGGGGCCTGAGGCGGACACGATGCTGCACCCGCAGGCCGAGCAGGCCATCGCGCTGTGGTCGGCCGGGCCGAGCTGTGCCGACCCCGGCTTCGGGCCGGCCGACGTCGCGGAGGTACGGCGGGCCGCTCTCGCCGAGGCGGGTCGCGAGCCCATGGAGCCGGTCGACCGGGTCGAGGACGTCGACGCGGGCGGGGTCCGCTGCCGGTTGCACGTGCCGGCCGGCGCCGACGGCACGCTGGTGTTCCTGCACGGCGGCGGCTTCGTCTTCGGCGAGGTCGGCACCCACGACGCCCAGTCCCGCCGGCTAGCGAACCGGACCGGGAGGGCGGTGCTGACCGTCGACTACCGGCGGCCTCCGGAGCATCCGTTCCCCGCCGCCCCCGACGACGTCGACGCAGCGCTGGCGTGGCTGCGGGACGCCGGCGCCGCCGCCGGGCTGCCGACCGCGCGGCTGGCGGTCCTCGGCGACAGCGCCGGCGGCAACCTGGCGCTGGTGGCCGCGCTGCGGCACCCGGGAGCCTTCGACGCCGCGGTGCTGGTCTACCCGTTCCTCGACCCCGAGCAGCAGGCGGCGTCCTACGACGAGCAGGACAACGAGGCGCTGAGCGCCGCTGAGGCGCGGTGGTACTGGCAGCAGTACGCCGCGACGCCGGACGACCTGCGGCACCCCGACCTGGCGCCGCTGCGGGCCTCCTCCTTCGCCGGGCTGCCCCCGACGCTGGTGCAGGTCGCGGAGCACGACGTGCTGGTCGGCGAGGACCTCGAGCTCGCCCGGCGGATCGCGGCGGACGGCGGGACGGTCCGGACGACGACGTACCCCGGGATGATCCACGGGTTCTGGCGGCACCCGCAGCTCTTCGACGCCGCGGAGCAGGCGCTCGCCGAGGCCGCGGACTTCCTGCGCGGGGTCTGACCCGGGCCACGCCGTCGGACCGGGGACCCGGGTGGAACAATCACGACATGCGCGTTCACCTCGGCTCCGACCATGCGGGCCTCGAGCTCAAGGAGCACCTCCTCAACTGGCTCGCCGACGCGGGCTACGAAGCGGTGGACCACGGCCCGTTCGTCTACGACGCCCTCGACGACTACCCGGTGTTCTGCCTGCGGGCGGCCGAGGGCGTGGTCGCCGACGAGGGCGACGGGGTGGAGGCGCTCGGCGTGGTGGTCGGCGGCTCGGGCAACGGGGAGCAGATCGCGGCGAACAAGGTCATCGGCGTCCGCGCGGCCCTGGTCTGGAGCGAGGAGACCGCCCGGCTGGCCCGGGAGCACAACGCCGCCAACGTGGTCTCGGTCGGCGGTCGGATGCACACCCTCGAGGACATGACCCGGTTCGTCGAGGTGTTCCTGACGACGCCGTACTCCCGCGAGGAGCGGCACGCCCGTCGGATCGCGATGCTGACCGACTACGAGAAGAGCCACAACCTCCCGCCGCTGCCGGACTCCGCCCTCGGTCGCGGTCCGGCCGGGTCCTGACGTGCCCGAGGGGCACACCCTCCGCCGTCTCGCCGACGGCATCTCGGGCCGGTTCGCCGGTCAGACGGTGGCGGTCTCGTCGCCGCAGGGCCGCTTCGCCGACAGCGCCTCGGTGCTCGACGGCACCCGGCTCATCGACGCCGAGTCCTGGGGCAAGCACCTCTTCGTCGCGTTCGAGGGCGAGCGATGGGTGCACGTGCACCTCGGCCTCTACGGCACCTTCGAGCTCGCCGACGGGCCGGCGCCGCCGCCGGTGGGCCAGGTCAGGATGCGCCTCGAGTCGGGCAACGGCTCGGCGCGGGCGTCGTACGGCGACCTGCGCGGCGCGACCGCGTGCGAGCTGCTCACCGACGGCCAGCGGCTCGCCGTCCTCGACCGGCTCGGGCCCGACCCGTTGCGCGAGGACGCCGACCCGGGCCGCGCCTGGGCGCGGATCAGCCGCAGCAGGGCCCCGATCGGGGCGCTGCTCATGGACCAGCAGGTGCTCGCCGGCGTCGGCAACGTCTACCGCGCCGAGGTCCTGTTCCGGCACCGGATGCACCCGCTGCGCCCGGGCAACACGTTGCGGCGCTCACAGTTCGAGGCGATGTGGGCCGACCTGGTCACCTTGATGGCCGCCGGCGTCCGCAGCGGCCGCATCGACACCGTCCGTCCGGAGCACGAGCCCGAGGCGATGGGCCGCGCGCCGCGGCAGGACGACCACGGGGGAGAGGTCTACGTCTACCGTCGCACGGACCAGGCCTGCCTCGTCTGCGGCAGCCGGGTCCGCACCGACGTGCTGGTGGGGCGCAACCTGTTCTGGTGTCCGCGCTGCCAGCCGAGATTCCGGTCACGCGCAGCGTCGCCGAGCCGCTGAAAGGCTGCATCTGGTCGCGATCGACCATTAAGGTCGAGGCGTGGTCGCCGCCTCGCATCCGGACCGCCTGACGACTGTGCCCGGCCGTCAGGCGTGGACGCGACGGTGGAACTCCACCGTGCGGCGCTACCGCGAGGCCGAGATCACCTGGGTGCTGATGCTGGCGGCCGTGACGGTCGTCCTGGGCGTGGCGTTGGGCAGCGGCGTGCCCGGGGCCACGGTGAGCGCCCTGACCCTGCCACTGGTGGTCGGCAACATCGTGCTGAGCCCTCGCACGCTGCCCTGGTTCGTGGTGTTCGTGCTGGGAGTGGCGGTGCTGGTGGTGGCGACGACGCCGTCGCTGTCGTTGGACGCCCGCCGGGTCGGCGCGGTGGTCGTGACGTTCCTGGTGGGCCTGGTCATCCTGGTCTCGTCGTTCCGCCGGACCCGGCTCGGCGTGGCCGGCGCGCTCGGCGAGTCGATGCTGGTGGACCTGCGCGACCGGATCGCCAAGCAGGGACAGATGCCCCCGATGCCGCAGGACTGGTACACCGAGTTCGTGATGCGTTCGGCCGGAGGGTCGTCGTTCGCCGGCGACTTCCTGGTCGCCTCGCGGGCCCGGCACGACGACCAGCTCGAGGTCGCGGTGGTCGACGTCTCCGGCAAGGGGGAGCAGGCCGGCACCCGGTCCCTGCTGCTCTCGGGCGCCTTCGGCGGCCTGCTCGGGGCCCTGCCCGCCTCCGGCTTCCTGCCCGCGGCCAACGACTACCTGCTGCGCCAGGACTGGCCGGAGGGCTTCGCCACCGCGGTGCACCTCTCGATCAACCTGCGCAGCGGCGTCTTCGAGCTGCGCTCGGCCGGCCACCCGCCCGCGGTCCAGCTGCACGCCGGCTCCGGCCGGTGGGGTGTGCTCGAGGCGGAGGGGCCGATCCTCGGCCTGATCGGCGACGCCGAGTTCGGCGTGGTCACCGGCACCCTGCAGCGCGGCGACGCGATGCTGCTGTTCACCGACGGGCTGGTCGAGACGCCGCGTCGCGACATCTCGCTCGGCATCGACAAGCTGCTCGGCCAGAGCGAGCGGCTGCTGCGCTCGGGCTTCGAGCAGGGCGCCCACCGGCTCATCGACCGGGTGGAGTCGATGAACGACGACCGCGCGCTGTTCCTGCTGCACCGCCGCTGACGCCCGCCTCCGGCGGCCGTGGCCGGCGGCCGGCCGGCCCCGAGCCGGCGTACGGAAGGCCCCGGCGACCGAGGTCACCGGGGCCTTCTGTCTGCGACGCGGAGCGGATGACGGGAATCGAACCCGCGTAGCTAGTTTGGAAGACTAGGGCTCTACCATTGAGCTACATCCGCGTGCGGCCAGCAGGCTGGCTGCCGGTTCAATGGTGCCACAGCAGATGCCAGGTCTCCCATTCGGGCCGTGCCGCGCCGTGTGGCGTGGGCGCGATTGGAGGCTGCGCGCCGCTTGCGACTAGACTCCTGAGGGCTCCCAGTCGGGGGCCGGACTTCGGGGCGTAGCGTAGTGGCTAGCGCGCCTGCTTTGGGAGCAGGAGATCGCAGGTTCGAGTCCTGTCGCCCCGACCATGCTCAGCCCACTCTGCTCGCCGCTCACCCCGGGGGGCAGAGCCCGGACGGGTGTGAGCGCAGCAGACCACCAGCTACCCATCAGCTTTAGGGAGAAGAACCTGTGAAGAGCGCCGTCGAGACACTGAGCCCCACGCGGGCGAAGCTCACCGTCGAGGTGCCCTTCGAGGAGCTCAAGCCGAGCCTCGACGCGGCGTACAAGAAGATCGCCCAGCAGATCAACGTGCCCGGCTTCCGCCGCGGCAAGGTGCCGCCGATGGTGATCGACCGACAGGTCGGCCGCGGCGCGGTGCTCGACGAGGCGATCAACGCCGCACTGCCGCAGCTCTACGTGCAGGCGCTGCGGGAGAACGAGCTCGAGCCGCTGGCACAGCCCGAGATCGACATCACCAAGCTCGAGGACAACGAGTCGCTGGAGTTCACCGCCGAGGTGGACATCCGCCCCGAGGTCGAGCTGCCCGACTACCAGGGCCTCGCGGTCAGCGTGGACGACCTCGCCGTCACCGACGCCGACGTCGAGGAGCAGCTGCAGAACCTGCGCGAGCGTTTCGGCACGCTGGCCGACGTGGAGCGCGCGGCCGCCGAGGGCGACTTCGTCACGCTGGACCTCAAGGCGACCCAGGACGGCGAGGTCGTCGAGGGCGCCGAGGTCAGCGGGATGAGTTACCAGGTCGGCAACGGCGGCATGATCGACGGCCTCGACGAGGCCCTGACCGGCATGAGTGCCGGCGAGGACAAGACGTTCACCACCCAGCTCGTCGGCGGGGAGCTGAAGGGCGAGGACGTCGAGGTCCACGTCACGGTCTCTGCCGTCAAGGAGCAGGAGCTCCCCGAGCTCGACGACGACTTCGCACAGACCGCCTCGGAGTTCGACACCGTCGAGGAGCTGACCGCCGACGTCCGCACGCGCCTCGAGCGCGGGAAGCGGCTCGAGCAGGCTGCCGCCGCCCGCGACGCGGTCCTGGAGAAGGTCCTGGATCTCGTCGAGGTGCCGCTGCCGGACGCGATCGTCGACTCCGAGCTGAAGGCCCGTCGCGACAACATCACCCAGCAGCTGGCCTACGCCGGGATGACGATGGAGCAGTACCTCGACTCCGAGGAGCAGACCGTCGACGAGTTCGAGGCGGACCTCGAGAAGCGGGTCCGCGACGCGGTCGCCGCCCAGTTCGTGCTCGACCAGGTCGCCAAGAAGGAAGAGATCTCGGTCAACGAGGGCGAGCTGCAGGAGCACCTGCTGCGCCGTGCGCAGCAGTCGGGCCAGAACCCGCAGGAGTTCATCCAGCACATGGTCGAGCACAACCACATCCCGGAGATGGTCTCCGAGGTGGTGCGCGGCAAGGCACTGGCCCTCGTGGTCGAGGCCGCCGTGGTCACCGACGAGTCGGGCAACCACGTCGAGCTGAAGAACCTGCTTCCCGACGGCACGATCGGTGAGCCGGGCGACGAGGCCGCGGACGAGCCGGCCTCCGAGAGCGCCGACGCCGCCGAGAGCGCCGAGGGCGCCGAGGGCACCGACGCGGCCGAGAGCGCCGACAGCACCGACAGCACCGAGGACGAGACCAAGGCCTGAGTCCCGCCCCCAGACGCCGTCTGACGCCCCCGGCGTCGTCCCGCGAGCCCCGGCCCGCGCGACGACCCGGGGGCGTCGTACGTCGCTGCGGCGGAGCCTTCCGACCGTGCCCGAGCCGCGGGTCAGACCGCGAGCTCGAACGGCTGCGCGGGGGCGCCGTCGGCGGCCAGCGCACGGAGCAGGTCCGCGAGCCGGCGCGGGGTGGTCAGCGCCGGGGGAGCGGCCGTCGGGTCGGTGAGGCGATCGACCTCGTCGAGGTGCCACCAGGCCAGCTCGTGCAGCGACTCGGCCCGCAGCTCCTCGTCGGTGAGCGTGCCGCGCGGCGTGAAGGCGGGCACCCGCACCAGGTAGAACCACTCCTCCTGGCCGTCCCAGCGGGCCGGCTCGTCGCCGGACCCGTTTCCGAGCGCGATCAGGTGCGTCCGGTGCGCGACGCACGGCCCGCAGTCCTCGGCGGCGAGGGCGAGGCCGGTCTCCTCGCGCAGCTCCCGGCGTACGGCGTCGTGGTGGCTCTCACCGGGCTCGATGCCGCCGCCCGGGGTTCCCCACACGTCGCGGTCGGCGAAGCTCCACCGCACGAGCAGCGCGCGGTCCTCCTCGTCGAGCAGGACGACCCGGACCGCCGGTCGCAGCGCGGGCGGATCGACGGGCTCGTTCACCCGCGGAAGCGTAGGCGGCATCGTCCGCTGTTGGCGAACAAGGCGGCACAAGCCGTGGAACGGGGGACCTTCCGGCTAGGGTCGGGGCGTGACTGAGATCGAGATGACCCCCACCATGAACGGGGCCGGCCCGGGCAACCCGCTCGACGACCACATCTACCAACGCCTCCTCCGGGAGCGCATCGTCTTCCTCGGCTCCGAGGTGCGCGACCAGAACGCCAACGCGATCTGCGCCCAGATGCTGCTGCTGAACGCCGAGGATCCCAACGCGGACATCTTCCTGTACATCAACAGCCCCGGTGGCTCCGTGGACGCCGGCATGGCGATCTACGACACCATGAACTACATCTCCAACGATGTGGCGACCGTGGGCATGGGCCTCGCGGCCAGCATGGGGCAGTTCCTGCTGTGCGCCGGCGCCAAGGGCAAGCGCTACGCCCTGCCGCACGCACGGATCATGATGCACCAGCCCTCCGGTGGCATGGGCGGCTCGGCTTCGGACATCAAGATCCAGGCCCAGCAGTCGCTGCACATCAAGCAGGTGCTGTTCAAGCTGATCAGCGAGCACACCGGCCAGGCTCTCGAGCAGGTCGAGACCGACGCCGACCGCGACCGCTGGTTCACCGCCGACCAGGCTCTGGAGTACGGCTTCATCGACAAGGTCGTCGCCAGCGCCGGCCAGGTCGCCGACCAGGGCCGTCCGGCCCGCGACAAGTGAGGGCTGAGATGACCAGCAGCAACATCCCCGGCCTGACCGGCTCGATGTCCGGCAGGGCCTCCGAGCTCGCCTCGCCGAGCATGAACTACTACATCCCCCAGTGGGAGGAGCGGACGTCGTACGGCTTCCGCCGGATCGACCCCTACGCCAAGCTGTTCGAGGAGCGGATCATCTTCCTCGGCACCCCGATCAGCGACGACATCGCCAACGCGGTGATGGCGCAGCTGCTCTGCCTGGAGACGATGGACCCCGACCGGGACATCTCCCTCTACATCAACAGCCCGGGCGGCTCGTTCACGGCGCTGACCGCGATCTACGACACGATGCGGTTCGTCAAGCCCGACATCCAGACCGTCTGCCTCGGGCAGGCCGCCTCGGCGGCCGCGATCCTGCTCGCCGCCGGCAGCCCCGGCAAGCGGCTGGCGCTGCCGAACAGCCGGATCCTGATCCACCAGCCCTACACCGAGGGCACCTACGGCCAGACCTCCGACATCGAGATCCAGGCCAACGAGATCCTGCGGATGCGGGAGCTGCTCGAGCGGATGATCGCCGAGCACTCCGGCCGTCCGCAGGAGCAGGTCAGCCGCGACATCGACCGTGACAAGATCCTGACCGCCGAGGCCGCGGTGGAGTATGGCCTCATCGACTCGATCCTGGAGTCACGCAAGAGCACCGTCCCGGTGGGCTGAACGCATCGGGAGATGCCCGTCGCGATGACGGGCTGACGAGGGGAACCGTCGTGTCCCGGTCCCATGAGGGGGCGCGACGGGGTACCTTCGAGTTCGGTAGTGAGTAGCAACCAGCCGGGTCACCGACGGCGCCGACAGGTCCCAGACCGGTCGTCGACCGCGGTCCGGCGTGACTCGTGAGGAGTCGTGCCTGTGGCACGCATCGGTGACGGCGGAGACCTGCTGAAATGCTCGTTCTGCGGCAAGAGCCAGAAGCAGGTCAAGAAGCTCATCGCGGGACCGGGTGTCTACATCTGCGACGAGTGCATCGACCTCTGCAACGAGATCATCGAGGAGGAGCTCAGCGAGGGCGCTGAAGTCGGCCTCGAGGAGCTTCCGAAGCCTCGGGAGATCTTCGACTTCCTGAACTCCTACGTGATCGGCCAGGAGAACGCCAAGAAGGCGCTCGCGGTCGCGGTCTACAACCACTACAAGCGGGTCCAGGCGGGCATCTCCGCCGGCGCGCAGCGGCACGGCAAGGACGAGGTCGTCGAGCTGGCCAAGTCCAACATCCTGGTCATCGGTCCGACCGGCTGCGGCAAGACCTACCTCGCGCAGACGTTGGCCCGGATGCTCAACGTCCCCTTCGCCATCGCCGACGCGACGGCGCTGACCGAGGCCGGCTACGTCGGCGAGGACGTCGAGAACATCCTGCTCAAGCTGATCCAGGCCGCGGACTACGACGTCAAGAAGGCCGAGACCGGCATCATCTACATCGACGAGATCGACAAGGTGGCCCGCAAGGCGGAGAACCCGTCGATCACCCGCGACGTGTCCGGCGAGGGCGTCCAGCAGGCGCTGCTGAAGATCCTGGAGGGCACCACCGCCTCCGTGCCGCCGCAGGGCGGTCGCAAGCACCCGCACCAGGAGTTCATCCAGATCGACACGACGAACATCCTGTTCATCGTCGGCGGGGCGTTCTCCGGGCTCGAGCACATCGTCGAGCAGCGGGTCGGCAAGAAGACCCTGGGCTTCGGTGCCCAGCTGCAGACCAAGGCCGAGCGGGATGCCGAGAAGATCTTCGCCGAGGTCATGCCCGAGGACCTGCTGAAGTTCGGGCTGATCCCCGAGTTCATCGGTCGGCTCCCCGTGATCGCCACGGTCGACAAGCTCAGCCGTGAGGCGCTTGTGCAGATCCTCACCGAGCCCCGCAACGCGCTCGTGAAGCAGTACCAAAAGCTGTTCGACCTCGACGGAGTCGAGCTCGAGTTCACCCAGGACGCCATCGACGCGGTGGCCGACCTCGCGATGGTGCGCGGCACCGGCGCCCGCGGGCTGCGCGCGATCATCGAGGAGGTGCTCCTCCACGTGATGTACGACGTCCCCTCGCGCGAGGACATCGCCAAGGTGGTCGTGACCGGCGAGGTCGTCAGCGACAACGTGAACCCGACGCTCGTGCCCCGCGAGCCCGAGGCGAAGAAGAAGAAGTCGGCCTGAGCCACCGTCGCCTCCGCGACCCCGGCCGCCGTCCTCTGCCCATGCCCGTGCCTGCCCCCTCCGGCGACCTCCAGCTGAAGCCGATGATCGCCTTCGGCGTGCTGGCCGCGACCGCCTCGGTGCTCATCGGTGGCCGGCTGTTCCCGGCCCCGGTCGAGCCACCCGTGGCAGCGCCGGCCCCGGCGGTGACCGCGACGGCGACCCCGTCGGCGTCGGCCGAGCTGCCGGCCGGCTTCTCGATGAGCGACGTCGTCACCGACGTGCCGCCGGCGCGCACCGAGCCGTCGCTCGCGGCCCTGACGTCGGGATCCGCCGCGTCGGCCCCGGCCCCGGCCACCGGCGCCTCGGCCTCCACCCCGGCGCCCCCGGCCCCGGCGTCCCGTCCCGACCGGGCCGGTCAGCGGGGGACTCGCGGGGGTGCGTCCGGCGGAGGGGGTGCAGCGGACCGCCCCAGCCGGCCGGCGTCGCACCCGGGCACCCCGAAGCCGCAGGCGCACCGGCCGCACCCGCACGCGCACCGGCCGCGCCCGCACGCGCAGCAGCGGCCCGCCCACTCCCACCGGCCGCGCCCGCATGCCCAGCGCTCCTCGCAGGGCCACCGGCCGCGTCTGCACGCCCGAGCGGCGTCCCGGGGCCACCAGCGGATCGTCGGTCGGGATGTGGCGCTCCCTTCCACGTCGCGCGGCCACCGCCAGCCCCACGCGCGGGCGCGCGGGCACCGCGACCACGGGACGCACAGCCGCCGGTGACGCCGGCCCCCGTCCGCCTCGCGAGCCGCCACCACGGCGATCGGGCGATGCCCGGCGCGACGTCGGGCGCCCCGGTGACTACCCTCGCACCGTGACTTCCGACCCCACCCCTCTCGCCCTGCCCACCACCGACTGGGAGGCCTGGCTCGGCTCCCGCTGCGACGACCAGCTGGAGCGGGCACGCGGCCTGGTCGCCGAGCTGCGCACCGGCGGCCGTGACTCCGCCGCGACGCTGGCGATGTGGAACGACGTCGGCCTGGCGCTGGCCAACGCGTTCTCGGTCGCCGAGCTGATCGCCAACGTGCACCCTGACGAGGCGGTGCGCTCGCGCGCCGAGCGGGCGGAGCAGGACGCCCACCGGCTGAAGACCGAGATCGGCCTGGACCGCGCGCTGTTCGAGGCGCTCGCCGCGATCGACCCCGAGCCCCTCGACGACGACGCCCGCCGCGTCCTGTCGCTCTCGCTGCGGGACTTCCGACGCGCCGGGGTGGACCAGGACGACGACGTACGCGCCCGCATCCGGGAGCTCTCGCAGCGGCAGACCGAGGTGGCGCAGCAGTTCTCGAAGAACATCCGCGACGACGTCCGCACGGTGCACCTGGAACCGGCCCGGCTCGCGGGCCTGCCGGAGGACTTCCTCGCCGGCCACCAGCCGGGCGAGGACGGCCTGGTGGCGATCACCACCGAGTATCCCGACTACGTGCCGTTCATGACCTTCGGCGAGGACCGGGCGGCGCGCGCGGAGCTGCTCCAGCAGTTCCGCAACCGGGCCTGGCCGGCCAACGACGCCTTGCTGACCGAGCTGCTCGAGCTGCGCCGCGAGCAGGCGACGCTGCTCGGGTACGACGGCTGGCCCTCCTACGACGCCGAGGTCAAGATGATCGGCAAGGGCTCCGCGATCCCCGAGTTCATCGACAAGATCTCCGAGGCGGCCCAGGAGCCGGCCCGCCGTGACATGGCGGTCCTGCTCGAGCGGGTCCGGCAGGACCACCCGGAGGTCGAGGTCGCCGACAGCACCGACGGCACGTTCTACTCCGAGGTGCTGCGCCGGGAGAACTTCGACGTCGACGCGCAGCAGGTCCGGACCTACTTCGACTTCGCCAAGGTGCGGCGCGGGCTGCTCGAGGTGACCGGCCGGCTGTTCGGCGTCGAGTACGTCGAGGTCGACGAGCCGGCCTGGCACGAGGACGTGACGACGTACGACGTCGTGGTCGCCGGCACCGGGGAGCGCCTGGGCCGGATCCACCTGGACCTGCACCCCCGCGCCGGCAAGTACGGCCACGCCGCCTGCTTCGACCTGGTCCCCGGCATCGCCGGTCGCCAGCTCCCCGAGGGCACGCTGGTCTGCAACTTCTCCCGCTCGCTGATGGAGCACGACCACGTGGTCACGCTGTTCCACGAGTTCGGCCACCTGGTGCACCTGGTGCTCGCCGGGCGGCACTCCTGGGCCCGGTTCAGCGGCATCGCGACCGAGTGGGACTTCGTCGAGGCGCCCTCGCAGATGCTCGAGGAGTGGGCCTGGGACGCCGACGTGCTGCAGACCTTCGCCACCGACGCCGCCGGGACCCCGATCCCGCGCGAGCTGGTCGAGCGGATGCGTGCCGCCGACGAGTTCGGCAAGGGGGTGCACGTCCGCACCCAGATGTTCTACGCGGCGCTGTCGTACTGGTTCCACCAGCTGGTCCCCGACGACCTGACCGCGACCCTGCGGGAGCTGCAGGAGCGCTACGACCTCTACGGGTACGTGCCCGGCACCCACTTCCACACCTCGTTCGGCCACCTCGAGGGGTACGGGTCCGGCTACTACACGTACATGTGGAGCCTCGTCATCGCCAAGGACATGTTCTCGGCGTTCGACCCCGACGACCTCTTCGACGCCGAGGTCGCGCAGCGCTACCGGCACCGGGTGCTCGGCGCCGGCGGCAGCAAGGACGCCGCCGACCTGGTCGCGGACTTCCTCGGCCGGCCGTACGGCTTCGACGCGTTCCAGGCCTGGCTGAACCGTTCGTAGCGCCGCCCGCCGCCGCGGACGTCATACGCCCCGAGGCCTACAGGTCTCGGGGCGTATGACGTCCGGGCGTGAGGCCGGGCCGGTCAGTCGGCCGCCGGCGGGGCCACCTCGGCCGCCACCTTCAGCTCGGCACCCTCGCCGCCCTGCTCGTCGGCGGTGAAGAGCAGCTCACCGGTGATCCGCCCGGCCGCCCGCAGGTCGTCCGCGGCCTGCTCGGCGAGCGCGACGGTCGCCGCCGGCCCGCTGACCACCACCCGGGAGAGCTCGGTGCGCATCGACACCTTGGCCTGCGACTTCGCGCCGCGGATCCCGGTGAGGGTCTGCGCGACCGCACCCAGCATCGCGGCGTCCTCGGCGGCAGCCGAGCCGAGGTCGGTCGGCTCGGGCCACGGCTGCCGGTGCACCGACCCCTCCTGCCACCACGACCAGACCTCCTCGGTCACGTAGGGCAGGAACGGTGCGAGCAGCCGCAGCTGCGCGTGCAACGCGATCGCCAGCGCCGCCTTCGCCGAGGCAGCGGCATCGTCGCCGCGGGCGCCGTACGCGCGCTCCTTGACCAGCTCGAGGTAGTCGTCGCAGAACTCCCAGAAGAACTTCTCCGAGACCTCCAGCGCCGTGGTGTAGTCGTAGGCCTCGAACGCCTCCGTCGCGCGGGTGATGGTGGCGGCCAGCCCGCCGAGCATCGCGCAGTCGACCGGCTCGCTGACCGCGCCGCGGGTCAGGTCGGAGGCGCCCACGCTGCCGAGCACGAACTTGGAGGCGTTCAGCACCTTCATCGCCAGCCGGCGGCCGACCTTCATCTGGGTCTCGTCGAACGGCGAGTCCAGGCCCGGGCGGGCCACCGCCGCGCGCCAGCGCACCGCGTCCGCGCCGAACTTGTCGAGGATCTCGGTCGGGACGACCACGTTGCCCTTGGACTTGCTCATCTTCTTGCGGTCCGGGTCGACGATGAAGCCGGAGATCAGCGCGTGCGACCAAGGCACCACACCGTGCTCGTGGTGCGCCCGGACGACCCGGGAGAACAGCCAGGTGCGGATGATGTCGTGCGCGTGGGTGCACAGGTCCATCGGGAAGACCCGTCCGAACAGGTCCGGGTCGTCCTCCCAGTGCCCCGCGATCTGCGGGGTCAGCGAGGAGGTGGCCCAGGTGTCCATGACGTCGGGGTCGCCGATGAAGCCCCCGGGCACGCCGCGCTGGGCGTCCTCGTAGCCGCGCGGCGCCCGGGTGGAGGGGTCCACCGGCAGCTCCGCCTCGGTCGGCATCAGCGGGTGCTCGTAGTCGGGCTCGCCCTCGTCGTCGAGGGGGTACCAGACCGGGAACGGGATGCCGAAGAACCGCTGCCGGGAGATCAGCCAGTCGCCGTTGAGGCCGCTGACCCAGTTGTCGTAGCGGTGCCGCATGTGCGGCGGCAGCCACTGGATCTCCGCGCCGCGCTCGAGCAGCTCCTCACGCAGCTCGGCGTCGCGGCCGCCGTTGCGGATGTACCACTGGCGGGTGGAGACGATCTCCAGCGGCTTGTCGCCCTTCTCGTAGAAGTTCGTCATCCGCTGGGTCGGCTTCGGCTCGCCGTCGAGGTCGCCGCTCTCGCGCAGCTTGGCCACCATCGCCTCGCGGGCGCTGAAGGTGGTCTTGCCGGCCAGGTCGGCGTACGCCGTGGCGGCCGGCTCGGCCGCCAGCCACTCCGGGGTGTCCCGGTGCAGGCGGCCGTCGCGGCCGATCACCGTGCGCACCGGCAGCTGCAGCTCGCGCCACCAGGTGACGTCGGTGAGGTCGCCGAACGTGCAGCACATCGCGATGCCGGCGCCCTTGTCGGGCTCCGCGAGCGGGTGGGCGAGGACCGGGATCTCCACCCCGAACACCGGCGAGGTGACCGTGGAGCCGAACAGCGGCTGGTAGCGCTCGTCGTCGGGGTGCGCGATCAGCGCCACCACCGCAGGGATCAGCTCCGGCCGGGTGGTCTCGATGTGGATCGGGCCGGTGGGCCCGTGGAAGGCGACCCGGTGGTAGCTGCCGGCGTACTCGCGGGCCTCGAGCTCGGCCTGCGCGACCGCGGTCTGGAAGGTCACGTCCCACAGGGTCGGCGACTCCTGGAGGTAGGCCTCGCCGCGGGCGAAGTTCCGCAGGAACGCGCGCTGCGACACGGTCTGCGAGTGCGCGCCGATCGTCGTGTAGTGCTGCGACCAGTCCACCGAGAGGCCCAGGGTGCGCCACAGCGACTCGAAGACCTGCTCGTCCTCCTCCACGAGCCGCTCGCACAGCTCGATGAAGTTGGGCCGGCTGATCGGCACCTGCTTCTTGGGGTCGGGCTTCTCCGGCGGGGTGAAGTCGGCGTCGTAGGGAAGCGACGGGTCGCAGCGCACCCCGAAGTAGTTCTGCACCCGGCGCTCGGTCGGCAGCCCGTTGTCGTCCCACCCCATCGGGTAGAAGACCTCCTTGCCGCGCATCCGCTGGAAGCGGGCGATGAGGTCGGTGTGGGTGTAGGAGAACACGTGGCCCACGTGCAGGGAGCCGGAGACGGTCGGCGGCGGGGTGTCGATGGAGTAGACCTGCTCGCGGGTCTTGGTCCGGTCGAACCGGTAGGTGTCGTCGTGCTTCCACTGCTCGGACCAGCGCGCCTCCAGCCCCTCCAGCGCCGGCTTGTCCGGTACGACGACGTCGCGGCCGGGAGCCGTCGTCGTCTCGGACAGGTCTGGGGAGTGCTGCTCGGTGGTCATAACCAGAAATCCTACGGAACCGGTCAGTCCCGCCGCCAACGAGATGCCGCCGGGACGACGGCCGACGGCCCAGCCGCCGAACCGTAGACTCGAGGCGATGACCGACTCCCTTGCCCCCAGCCACCCGGCCTCCACCTACCGCGAGGTCGAGCAGGCGCTGCTCGCCCGCTGGCCGGAGCACCGGCTCGACCCGACCCTGGACCGGATCGTGGCCCTCACCGACCTGCTCGGCGACCCGCAGCGGGCCTACCCGGTGGTGCACCTGACCGGCACCAACGGCAAGACCAGCACATCCCGGATGGTCGACACCCTGCTGCGTGCCGTCGGGCTGCGCACCGGCCGGTTCACCAGCCCGCACGTGGAGTCGATGACCGAGCGGATCTGCGTGGACGGCGAGCCGATCAGCGAGGACGACTTCGTCCGGGCCTACCGGGAGATCGAGCCCTACCTGCGCCTGGTCGAGCGCGACCCGGCGCTCGAGGGGCACCCGGTGTCGTTCTTCGAGACGATGGTGGCGATGGCGTTCTCCGCCTTCACCGACGCCCCGGTCGACGCCGCGGTCGTGGAGGTCGGCATGGGCGGCAGCTGGGACGCCACCAACGTCGCCGACGGCACGGTCGCGGTGATCACCCCGATCAGCGTCGACCACGCGAAGTACCTCGGCGAGCGTCCCGCGGACATCGCGGTCGAGAAGGCCGGGATCATCAAGCCCGGCGCCACCGTGGTCAGCGCCGTCCAGTCCCCGGAGGTGGCCCAGGTCATCGCCGACCGGGCGGCCGAGGTCGGCGCCACCGTGCTGTGGGAGGGCGTCGACTTCGGGGTCGAGCACCAGGTCCCCGCGGTCGGTGGGCTGATGGCCCGGTTCCGGGGACTGCGGGCCGAGTACGACGAGGTCTTCCTCCCGCTCTACGGCGCGCACCAGGCCCAGAACGCGATGCTCGCCCTGGCGGCCGTCGAGGCCTTCGTCGGGGAGGACCCGCTCGGTCTCGAGCTGGTCCGCGAGGCCTTCGCCGAGGTGACCTCGCCCGGACGCCTCGAGGTGATCCGGCGCAGCCCGTCGATCGTGCTCGACGCCGCCCACAACCCGCACGGAGCAGCGGCCCTGGCCGAGGCGCTCCAGGAGTCCTTCACGTTCAGCCCGCTGATCGGGGTGGTCGGCGTGATGGCCGACAAGGACTACGAGGGGGTGCTCGCGGCCCTGGAGCCGGTTCTCGCCCAGATCGTGTGCACCCAGCCGGCGACCGCGCGGGCGCTGCCGGTCGAGGAGCTCGCCGAGATCGCCGAGGGGATCTTCGGGGTGGACCGCGTGCACGTGGCCCGCCGCCTGGAGGACGCCATCGACCAGGCGGCGACGCTGGCCGAGGAGGGCGGGGTCTACGGCGAGGCGATCGGCTCCGGCGGCGTCCTGATCACCGGCTCGGTGGTGACCGTCGGGCAGGCGCGCTCCTTCCTCAAGCCGCGGAGCGAACGGTGAGGCGCTCGCTGAAGAGGTCCATGTGCGCCGGGATGCTCTCGCTGCAGTCGGTGGTCCTCTTCCTCACCGGCGTGGCGACGATCGGGTCGACCGACCTGTCCGCCGGCACCTCGATCGGGATCGGGCTCGGGCTGGCGCTGCTGTGCGTCGTGGCCGCCGGGCTGCTGCGCCGTCCGGGCGGCTACCTGCTCGGCTGGGCCGTCCAGGTCCTCTCCATCGGGCTGGGCTTCCTCGTCCCGGCGATGTTCTTCCTCGGTGTGGT
Source organism: Nocardioides mesophilus (assembly GCF_014395785.1). GTDB lineage: Bacteria > Actinomycetota > Actinomycetes > Propionibacteriales > Nocardioidaceae > Nocardioides_B > Nocardioides_B mesophilus. Next base: position 592,704 of record NZ_CP060713.1, on the reverse strand, counting down.
GTTCGGTGCGCTGTGGGCCGGCGCCTACTTCCTCGGCGAGCGGATCGACCGGGAGAACCTGGAGCGCGCCGCCGCCGAGGCGGAGTGGTCCGCGCAGCACGGAGGCGGCGCCGCCGGTTAGAGTGCGGCCCATGTCTTCGCCGTCCCAGCGCACCCTGGTCCTGCTCAAGCCCGACGCCGTCCGCCGCGGCCTCGTCGGCGACGTCCTGTCCCGCTTCGAGGCCAAGGGGCTGAGCCTGGTCGCCCTGGAGCTGCGGACGATCGACGCGGCGATGGCCGACCGGCACTACGCCGAGCACGTCGAGCGCGACTTCTACCCGCCGCTGCGGGACTTCGTCACCAGCGGGCCGCTGCTCGCCGCGGTCCTCGAGGGTGACGAGGCGGTCGAGGTGGTGCGGGCACTGAACGGCGCGACGGACGGCCGCAAGGCGGCACCGGGCACCATCCGTGGCGACCTGTCGCTGTCGAACCGCGAGAACCTGGTGCACGGCTCGGACTCCCCGGAGTCCGCGGAGCGCGAGATCGCGCTCTGGTTCCCGACGCTCTGAGCATCCTCGGGAGCCCCAGCAGTGGCGTCCCGGTCAGGACGGGCAGGAGCCGACGCCGGCGCTGGGCCAGTGACGCTGCCACATCGAGGCGGCGAGCGGGAAGTCGTCGAGCTCGGCCGCCATGCTGCGGCCGAGGTCGCGCACCGCGGACGACGGCATGCCGCGCACCGCGAGCACCGACTCCACCCACGCGGCGGTCTCGGCGACCAACCGGCCGTCGCCGGTGATCAGCGCCCCGACGACCGCGTGGTAGACCTGCTCGACCGTCTCGTGCAGCAGGTCCGCCTCGTCCTCGTCGGCGACCGGCCCGAGCGCCTCGTGCCGGTTCTGCCAGCGGAACGCGACCGCGTCGACCAGCGCATGGCCGGCGTGCCGCAGGGCGACCTGCTCCAGGGTGATCTCCGCCGGCAGGGGAGCCGCCTCGTGCACCACCATCGGCAGCGAGGCGACGGTCTCGACGGCGCTGCGCACGTCGGCGGCCCACGCGGTGGCCCCGAGCGCGGTGGCGCGGCGGTCGTCGGTGCCGAACGCGGCGCCTCCCGCCAGCACCGGGATGCCGGCGGAGGTGCTCGCCTCGATGAACGCGCGGGAGGTGGGCAGGCCGGCCGCCACCGAGCAGCTCACCGCGGTCACGTCGGGCCCGAGGTCGCGCAGGTAGCGGCTGAGCCGGGCGGTGGGCGTGGAGGCGCCGAGCAGCGTCACCTCCCAGCCCTCCGCGCGCAGTCCGGCGGCGACGATGGAGGCGGGCATCGCGTGCCACTCGTGCTCGGCGCAGGCGACGACCACGTGCCCGCGGTGGGGGGCGCCGGTGGCGGCCTTGCGGGCGACCGCCTCGAGCGCCGCGACCGAGACCGAGGTCGCGGCGTGCTCCTGGGCGACCGACCACTCGCCGCGCTGCCAGCGGGCGCCGACGTGGCGCTGGGCCGCGGCGATCACGTCGGTCATGACCGTCATGGCCTCCACGCCGCTGTCGAGCAGCTCCTCGACGACCTGCACCGCGGCGTCCCGGCGGGCGGTGGTGACCGCATGGTCGAACCGGTCGGCCGCTTCCCGGAGGCGGGAGTCCAGGTCCGTCGTGGCGGCGGGGGTCAGCACTGGGTCACCACCCCGTCACCACGTGGTGACCAGGTGGCCGGCCGGGTCGCGTGGGGCCACCACCACGACCGTCAGGTCGTCGTGCCCGTGGCCGTCGAGGTGTTCCACGACGTCGCGCTCGAGGGCCTCGCACAGCGCGGCCGCACCGGCACCGCCGTACGGCGCCAGCACCTGCCGCATCCGGTCCATGCCGTAGAACCCCTGCGCGCCGCGGGCCTCGTAGACGCCGTCGCTGTAGAGCACCAGCGCGTCCCCGGGAGCGAGGGGGAGGGTGACCTCGAGGTAGGCGTCGTCGTGCCGCATCGCGCCGGCCAGCCGGCCCCGCACGTCGGGCTGCTCCACGGAGCCGTCGGCACGGACCACCAGCGGCGCCGGGTGCCCGGCCACCGCGAGGTCGACGCTCACGTGGCCGGGGTGCAGCCCATGGCTCCGGACCCGGCAGCAGGCGACGGTGACGAACCGGTCGGAGTCGTCCTCGTAGAGCACCTCGTTGAGGGTGCCGAGCAGCTTGCCGGGCCGGCGGTCGAAACGCGCGGCGGTCCGGATGCTCTGCCGGGCGCGGCCGTTGAGCACCGCCGCCTCGACGCCCTTGCCGCAGACGTCGCCGAGGACGACCAGCCAGTCGCCCTCCTCGCCGTGCACGTCGTAGAAGTCGCCGCCGATGTCGAGGTGCGCGGCAGCGGGCCGGAAGGCGGCGGCGACGTCGAGGGAGGGGCTCTGCGGCAGGTGCGGCGGGCGCAGGCTGTCCTCGAGCACCCGGGTCACCCGGGAGAGGTCCTCGTAGATCATCGCGGAGTCGAGGGCGACCGCCGCCCGCTCCGCGAGCTGCTCGGCCAGGGCGACCTCGGCCTCGGTCAGCGGACGCTGGATCGAGCGGCCGAGCAGCAGCGCACCGATGGTGTCGCCACGCGCGTGCAGCGGGAAGACCAGCACGTCGGCCGGCAGCGCGGCGGCCTCGGAGCGCAGCCGCTCCTCGGGCAGCAGCCGGACGACCGCTCCGGGCTCGGGGAGCGGGGCGGCCGGCGAGCCGATGCCCAGCAGCCGGCGGAACTCCTCGACGGGCCCGCTGGAGCGCACCGAGGTGGTGAAGCGTGGGTCGGTGCCGCCGGAGAGGTGCAGGGTGCGGCTGCGCGGGACGTCGAGCACCACCACCGCCCAGTCCGCGACGCGGGTGCGCGCCAGGTCCAGCAGCCGCAGGGTGGTGCGCCGCACGTTCAGCGAGGCGACCAGCTCGACGTCGAGGGCGCGGGAGAAGTCGGCTGAGGCGGGCCCGAGCCCGACCACGTTGTCGGCGTGCGCAGCATGCTGCCCCCGGGCCAGCGTGGAGGGGAGTCTGGACTCGTCCATGCGCCGGCAGTCCTTCCGCGGTCTTTCGCGACGAACGCCCAACGTATCACGCAGGTCCGGGGCGCGCGTGGGCTAGATTTGGCCCCGATCCGGCCCCCGTCGCCGCCCGCGCCCGGGCGGCCCGCAGCCAGGAAGAGGGGACTCTCGTGGACTTCTCGCTCGACGTGCACCGCTCCACCGACTGCTCGGTGATCACCCTGGTGGGCGAGGTCGACCTCACCACGGCCGAGCAGCTCAAGCAGGCGTTGCGGGACGCGGCCGCCGGGGTGGATCTGGTGGTCGTGGACCTGGCCAAGCTGACCTTCCTGGACTCCACGGGCCTCGCCGCGCTGCTCTCGGGACACAAGCTCCTCGCCGCGTCCGGTGGTCGGCTGGAGTTGCGCGACCCGCCGGCCATGGTGGTCAAGATGGTGGGGATCGTCGGACTCGACGACCTCTTCGTCTTCACCTCGTCCTGATCGCGGCCCGCGGCGCGGCCGGGACGGCCATGATGGCCCGGTGAGCACCGCCGACGACGTACCTCTCTCGCCGACCCCGCGCAGCACCCCGCGCCGTGAGCGCGAGCGGGCGCAGAGCGAGCGGGCAGCGCTGTACGACGTCCTCGACGCCTCGTTCCTGTGCCACCTGGCCGTCGTCGTGGACGGCGTCCCGCTGGCCCTCCCGACCGTCTTCGCGGTGGACCCCGCCGGCCGCGACCACGGCGGCACGCTCTACCTGCACGGCTCGGTCGCCTCGCGGAGCCTGCTCCAGGCGCCGGCCCAGGACGTGAGCGTCACGTTCACGGTGCTCGACGGGCTGGTGCTGGCCCGCTCCGGCTTCAACCACTCGATGAACTACCGGTCGGCGGTGGTGGTCGGCCGTCCCCGTGTCGTCGAGGACCCCGACGAGCGGCTGCGCGCCCTGGACCTGCTCGTGGACCGGGTGGTGCCCGGCCGGGCGGCGACGCTGCGCCGGCCGACCCGCAAGGAGCTGGCGGCGACCCGGCTGCTGGCGCTGCCGCTGCACGAGGCCTCGGTGAAGCTCCGGCGGGGAGACCCCGAGGACGAGGACGACGACGTGGCGGCCGGGGTCTGGGCGGGGGTGCTGCCTCTGGCGGTGCGAGCCGGTGAGGTGGTCACCGCCGCGGACGCCGGCGGCCTGGCGGTCCCGGAGACCGTGCGGCAGCGGGCCGCCGAGCTCCGGGCGGCCGACGGACCAGGCTGAGTGGTGGCAGCGCCGCGTGTCGTCACGCTGAGGCCGCCGTGCCGCGCTTAGCCTTCTGGTGAAGGTGGGGCAGCTGGGGCTCCTCACCCGGCGCGGGCGTTGTGGCCGCGCCACTCCGGGTCGGATCCACGAGGGGCAGCAGGCGACATGGCGAACAGCATCATCGGTCGGGACATGGCCGTTGACCTCGGCACCGCCAACACGCTGGTCTACGTGCGCGGCAAGGGCGTCCTGCTCGACGAGCCGTCCGTGGTCGCCCTCAACTCCTCCTCGGGGGAGATCCTGGCGGTCGGCCACGAGGCGAAGCGGATGATCGGCCGCACCCCCGACAGCATCACCGCCATCCGACCGCTCAAGGACGGCGTGATCGCCGACTTCGAGTCGACCGAGCAGATGCTGCGCTACTTCATCCAGCAGGTGCACCGCCGCCGCTACTTCACCAAGCCGCGGCTGGTGATCTGCGTCCCGAGCGGGATCACCGCCGTCGAGCAGCGCGCGGTCAAGGAGGCCGGCTACCAGGCCGGCGCCCGCCGGGTCTACATCATCGAGGAGCCGATGGCCGCCGCGATCGGCGCCGGGCTCCCGGTCCACGAGGCCACCGGGAACATGGTCGTCGACGTCGGGGGCGGCACGACCGAGGTGGCCGTCATCTCCCTCGGCGGCATCGTCACCAGCATGTCGGTGCGCACCGCCGGCGACACCCTCGACCAGTCGATCATCGCCTGGATGAAGAAGGAGTACTCCCTCATGCTGGGGGAGCGCACCGCCGAGGAGATCAAGATGACGCTCGGCTCCGCCTTCCCGCTGCCCAGCGAGCCGGAGGCGGAGATCCGCGGCCGCGACATGATCTCCGGGCTGCCGAAGACCATCGTGGTCTCCAGCGCGGAGGTGCGGATGGCCCTCGAGGAGCCGCTGCACGCGATCGTCGACGCGGTGCGCAGCACCCTGGACCAGACGCCCCCCGAGCTGGCCGGCGACATCATGGACCGCGGCCTGGTGCTGACCGGCGGCGGTGCGCTGCTGCGCGGCCTCGACGAGCGGATCCGCCACGAGACCGGGATGCCCGTGCACATCGCCGACGACCCGCTGCACTCCGTGGCGATGGGCGCCGGCAAGTGCGTCGAGGAGTTCGAGGCGCTCCAGCAGGTGCTGGTCTCGGAGCCGCGGCGATGAGGCGGGTCCACCGATGAGAGCGCCGTCCCCCACCACCGGCCCTCCCGGGGCGTGCTGGTGCTGCTGCTGCTCGCCTGCCTGACGGTGATCACGCTCGACGCCCGCGGCGGCGCCGACTCCCCGGTCAACCCGGTGCGCTCGGCCGTCGGCGACTTCTTCGGCCCGATCGAGGAGGTCACCGCCGCGGTGGTCCGACCGGTGGCCGCGGTCCCGGAGTTCTTCCGCACCACCGGCGGCCTGCGCTCCGACGTGGTCCGGCTGGAGGCGGAGAACGACGCGTTGCGCTCGCAGCTCGCGACCTCGACCGTGGCCCGCAACCGGGCCGCCGAGCTCGACGGGCTGCTGGCCACCTCCCGGCACAGCGGCTACAGCCTGGTGCCGTCCCGGGTGATCGCGATGGGACCGGCGCAGTCGTTCTCCCGCACCGTCACCATCGACGCCGGCACCTCCTCCGGCGTGCGACCGGACATGACCGTGCTCAACAACGACGGCCTGGTCGGCCGGGTGCTCCGGGCCGACCGGAGCACCGCCACCGTGCTGCTCGTCGTGGACCCCGACTCCGTGGTCGGCGGCCGGCTGGGCAGCACCATGGAGATCGGCTTCCTCCGCGGACTGGGCCGGGTCTCCGACGACAGCCTCGAGCTCGACCTGGTGGACACCTCGGCGGCTCCGGAGCGCGGCGACGTGCTGGTGACCTGGGGCAGCCGCGACGGTGCGCCGTACGTCGCCGGAGTGCCGATCGGCACCGTCGCCTCGGTGACCAGCAGCCCTCGTCAGCTCTCCCGGGAGGCCGAGATCCGGCCCTTCGTCGACTTCACCTCCCTCGACCTGGTCGGCGTGGTCGTCGACCCGGGCACCGCCAGCGACCGGAGCCTGATCGAGGCGGGCCGGACCACGGGCACGGGGGAGGGCCGATGACGCTGCTCCGTGCGCTCGCGCTGACCCTGCTGCTGACCGCGGCCGTGGTGCTCCAGGTCGCCGCCTTCGACGCCGTCTCCTACGACGGCGTGGTGCCCAACCTCGCGCTGCTCGTCGTGGTCGCGGCCGCGCTGGTGCGCGGACCGGACTTCGCCGCAGTGCTCGGCTTCGCCAGCGGCCTCGCCATCGACCTCGCGCCGCCGGCGGACCACGTGGCCGGTCGCTGGGCACTCGCGCTGGTCGTGGTCGGCTACCTCGCCGGGCGGGTGCGGCAGGACGCCGGCTCCTCGGCGATGTCGGCCGTGCTGGTCGTCGCGGCCTCGTCGTTCGTGGGGACCTCGATCTTCGCGCTCAGCGGCATGGTGCTCGGCGACCCGGCCCTGCCGGCCACCGAGGCACTGCGGGTGATCCCGGTGGCGGTGCTCTACGACGTGCTGCTCACGCCGTTCGTCCTGCCCCTCGCGATGCGGCTCTTCCGCCGCCTCCAGCCGCACCAGGTCGCCTACTGATGATCGCCGGCGGCAAGATCCGCGCCAGCAGCGCGACCCGGGGCCGACTGCGCCTGGTGGTCGTGCAGGCGCTGGTGCTCTCCCTCTTCGCCACGCTGTTCGTGCGGTGCTGGTACCTCCAGGTCCTCGGCGGCGAGGCCTACCAGGCGCAGGCCGCCGAGCAGTCGGTGCGCGAGCTCGTGGTGCAGCCCGCCCGCGGGCTGATCGTCGACGACATGGGTCGACCGCTGGTGGCCAGCCGGACCGCCTGGGAGGTCACCGTCGACCGCACCATGCTGCACAAGATGTCCGAGCGCGAGCAGCGCAAGCTGCTGCACCGGCTCGCCCGGTCCGTCGACGTCCCGGCCGCCAAGCTCGCCGCCCGGCTGCTGCTGTGCGGCGAGGCCGGCTCGGTCTCCGGCACGTGCTGGAACGGCTCGCCGTACCAACCCGTGCCGGTCGCCAAGGACGTCCCGCAGAAGGTCGCGGTGGCGATCATGGAGCAGGGCGAGGACTTCCCCTCGGTGCTCGTCGACGAGCAGAACGTCCGTGCCTACCCCTCGCCCTACGGCATCAACGCCGCGCACCTGCTCGGCTACCTCAGCCCGATCACCGAGGACGAGCTCGACGCCGCCGAGAAGGCTGACGACACCTCGGTGCACGGTGCCTCGGTGGTGGGGCGGGCCGGCCTGGAGAAGCAGTACGACCGCTACCTGCGCGGCTACCCCGGCTACGAGCGGGTGGCGGTGGACTCGATGGGCCGCGTCCTCGGCACGACCGGCGAGACCGCCGGAGCGGCCGGCGACACCCTGGTCACCTCCATCGACGCCAAGGTGCAGTCCGTGGTGGAGAAGGAGCTGCGCGAGACGATCACGACCGCCCGCAAGACCTTCGACCCGGTGACCGGGCGCAACTACGTCGCCGACTCCGGCGCCGCCGTCGTCATGGACGCCACCAACGGTCGGATCGTGGCGATGGCCGGCTTCCCGACCTACGACCCCAGTGTCTGGGTCGGCGGCATCACCTCGCGGGCGCTCTCGCGGCTCTACTCCGACCAGGCCGGCACCCCGCTGCTCTTCCGGGCCACCCAGGGACAGTTCGCCCCCGGCTCCACCTGGAAGCCGATCATGACCGCGGGCGCGCTCTCCAACGGCTTCGGCCAGGACACCCGGCTCAACTGCTCCTCCTCGTTCCGGGTCGGCAACCGCGACTTCAAGAACTACGAGTCCGGGGCCTACGGCATGATCGGCTTCGACAAGGCGCTGCAGGTCTCCTGCAACACCTTCTTCTACCGGGTCGGCTACAGCTTCTGGCAGCGCTTCGGCAGCGACGAGAGCGACGTGCACGCCCGCGACCCGCTGGTGCGCACCGCGCAGATGTTCGGCTTCGGCTCCGAGACCGGGATCGACCTGCCGGGCGAGGCGTCCGGCCGGATCGCGGACCGCCAGTGGAAGCTCGCCTACTGGAAGGCGAACAAGGACTACTACTGCCGGCTCGGCAAGAAGCCCGGCGACGACTTCCTGCACCGCTTCGCCCGCGAGTTCTGCGTCGACGGCTACGCCTACCGGGCCGGCGACGCGGTCAACTTCGCGATCGGGCAGGGCGACACGATCGTGACGCCGCTGCAGCTGGCCCGGGCCTACGCCGCACTGTCCAACGGCGGCACGCTCTGGGAGCCGCGGGTGGCCAAGGCCGTCGTCGACCCGCAGGGCCGGGTGGTCAAGCGGATCCCGCCGAAGCGGGCGTCCCGGGTCAAGGTCAGCGCGGACGACCTGCGCTACATCGACACCGCGCTGCAGGGCACCTCCCGCACCGGCACGATGGCCTGGCGGCTGATCGACTTCCCGCTCGACCAGGTCAAGATCCGCTCCAAGACCGGCTCGGCCGAGGTCTACGGCAAGCAGAGCACCTCGTGGGTCTCCTCCTACGACAAGCAGTACGTCGTCGTGATGATGGTCTCGCAGGGCGGCACCGGCTCCGGCACCTCCGGGCCCTCGGTCCGCAGGATCTGGGAGTCGCTCTACGGCATCGACGGGATGAAGGTGAACCGGCGCAAGGGCGCGATCCCCGGCGCCGACCCGCCGGCCGGCCTGCCGACCTTCAGCCGCACCGGTGAGATCCTGCCGCCCCGCACCGTCGAGGACGCTCCCGCGCAGCGCAACCGGAGGAACCGCCGATGAGCCTCACCACGTCCACCCGGCCGCGCCCGGCGCGGCTGGAGACCACGACCCGGGTCCGGGGCGTGCACCTGGACTGGATCCTCGTGCTGGCCGTGGCCGGACTGCTGGTCCTCGGCTCGTTGCTCGTCTGGTCGGCCACCTCGCACCGCGAGTCGCTCACCGGGGGCGACCCGGAGGCGTACCTGAAGAAGCAGCTCGTCAACATCGCCATCGGGGTGGTGCTCGCCGTGATGGTCGCCGCCACCGACCACCGGTGGGTGCGGATCCTGGCGCCGCTGGTCTACGTCGCCTCGGTGATCGGCCTGGTGCTGGTCCTGGTGATGGGCAGCACGATCAACGGCTCGCGCTCCTGGATCCAGCTCGGCGGGCTCTCCATCCAGCCGGCCGAGTTCGCGAAGCTGGCCGTGGTCATCGGGATGGCGCTGCTGGTGGCCGAGCGGGTCGAGGGCTCGCTGCGGACCCGCGAGGTGGGGGGCCGCTACGTCGTCGGCATGCTCGCCATCGCCGGCGTCCCGGCGGCGCTGATCCTGCTGCAGCCGGACCTCGGCACGATGCTGGTGCTCTCGGCCACCGTCTTCGGGGTGATCGCGGTCTCGGGCGTGCACCGCGGCTGGCTCGCCGGTCTGGCCGGCAGCGGCGTGGTCGCCGCTCTGGTCGCGGTCCAGGTCGGGGTGCTCGAGGACTACCAGCTCGACCGGTTCCTGGCGTTCACCGACCCGACCCTGGACCCCCGTGGCGCCGGCTACAACACCACCCAGGCCAGGATCGCGATCGGCAACGGCGGCGTCTTCGGCCAGGGGCTCTTCGACGGCTCCCAGACCCGCTCCGGGTTCGTGCCCGAGCAGCACACCGACTTCATCTTCACCGTGGCGGGGGAGGAGCTCGGGCTGGCCGGGGCGAGCCTGCTGATCCTGCTGCTGGGCGTGGTGATCTGGCGGGCGCTCACCATCTCCTCGCGCACCGACGACCTGTTCGGGCGGCTCGCCGCGGCCGGCATCGCCTGCTGGTTCGGTTTCCAGGCCTTCCAGAACATCGGCATGTGCCTGGGCATCATGCCGGTCACCGGGGTGCCGCTGCCGATGGTCTCCTACGGCGGCTCGTCGATGTTCGCAGGGCTGATGGCCGTGGGGCTGCTGCAGAACATCCATCTGCGCAGCTCCTCGACCGGGATCGGGATGGCCCGGTCGCGGCTGGTCCGCTCCCGCTACTGACCGGCGGCCCGCTGGTGGAGGGCGTGCGGGCCGACGCCGTACTCTTGGGGACTGCCCCCACCGCCGTACAGCGAGGTAGAGACGTGCCCCCGACCGGATCCGCCCCGACCACCAGCTCGCAAGCCGTGAACGCCGACTCGGTGTTCCCGCGGCTCGAGCCGCTGCTGCCCACGGTCCAGAAGCCGATCCAGTACGTCGGCGGCGAGCTGAACTCCACGCCGAAGCCCTGGGGCGACGACGACAGCACCGTCCGCTGGACGCTGATGTACCCCGACGCCTACGAGGTCGGGCTGCCCAACCAGGGCGTCCAGATCCTCTACGAGGTGCTCAACGAGCGCGACTGGATCGTCGCCGAGCGCACCTACTCGGTGTGGCCGGACATGGAGAAGGCGATGCGGGCCGGCGACGCGCTCGGCCCGATCCCGCAGTTCACCGTGGACAACCACCGGCCGGTGCGCGCCTTCGACCTGTTCGGGGTCTCCTTCGCCACCGAGCTGGGCTACACGAACCTGCTCACCGCGCTGGACCTGGCCGGGATCCCGCTGCACGCCGCGGACCGCACCGAGCTCGACCCGATCGTCGTCGCCGGCGGCCACGCCGCGTTCAACCCCGAGCCGGTCTCGGACTTCATCGACGCCGCAGTGCTCGGCGACGGCGAGGAGATCGTGCTGAAGATCTCCGAGGTGGTCCGCGAGTGGAAGCAGGAGCTGGCCGCCCGGGGCGGCTCCTTCGACACCGGGCGCACCCCCCGCGACGAGCTGCTCTACCGCCTCGCGGTCTCCGGGTCCGTCTACGTACCGCGGTTCTACGACGTGGACTACCACCCGGACGGCCGGATCAAGCGGGTCGCGCCGAACACCACCGGGGTCCCGTGGCGGGTGCACAAGCACACCCTGATGGACCTCGACGCGTGGCCCTACCCCAAGCAGCCGCTGGTGCCGCTCGCCGAGACCGTGCACGAGCGCTTCTCGGTGGAGATCTTCCGCGGCTGCACGCGCGGCTGCCGGTTCTGCCAGGCCGGCATGATCACCCGGCCGGTGCGGGAGCGCTCGATCACCACGATCGGCGACATGGTCGAGAACGGCATCCGCAAGTCCGGCTTCGAGGAGGTCGGGCTGCTCTCGCTCTCCAGCGCCGACCACACCGAGATCGGTGAGGTCGCCAAGGGCCTGGCAGACCGCTACGAAGGCACCAACGTGTCGCTGTCGCTGCCCTCCACGCGGGTCGACGCGTTCAACATCACCCTGGCCAACGAGTTCTCCCGCAACGGCCGCCGCTCCGGGCTCACCTTCGCCCCCGAGGGCGGGTCGGAGCGGATGCGCAAGGTGATCAACAAGATGGTCAGCGAGGAGGACCTGATCCGCACGGTCGCGGCGGCGTACTCCCACGGCTGGCGCCAGGTGAAGCTGTACTTCATGTGCGGCCTGCCCACCGAGACCGACGAGGACGTCCTGGAGATCGCCGACCTGGCGAAGAAGGTGATCGCCAAGGGCCGCGAGGTCTCCGGCCACAACGACATCCGCTGCACCGTCTCCATCGGCGGCTTCGTGCCGAAGCCGCACACCCCCTTCCAGTGGGCCGCCCAGCTCGACTGGGAGACCACGGACGCGCGCCTGAAGAAGCTGCGCGACGACGTGCGCACCGACAAGCGGTACGGCCGTGCCATCGGCTTCCGCTACCACGACGGCCGTCCCGGGATCATCGAGGGACTGCTCTCGCGGGGCGACCGGCGGATCGGCCGGGTCATCGAGGCGGCCTGGCGCGACGGTGGCCGGTTCGACGGCTGGAGCGAGCACTTCTCCTACGATCGCTGGGTCGCCGCGGTCGAGGCCGGGCTGGCCGGCACGCCGGTCGACCTCGACTGGTACACCGTCCGGGAGCGCGAGCACGCCGAGGTGCTGCCCTGGGACCACCTCGACTCCGGCCTGGACAAGGACTGGCTGTGGGAGGACTGGCAGGACGCCCTGCTGGCCGCCGACCCGGACGCCGACAGCCCCGAGGTCGAGGACTGCCGGTGGACGCCGTGCTACGACTGCGGCGTGTGCCCGCAGATGGACACCGAGATCCAGATCGGTCCCACCGGCCAGAAGCTGCTGCCGCTCGCGGTGGTCTGATGCCGGGCGTGACCGTGCGGCTCGCCGAGCGCGGGGACGAGGCCGTCATCGCCGGGCTGCGGCACCGGTGGGCCGAGGAGCAGGCGGGCGCCCCGATCGAGGACGGCGGCTTCGCGGAGGTCTTCCACGCCTGGTTCGAGCGCGAGCACGAGCAGCGGCTGACCTGGCTGGCCCACGCCGGCGGCGAGGCGGTGGGGATGCTCAACATGCTGGTGTTCACGCGGATGCCCAAGCCGGACGACGCGCGCACCGGCCGGCCCGGACGGTGGGGCTACGTCGCCAACGCCTACGTCGCCGACGGGCACCGCGACGCCGGCATCGGCGCGCTGCTGCTCGGTGCCTGCACCGCGCACGCGGACCGGGAGCGCTACGCCCGGCTGGTGCTGAGCCCGAGCGAGCGGTCGGTGCCGTTCTACGCCCGGCACGGCTTCGAGCCGGCGACGAGCCTGATGGTCCGACGGGCCCGCTGACACCGGCACCGGCCAGTGGCCCGTCTGTGCGCTTGCCAGCGCCCGGTCAGGCCGTGCGGTGCGCGACCGGGCTGGGCAGCTCGTCCTCGAGGTAGCGCGGCCGCGCCACGAACTGGCTGGCGACCAGCTGGCCGACAGCCAGGACCGACAGGGTGCTGAGCGGGACCGTCCAGCCGCCGGTCCGGTCGTAGAGGATGCCCATCCCGAACGGCCCGACCGCGGCGATGAGGTAGCCGACCGACTGGGTGAACCCGGACAGGGCCGCCGTGCCGGCGGAGGTGCGGGTGCGTAGCCCGATCAGCGTGAGCGCCACCGGGAAGATGGACAGCGCGGCCCCGACCACCGCGGCCCACACCCAGCCGCCGCCCACCGGGGCCACCATCAGGCCGAGGTAGCCCACAGGCAGCAGCAGCGACAGCACCGCCAGCAGCCACCGCGGGTCGGTCAGCCGGACCGTGACGGTCGGCAGCACGAACGACAGCGGGATGCTCATCGCGGTGATCACGCCGAGCAGCAGCCCGGCAGTGGCCGGGTCGAAGCCGGCGTCGCGGTAGATCTGGGCGAACCAGCCGAACACGGAGTATGCCTGGAGCGACTGCAGCCCGAAGAAGATCGCCATCGCCCAACCCAGCTTGGTCCTGGCCACCGCCCCCAGGGTGACGTCGTGGGGCGCACCCGCGGGGGTGGTGTCGTGCCGGATCAGGCCCAACCAAGGCAGCGCCGCCACGAGCGCCGTCGTCGCCCAGATCCCGATGCCCCAGCGCCACGACCCGAAGGACTCCGCAGCTGGGACGGTCAGCACCGAGGCGAGCGTCAGGCCGATCGCCAGGGCGGTCGTGTACACCGAGGTCAGCAGCCCGATCCGGGTGGGGAAGTGCAGCTTGACCAGGGTCGGCAGCAGCACGTTGGCGGTCGCCATGCCGGCGAGCGCGAGCAGCGAGAGCACCAGGAAGAGCGGGACCGAGCCGGTCGCCGCCCGGCCGGACAGCCCGAGCACCACCGCGGTGAGGGCCAGCAGGGTGATCCGGTGCAGCCCCACGGTGCGGGCCAGCCAGGGCGCCAGCGCCCCGAAGCCGGCGAAGGCGAGCACCGGGAGGGTGGTGAGCATGCCCGCGGTGGTCGCCGACATGCCGAGGCCGGTGCGGATCTCGTCGAGCACCGGCCCGACGCTGACCGCGGCCGGCCGCAGGTTGAACGCGAGGACCACGATGCCGAGCAGGACGAACAGGCGCTGGGCGCGGGTCGAGGGCTGCTCGGCGGGAGCTGTCACGGCTCAATCCTGCGCGAGCCCCGGCCGGACCGGCGCACCGGCCCCTCCCTAAGGTGGGCCTCGTGCGCGAACAGCCGGAGCAGCAGGCCCCACCCGTCCAGCGCCTCCGGGTGCGCTACGCCAAGCGGGGCCGGTTGCGGTTCACCAGCCACCGGGACTTCTCCCGTGCCTTCGAGCGCGCGCTGGTCCGCTCCCGGATCCCGGTGGCCTACTCGTCCGGCTTCAACCCGCACCCCCGCATCTCCTACGCCGGCGCGGCCCCCACCGGCGCGGCCAGCGAGGCGGAGTACCTCGAGATCGGCCTCGCCCAGGTCGTCGAGCCCGACGACGTACGAGCAGCCCTCGACGAGGCGCTGCCGACCGGTCTCGACGTGCTCGAGGTGGTCGCCTCAGCGGGAGGCTCGCTCGCGGACCGGCTCGAGGCGAGCGCGTGGCGGATCACGGTCCCGGGCTGGTCGCCCCTGCAGGCCGCCGAGGCGGTGGCGCGCTTCCTCGACACGCCCGAGGTCCTGGTCGAGCGGATGACGAAGAAAGGGCTGCGCACCTTCGACTGCCGGGCGGCCGTCGTGTCGCTCACGTCACACGGTGCGCCGGGCGGCGGCGAGGAGTGTGCGATACTCGACGTGGTCTTGCGACACGGAACTCCGTCCGTGAGACCCGACGATGTCCTCGCCGGCCTGCGTGACACGGCCGGGCTCGAAGGCGGTGTCGCTCCTCTTCATGAGCGGCTCGCCCAAGGTCCGCTGGTCACGGGGGACGGCACGGTGGGTGATCCACTGGCGCACGACCGCGACACGGCTTGATCTGTGGGTGACAGCAGCAGATCGCTCCGGCCGATGACCGCGGAACGCGTCGGAGGGTGACCCCGAGACGCTTTGACGGGGGATGTCGTCGCAGCTCCGGCGCGCGACCTGGCGCCCGGGGCCGCCATCCGCAGGCTTGCGTGCGCGGTTCGCCGTCGCACGAACGACACGCCCCGGTGTGCCGCGCGTAGGACCGCGCCCCCCGGGCCGAGGAGAGCAGATGCTCGACGACGACACCACCGCGACACCCACCCCCGAGGACACCGCAGCCGGCGAGGCACCTGCCGACCGTTCCAGTGACGCGCCGGGGGACACGAGCCCCGAGGACGGCTCGACGGCCCCCGCCAAGAAGGCGGCGGCCAAGCGGGCGCCCCGGAAGGCGCCCGCGAAGAAGGCCGCCGCGGCCAAGGCCCCGGCGAAGCGGGCCACCAGGAAGGCCGCCGCCGCCGACGCCGGGCAGGCACCCGTGGAGGGCGCCCCCACCGACCAGACCCTCCCCGGCCTGACCGACGCGCCGGCTGCCGAGACCGCGGCTGTCTCCTCCGCCGAGACCGCGGCCGTCTCCTCCGCCGAGGACGCCGAGCAGGCCTCCGCGCCGGCGAAGAAGGCCGCCGCCAGGAAGACCGCCGCGAAGCGGGCTCCGCGCAAGGCGACGGCGAAGAAGGCCGCCGCCGAGGCGCCGGCCGACCTGCTCGGGGGAGCGGCTGCCGATGCCGCGGACGTCGTGACGACCGACGAGGACGAGGAGGCCGCCGCCGAGGCTGCTGCCGCCGAGGCCGCCCTCAGCGGGACCACCCCGGCCGCCACGTCGGCCGTAGCCCCTCCGGTCGTGCTCTTCCAGCCGCCGGACACCGCCCGGGCCACCCCTGCCCGCCGTACCCGCAAGACCGCCGCGACGCGGGCCGCCGAGGCGGCCGCCGCGGCAGAGAGCGCCGAGAGCCCGACGACGTCGGCCGAGGTGGACGGCGCCGACGTGAGCGCCGACGACACCGCCGCCCCGGCACCTGTGAAGAGGACCAGCCGCCGGCGCACCAGCCGTACGGCGGCCGCCGAGCCGGCCGCGGAGGAGACCGACTCCGAGCCGACCGAGCCGACCGAGCCGGGCGCCGAGCAGGCTGAGGACCAGGACGACCGCGACGATTCCGGCGACAACGGGGAAGCCGGCGGCAACGGCCGCCGCCGTCGCCGTCGGGGCGGACGCCGCCGTCGCAAGGGTGGCAACGGCGAGGACGGCGCTGACGCCGAGGGCTCCGAGGAGGAGACCGGCTCGCCGGCCAACGGGCAGGGCGGCCAGGACCGGTCCCCGAACAACCGTTCCGGACAGGGCGGCTCCAACGGCTCCAACGGGGCGAACGGGGCGAACGGGGAGAAGAAGGACGAGGACGCCGAGGCCGAGGGCACCTCGACCCGCCGTCGTCGTCGCCGTCGCCGTTCCGGTGACGAGGGCGACTCCGGTGACGAGCCGGAGAACACCGTCACCCGCGTGCGCCGGCCGCGCAACCCCGAGGACGAGATCACCGCGCTCAGCGGCTCCACCCGCCTCGAGGCCAAGAAGCAGCGCCGCCGGGAGGGCCGCGAAGCCGGCCGCCGCCGCGCGCCGATCGTCAGCGAGGCGGAGTTCCTGGCCCGACGTGAGGCCGTCGACCGGGTGATGGTGATCCGGCAGAAGAAGGACCTCACCCAGATCGCTGTCCTGGAGGACAAGGTCCTCGTCGAGCACTACGTCGCCCGCGAGTCGCAGACCTCACTCATCGGCAACGTCTACCTCGGCAAGGTGCAGAACGTCCTGCCCTCGATGGAGGCCGCCTTCATCGACATCGGCAAGGGCCGCAACGCCGTCCTGTATGCCGGCGAGGTCAACTGGGACACGCTCGGCGCCGGCAACGGGCCGCGCAAGATCGAGCAGGTGCTCAAGTCCGGCCAGTCGGTGCTGGTGCAGGTCAGCAAGGACCCGATCGGCCACAAGGGCGCCCGGCTGACCAGCCAGATCAGCCTGCCGGGCCGGTTCCTGGTCTACGTCCCCGACGGGACCACCAGCGGCATCTCGCGCAAGCTCCCGGACACCGAGCGCAACCGGCTCAAGAGCCTGCTCAAGGAGATCGTCCCCGAGTCCGCCGGCGTGATCGTGCGGACGGCGGCCGAGGGAGCCAGCGAGGAGGAGCTGACCCACGACGTGGAGCGGCTCACCGCGCGCTGGAGCGACATCGAGGCCAAGGTCGCCAAGGGCAACGCCCCGGCGCTGCTCTACGGCGAGCCGGACCTCACGCTGAAGGTGGTCCGCGACCTGTTCACCGAGGACTTCGGCAAGCTGGTCGTCTCCGGCGACGACGCCTGGGACCTGGTCGAGGACTACGTCGAGCACGTGGCGCCGGACCTGTCGGACCGCCTCGAGCGCTACGACAGCGAGGACGACGTCTTCGCCGCCTACCGGATCGACGAGCAGATCGCCAAGGGTCTCGACCGCAAGGTCTGGCTGCCCTCCGGAGGCTCGCTGATCATCGACCGCACCGAGGCGATGACCGTCGTCGACGTGAACACCGGCAAGTTCACCGGCTCCGGCGGAAACCTCGAGGAGACCGTCACCAAGAACAACCTCGAGGCCGCCGAGGAGATCGTGCGCCAGCTCCGGCTGCGCGACATCGGCGGCATCATCGTCGTGGACTTCATCGACATGGTGCTCGAGAGCAACCGCGACCTGGTGCTGCGCCGGATGGTGGAGTGCCTCGGTCGTGACCGGACCCGCCACCAGGTCGCCGAGGTGACCTCGCTCGGCCTGGTGCAGATGACGCGCAAGCGGATCGGCACCGGCCTGCTGGAGGCGTTCAGCGAGAACTGCGAGCACTGCCAGGGCCGTGGGCTGATCGTCCACCACGAGCCGGTCGAGAACCGCAAGCGGGTGGAGGAGGAGCCGCGTCGCGGTCGCCGCCCCCGAGGTCGTCAGGAGGACGAGCGGCCGCAGGGCAACGGCGGTCCGACCGCCATGCCGTCGCCGAAGGACATCGCCGCGATGGCGCGCGCCCACGTCGACTCCGACGGCGAAGAGGGCCGCACCCCGGTCGCGCCCGCGGTGGAGGTCGACGGTGCGTCGACGGCCGTCGAGCAGGCGGTCGAGGTCCCGGTCGAGCAGGGCTCCGAGCCGGGTCGCGAGCGGGCAGGCGAGGCGTCCCAGGAGGACCGTGGCGTCGAGCAGCCCCGTGAGCGCAGCCGGCGCTCCCGTGGCCGTGGCCGGCAGCAGTCCGAGGAGCGCACCGAGCGCACCGACGAGGGCACCGACCGCGCCGAGGAGCGCATCGAGCGCGCCGACCGGACCGAGGAGCGCACCGAGCGCGCCGACCGGACCGAGGAGCGCACCGAGCGCACCGAGCGCGCCGACCGCGCCGAGGAGCGCACCGAGCGCGCCGACGGGGACCGGCAGCAGGCCCAGCCGACGCCGGAGCCGGTCACCGAGGCCCCGTCTGAGCAGCCGCAGCCGCCGAGTGCCCCGACGCAGGTCGAGCCGGTCGTCAGCGCCCCCGGATCGTGACCTCGTCACGTCGCCGGGTGGCCCGCCGCCCGGCGGGACCCCCCGCCGGGGCCGCCGCAGCAGACGCCGGCGCCGGCTCCGTTGCCGCGCCCGCCGAGGCCGCGACGACCGGTGCGGACGGCTCTGACGTCCCGACCGCTCCGACCGGTGCCGGTCCGCTGGATCCCGAGACCGACCGGGTCGAGGCCACGCAGGCGTCCGACGGCGCGGTCACGTCGCCGGAGGCCGCGGACCAGACCGGCCCCGAGGCCGGCGTACCGTCCGAGGAGCACGCAGACGGTGGCACCGACGGATCCGGTGACGTGGACGAGGACGGGGCCGAGCGCTCCATCGCCATCCACGTGCCGGTGAAGAAGAAGGGCGTCCGCAAGCGCTGAGGCGCTGGTCGGTCCGCCCGGCCGCTTCTCATCCGCGAACTTCCCATGGCTGACTGATGCTTCCCTCGGGCTTCGGCCCGTGGGAAGCATCAGACTTCCTGCATACCGTGGTAATCATGGGGCGGGGGAGCGGCCGTTTTGACCGGGCCCGAGTGTGTCCGTAGACTTGTCGATCGGTGTGTGACACACGCCGTCCCCGTGTGCCCCGGTCCGCCGGCAGGTGTCGGAGTGCCCCCCGAGGGGGCCTCTGGACCGCACACGGGCCCGAGAACCCGAAGTCCCGAGCAGAGAGTGAGACCGCGGTGTACGCGATCGTGCGCAGTGGCGGCCAGCAGCAGAAGGTTGCTGTCGGCGACGTCATCGAGATCGACAAGGTTGCAGGAGTGGTGGGCGAGTCCGTCACCCTGCCCGTGGTCATGCTCGTCGACGGCGAGAAGGTCACCGTCGGCGCGGACGCGCTCGGCAAGGCCAGCGTGACCGCCGAGGTCCTCGGCGGCACGAAGGGCCCGAAGATCACGATCCTGAAGTACAAGAACAAGACCGGCTACCGCAAGCGCCAGGGTCACCGTCAGAAGTACACCCAGGTCAAGGTCACCGACATCTCCCAGTAGCTCGGAGGGTGACCGGCCCCGGGTCGGACGGCTTCGAACCTCACCTCCTCTTCGACACCAAGGACTGACACATGGCACACAAGAAGGGCGCAGCCTCGACCAAGAACGGTCGGGACTCAAACTCACAGCGTCTCGGTGTGAAGCGCTACGGCGGCCAGCTCGTCAACGCGGGCGAGATCATCGTGCGCCAGCGCGGCACCCACTTCCACCCCGGGAGCGGCGTCGGCCGCGGCGGCGACGACACGCTGTTCGCCCTCGTCGGCGGCAACGTCGAGTTCGGCACCAAGCGCGGTCGCCGCGTCGTGAACATCGTTCCGTCCGCCGGGTGAGCTCGGCTTCCTAGTTCGTCGCACCATCGTCGCAAGGGGCGCCCTGCTCGACCGAGCAGGGTGTCCCTTCGTTGCTTTTCCGGTCGCCCCGTGACCACCCCGCACGTTCCACATCCAGCCAGGAGCTGATCCGCATGGCCGTCCCCACCTTCATCGACAGGGTCGTCCTGCAGGTCACCGCCGGCAGCGGCGGCAACGGCGTCGCCTCCGTGCACCGCGAGAAGTTCAAGCCGCTCGGCGGTCCCGACGGCGGCAACGGCGGCCCCGGCGGCAGCGTCATCCTCCGGGTGGACCCCGACGTGACCACCCTCGTCGACTACCACCACAGCCCGCACCGGCGTGCCGAGTCCGGCGGCCACGGTGCCGGCTCGCACCGCAACGGCGGCCACGGCCACGACCTGGTGCTGCCGGTGCCCGACGGCACCCTGGTCACCGACGAGGAGGGCACGGTGCTGGCCGACCTGGTCGGCCCGGGCACCGAGCTGGTCATCGCGCAGGGCGGCCGCGGCGGGCTCGGCAACGCGGCGCTGGCCTCCTCCAAGCGCAAGGCGCCGGGCTTCGCGCTGCTCGGTGAGCCCGGCGACGACCGCAGCATCGTGCTCGAGCTCAAGGTGGTCGCCGACATCGGTCTGGTGGGCTTCCCCAGCGCCGGCAAGTCCAGCCTGATCGCCGCGCTCTCCCGGGCCCGGCCGAAGATCGCGGACTACCCGTTCACCACCCTGGTGCCGAACCTCGGCGTGGTCACCGCCGGCGACACCACCTTCACCGTGGCCGACGTGCCCGGCCTGATCGAGGGGGCCAGCGAGGGCCGCGGCCTCGGCCACGACTTCCTGCGCCACATCGAGCGGTGCGCGGCCCTGGTGCACGTGATCGACTCCGCCACCATGGAGCCCGGCCGCGAGCCGGTCGGCGACCTCGACGTCATCGAGAACGAGCTCAAGCGGTACGGCGGCCTGGAGGACCGGCCGCGCCTGGTCGCGCTCAACAAGGTCGACGTGCCCGACGGCCGGGACCTCGCCGAGATCGTCCTGCCCGATCTGGAGGCGCGCGGCCTGCGGGTCTTCCAGGTCTCCGCGGCCAGCCACGAGGGGCTGCGCGAGCTGTCGTTCGCGATGGCCGAGATCGTCGCCGAGGCCCGGGCCGCCCGGCCGCTCGCCGAGGCGACCCGGATCGTGATCCGGCCCCCGGACACCACCGGCGGCCCCGAGTTCACCATCCGCGAGACCGGCGAGGGCTGGCGGGTGCGGGGCGTGAAGCCGGAGCGCTGGGTCCGGCAGACCGACTTCAGCAACGACGAGGCGGTCGGCTTCCTCGCCGACCGGCTCAACCGCCTCGGGGTCGAGGAGCGGCTGCTCGCGCTCGGCGCCCAGGAGGGCGACGCGGTGCTCATCGGCGAGGCCGACAACGCGGTGGTCTTCGACTTCAAGCCGATGATGATGGCCGGCGCCGAGATCCTGGGTCGCCGCGGCGAGGACGTCCGGTTCGAGGAGAGCCGACCGTCCGCGCTGCGCCGCCGGGCGATCGAGGAGGCGATGGCCGACCGGCGCGAGGGCGAGACCCGCGCCGACGTCGCCCGCCGCTTCGGGATCGCCGAGCCGACGCCCGACGAGCTCGAGGCCCCCGGCGACTGGGGCTGGTCCGAGGACGACCCCGGTGAGGTGGCCGTCCCGGAGGGCCAGGAGTGAGCACCCGCCGCGGCGTCCTCGACGCCGCACGGGTCGTGGTGAAGATCGGCTCCTCGTCGCTCACCAGCGCCACGGGCGGCATCGACCCGGAGCGGATCAGCGCTCTCGTCGATGCGCTGGCCGGGCTGCGCGGTCGTGGCGCCGAGGTGGTGCTGGTCTCCTCGGGGGCGATCGCCGCCGGCCTGGCGCCTCTGTCGCTGCCGCGGCGCCCCCGCGACCTGGCCACCCAGCAGGCGGCGGCCTCGGTCGGCCAGGGCCTGCTGGTGCACCGCTACACCGAGGAGTTCGCCCGGCACCAGGTGGCGGTGGGCCAGGTGCTGCTCACCGTCGACGACGTCACCCGGCGCAGCCACTACCGCAACGCCTACCGGACCTTCGCCAAGCTGCTCGAGCTCGGCGTGGTGCCGATCGTGAACGAGAACGACACGGTGGCCACCTCCGAGATCCGGTTCGGCGACAACGACCGGCTGGCCGCCCTTGTCGCGCACCTGGTGCACGCGGACCTGCTGCTGCTGCTCAGCGACGTGGACGGGCTCTACGACGGCCACCCGGACCAGGACGGCACCTCGCTGCTCAGCGACGTCGGGTCCACCTCCGACCTCGACGGTGTCGACGTGGGCCGTCCGGGCCGGGCCGGGATCGGCACCGGCGGGATGGTGACCAAGGTGGAGGCCGCCCGGATCGCGACCGGCGCCGGCATCCCGGTGGTGCTGACCTCGGCCGCGCAGGCTGCCGCGGCGCTCGCCGGGGAGCCCGTCGGCACGATGTTCCACCCCACCGGCCGGCGCCGGCCGACCCGGCTGCTGTGGCTGGCGCACGCCACCGAGCCGAAGGGCAGCATCGTGCTCGACCCCGGGGCGGTGCGAGCGGTCGTCGAGCGGCGCGCCTCGCTGCTGCCGGCCGGCATCACCGGGGTCACCGGCAGCTTCGTCGGCGGCGACCCGGTCGACCTCGTCGACCCCGACGGCACCCCGGTGGCCCGGGGCCTGGTGAACTACGACTCCGAGGAGCTCCCGGGGCTGATCGGCCGCTCCACCCACGACCTCGCCCGTGAGCTCGGTTCGTCCTACGAGCGCGAGGTCGTGCACCGCGACGACCTGGCGCTGCTGACCGACTGAGCCCGGCGGGAGAACGGCGTCCGGTACAGCCGGGACAGGCCAAGGATTTGTGGGTTCGGGTGCGCGTCCCGACAAAGCCCGACAGACTGAGAAGGTCCACCTGGCACCGCTGCCAGGTGAGGTCGGGGGTCTCGAGGTTCCGTTTTCGGAAGGTGGGTCAGTGGCCGAGCAACCACGGCTGTGGCACGTGACCGTGACCGTCGCAGGCGACGCGGTCGAGCCCTTGGTGGTGCGCAACGCGCTTCGCCGGCTCAACGAGCAGCACCCCTTCCTGCACTCCTTGAAGTACGCCGGCGGCCGCGCCGAGATCCAGTACTGGGAGGAGGCCGAGTCGCTGCTGGACGCCTCCTCGCTCGCGTTGCGGATCTGGAACGAGCACCGCGAGTCGGCCGGGCTGCCGCGCTGGGAGGTCGTCGGCCTCGAGGTGCTCGAGCGGGCGGTCTACCTCAGCCGCGGCATGGAGTACGCCGTCATCGTGGACCTGCACGACGTGACGCCGCTGCCGTTCTGAGCCGGGCGCGCCTACGCTTGAGCCATGAGCGAACCGCCTGTCGATGCCGTCGAGACCGTGGCGCGTCGGGCCCGTGAGGCCGCCGCGGAGCTGTCGCTGGCGACCCGCGCGACCAAGGACGCCGCGCTGCTGCTGATGGCCGACCTCCTCCAGGAGTCGGTCGAACGGGTGCTGGCCGCGAACGCCGAGGACGTGTCGGCCGCGGAGCAGGCCGGCACCGCCGCCGCGCTCGTGGACCGGCTCCGGCTCGACGAGGCCCGGGTGGCGGCGATGGCCGAGGGGCTGCGCGAGGTGGCCGCGCTGCCGGACCCGGTCGGCGAGGTGGTCCGGGGCTCGACGCTGGCCAACGGCCTGGAGCTGCGTCAGGTCCGGGTGCCGTTCGGGGTGGTCGGGATCATCTACGAGGCCCGGCCCAACGTGACCGCGGACGCGGCCGGCATCTGCCTCAAGAGCGGCAACGCGGTGCTGCTGCGGGGCTCCTCGACCGCGTCGCGGTCCAACCAGGCCGTCGTCGAGGTGCTGCGCGAGGCCGCCGTCCGGGCGGGGCTGCCGGCCGACGTGGTGCAGCTGGTGCCCGGCGCCGGGCACGAGCCGGCCAAGCGGCTGATGCGCGCCCGCGGGCTGGTGGACGTGCTGATCCCGCGCGGCGGCGCCGGGCTGATCCGCTCGGTCGTGGAGGAGTCCACGGTGCCGGTCATCGAGACCGGGGTCGGCAACTGCCACGTCTACGTCGACCGCGACGCCGACCTCGACCAGGCGCTGGCGATCGTCCTCAACGCCAAGACCCAGCGGCCGTCGGTGTGCAACGCCGCCGAGTCGCTGCTGGTGCACGCCGACGTCGCCGAGGAGTTCCTGCCGCGGGTGGTGACGGCGCTGCAGCAGGCCGGCGTCACGGTGCACGGCGACCCGGCGTTCGCCGCGCAGGACGGGGTCGTCGCGGCCACCGAGGAGGACTGGGGCACCGAGTACCTCTCCCTCGACATCTCCGCCGCGGTGGTCCCCGACCTCGACGCCGCCCTCGCCCACATCCGCCGGCACTCCTCCGGGCACAGCGAGGCGATCGTGACCCGCTCGCTGGAGGCCTCGCGCCGCTTCACCGCGGCCGTCGACGCCGCGGCCGTGCTGGTGAACGCCTCCACCCGGTTCACCGACGGCGGCGAGTTCGGCTTCGGCGCCGAGATCGGCATCTCCACCCAGAAGCTGCACGCCCGCGGCCCGATGGGGCTCCCGGAGATGACCTCCACCAAGTACGTCGTCGTCGGCGACGGGCACGTCC
Source organism: Nocardioides mesophilus (assembly GCF_014395785.1). GTDB lineage: Bacteria > Actinomycetota > Actinomycetes > Propionibacteriales > Nocardioidaceae > Nocardioides_B > Nocardioides_B mesophilus. The sequence continues at coordinate 568,454 of NZ_CP060713.1, read as the reverse complement.
GCTGACCCGGACGGTCCCGGTCGGCGAGCGGCGCTCCCGGCTGGCCCGGCGGCACCTGCTGCTGCCGCGGGACCGGGTCGACGACGTACCCGCCATCGCCGACGCGCTGGTCGCGCTGCACTCCACCGACCCGGTCACGGTCTTCCTCTCCGCGATGGTGCGGATGCGGCGGCCCTCGATCGCCGCGGTGGAGCAGGCGCTGTACGACGACCGCAGCGTGGTGCGCCACCACGCGATGCGGCGGACGCTGTGGGTGGCGACCCCGCCGGTGGCCCGGACCATGCACGCCGCGGCCACCCGCAGGGTGGCCGGTCAGGAACGGCGGCGCACCCTGAGGCTGCTCGCCGACAACGGCGTCGCCGACCCGGAGGCCTGGCTGGCCGACGCCCGGGACCGGACGCTGGCGGCCCTGGAGGAGCACGGTCCGCTGACCGCCCGGCGGCTCGGCGAGCTGGTGCCCGCGCTGCGCCACCCGCTGGCCATGTCGCCGGGCAAGCCCTACGCCACGACCGCCGCGGCCCACACCCGGGTGCTGCTGGGGCTCGGCTTCGAGGGGGCGGTGATCCGGACCCGGCCCTCGGGCTCCTGGGTGAGCGGCGCCTACGCCTACGCCGCCACCGACACCTGGATCAGCCCCGGGCTGGACGGCGCCGGCCCCACCGACCCGGTCGACCCGGTCGACCCGGCCGAGGAGAGGCGGGCCGCCGTGGAGCTGGCCGACCTGTGGCTGCGGCGGTTCGGTCCGGGCACCACCGCCGACCTGCAGTGGTGGGCGGGGTGGACCACGGCACTGACCCGGCACGCGCTGGAGGGCTGCGGCGCGGTCCCCGTCGACCTCGACGGAGCGCCCGGCTGGGTGGCCGCCGACGACGAGGCACCGGTCGGCGACGCGGGGCCGTGGGTGGCGGCGCTGCCCTCACTGGACCCGACCACGATGGGCTGGAAGCAGCGGGCGTGGTACCTCCCGGACTCCTGCCACGAGGCCTTCGACCGCAACGGCAACGCCGGCCCGACGCTCTGGGTGGACGGCGAGGTGGTCGGCGCCTGGGGGCAGCGGCCGGACGGCGAGCTGCGCAGCCACTACTTCGTCGACGTACCGGCGCGGCGCCGCGCCGAGCTGGACGCCGAGCTGGACCGGGTCGCCGGGATGCTGGCCGAGCACCGGGTGAGCGTGCGGTTCCCCGGCCGGATCCACGCCACGCTGCTCGGCTGAGGAGTTGCCGGTGCCCCGGCCCCGGGCGACGACTAGGGTTCGGGCCATGACCGCCACCGAGAGCGCGGGGGCGCCCGAGGCTGACGTCTGGACCGATCCCGCTGCCGAGCGCATCGCCACCTCCGCCACCGTCGTGACCGCCGTGCGCACCGTGGCCTCGGTCGCGCTGGCCGGGGTGGCCGCCCGGGAGGGCAGCCTGACGCTGCTGGTGGTCGCGCTGGTCGTCTACTGGGTCGGCGACATGGCCGACGGGCTCGTCGCGCGGGTGCGCGGCTGCGAGACCCGGATCGGGGCGGTGCTCGACATCCTCAGCGACCGCTTCTGCGCGGCCGCGTTCTACCTGGGGCTGATGTGGCTGCAGCCGGAGATGGCCGCCCCGGTGCTGGTGTACCTCGCGGAGTTCATGGTCGTCGACTGCTTCTTGTCGCTGGCCTTCCTGGCCTGGGCGGTGCGCAGCCCCAACTACTTCTACGTCATCGACCGGCCACTGTGGCTGTGGAACTGGTCCAAGCCCGGCAAGGCGGTCAACTCGGCGCTGTTCGCGGTGATCCTGCTGGTGACCGGGATGCCGTGGCTGGGCCTGGTGATCGCGCTGGCGCTGCTCGGGCTGAAGTGCGCCTCGCTGGTGCGGCTGGCGCGCATCGGGCTGCCGGTGCCCGCACGGTAGGCTGTGCGCCATGTCGCCAGCGTCGCCCCTGTCCCTCGTCACGACGATCGTCCCCGGCCTGTCCGAGGTCGCCACGTCCGCTCCCGCCGTCAACCCCTACCTCGTCGGTGTCGGCACCTTCATCGTGCTGCTGGCCCTGATGGGCGCCCTGCTGGCCTTCGGCCGCGGCCGCGACCACTCCTGACCGGCTGCGATCCAGATGACGGTGGCGAGTGGCTGACGCGGGCAGCTCCCGGGCCGCGACGGCCCGACGCGTCGGCGTGATGGGCGGCACCTTCGACCCGATCCACCACGGCCACCTGGTCGCGGCCAGCGAGGTGCAGGCCTGGTTCGACCTGGACGAGGTGGTCTTCGTCCCGACCGGACAGCCCTGGCAGAAGACCGAGCGCGAGGTCTCGCCGGCCGAGGACCGCTACCTGATGACGGTCATCGCGACCGCGTCGAACCCCCGCTTCCGGGTCTCGCGCGTCGACATCGACCGGGCCGGCCCGACGTACACCATCGACACGCTCCGCGACCTGCACGCTCAGATCCCCGGTGCCGAGCTGTTCTTCATCACCGGCGCCGACGCCCTCGGCAACATCTTCACCTGGCGCGACGCCGGCGAGCTGTTCGACCTCGCTCACTTCGTCGGCTGCACGCGGCCCGGCTACGACGTCGCCCCGACGCTGCTCGACAACATCCCCGGGGACCGGGTCACGATGGTGGAGATCCCCGCGCTGGCGATCTCCTCGACCGACTGCCGGCACCGCACCGCAGCAGGCGACCCGGTCTGGTACCTCGTGCCCGACGGCGTCGTCCAGTACATCTCCAAGTACGACCTCTATCTGCCCCACCAGCCAGTAGGAACCCTGTGACAGCCACCGCACACGCCCTCGAGCTCGTCCGCACCGCCGCCCAGGCGGCCTCGGACAAGCTCGCCGAGAACATCATGGCCTTCGACGTCTCCGAGCAGCTCGTCATCACCGACGCCTTCCTGCTCTGCTCCGCGCCCAACGACCGGCAGGTCAAGGCGATCGTCGACGAGATCGAGGACCGGTTGCGCGACCTCGGCGCCAAGCCGCTGCGCCGCGAGGGTGAGCGCGACGGCCGCTGGGTGCTGATCGACTACGCCGAGATCGTCGTGCACGTGCAGCACGAGGAGGAGCGCTCCTTCTACGCCCTCGAGCGGCTCTGGCGCGACTGCCCGCTGATCGAGCTGCCGTCCACGGTGACCTCCGGCCGCGGCGAGTGAGCCGCGACCTCGACGCCCCCGCACCGGGCGCGGGCGGGGTCGCCGGCGGCCCCGGCCGCCGGCTGGTCGTCGTGCGCCACGGACGCACGGCGTGGAACGCGGCCGGTCGGGCCCAGGGCCACGCCGACGTCGCGCTGGACGGGCTCGGCCATGCCCAGGCGGCCGCGGCGGCGCCGTACCTCGCCTCGCTGGGACCGACCCGGATCTGGACCTCCGACCTCGCCCGGGCCCGGCAGACCTGCGGCTACCTCGAGGAGGCCACCGGCGTCGTCGCCGAGGTCGACCCGCGGCTGCGTGAGTTCGGCGTCGGGGTGCGGCAGGGGCTGACGATCGCGGAGTTCGCCGAGCGGTTCCCCGCGGAGCACGCGTCCTGGGCCAGCGGCGACGGGAAGGTCCGGCTGGAGGGCGCGGAGCTGCCCGACGAGGTGCTCGCGCGGATGCTCGCGGCCCTGGGGGAGTGCCTGGCCGGCCTGGAGCCGGGGGAGACCGGCCTGGTCGTCACCCACGGCGCCTGCCTCAAGGTGGGCGTGGTCGGCCTGCTCGGCTGGCCCGCGAGCCTGGCGCCGACGCTGCGCGGGATCGACAACTGCGCCTGGGTGACCCTCGAGGAGCTCGACGCCGGGGGCCCCCTGCGGATGGGCGGCTACAACGAGTCGGTGCGGCCCGGGCACACCGCGCCGCAGCGGCTGCCCGACGAAGGCTGAGCCCGGAGGGGTCGCGGCCGCACCCCCGATTTCGCATCCGGGGAGTGGGTTGGCTAAGATTCCCGAGTTGCCCGCAAGGGTGGCGGGGCTGTGGCGCAGCTGGTAGCGCACCTCCATGGCATGGAGGGGGTCAGGGGTTCGAGTCCCCTCAGCTCCACTTCGACGGACGGCCTGCGAACCGCAGGCCGTCCGTTCTTTCGTCGTACGGCGGCCCGGGCCCCGGACGACCCGGGTCAGGTCAGCCGGTGCGTCCGGTGCGCCGCGAGGGCTGCTCGGCGTGGCGCGCCCAGCGCAGCCGGTCGGTGCCGAAGCCGGCGGCGTGCTCGCCGTCATGGCCGTCCGGTCGCCGGCACAGGTAGTGCGGCGAGTACAGGTCGCGGCAGGAGTCCTGGTAGGACGTGTAGGCGAACTCGAGGTCGAGGCGGTCGTCGATTCTCATCACAGGCTCTCTGGTGCGCGGTCGGCCCCCGGAACAACGTGACAAGACCGATAATACCGACGCTCCGCCACCTCAGCGCCTCGTGACCAGACCACCGGGGCACGGGTGCGGGATCCCAGCAGGGCCGGCTCCCGCACCCGTGAGCGACCGCTACGAGATCATCCCGTGCGGATCGAGGACGTACTTGCGGGCCGCTCCCTTGTCGAAGTCGGCGTACCCCTCGGGGGCCTGGTCTAGCGGGATCACGGTCGCGTTGACGTTCTTCGCGATCTGCACGCGGTCGTGCAGGATCGCCATCATCAGCTTGCGGTTGTAGCGCATCACCGGGCACTGCCCGGTGGTGAACGCCAGCGACTTCGCCCAGCCGAGGCCGAGACGGATCGACAACGAGCCGACCTTGGCCGCCTCGTCGGCCGCCCCCGGGTCACCGGTGACGTAGAGGCCCGGGATGCCGACCGCGCCGCCGGCACGGGTGACGTCCATGACCGTGTTCAGCACCGTCGCCGGCCGCTCCATCTGCGCGTCGCTGCCGTGGCCGTGCGCCTCGAAGCCGACGGCGTCGACGGCACAGTCGACCTCCGGCTCACCCAGGATCTGCTCCACCTGGTCCTTCGGGTCGCCCTGCGAGACGTCGACGGTCTCGCAGCCGAAGCTGCGCGCCTGCTCCAGCCGCTCCTTCTGCAGATCCCCCACGATGACGACGGCCGCTCCGAGCAGGAACGCCGACGTCGCCGCCGCCAGGCCGACCGGACCGGCGCCCGCGATGTAGACCGTGGAGCCCGGCTCGACACCGGCGCTGACGGCCCCGTGGAAGCCGGTCGGGAAGATGTCGGAGAGCATCGCCAGGTCCCGGATCTTGTCCATGGCCTGGTCCTTGTCGGGGAACTTCAGGCAGTTCCAGTCGGCGTAGGGCACCAGCACGTACTCCGCCTGGCCGCCGACCCAGCCGCCCATGTCCACGTACCCGTACGCCGAGCCGGGGCGGTCGGGGTTCACGTTCATGCAGACGCCGGTCTTGCCCTCCTTGCAGTTGCGGCAGCGCCCGCAGGCGATGTTGAACGGGACCGAGACCAGGTCCCCCTGCTTGATGTACTCGACGCCGGGTCCGGTCTCGACGACCTCACCGGTGATCTCGTGACCCAGTGCCAGGCCGGTGGGCGCTGTCGTCCGACCGCGCACCATGTGCTGGTCGCTGCCGCAGATGTTGGTCGCGACGACCTTGAGGATCGCGGCGTGCGGCAGCTCGCGGCCCACGTTGGCGGGGTTGACCCCCGGGCCGTCCTTGAGCTCGAACGTCGGGTACTCGGTGGACTCGACGGCGACGCTGCCGGGTCCCTTGAAGATGACTGCCTTGTTGCCTGGCATGGACGTGTCTCCCTCCGCATGCTGCCTTCGACTCTCGACGGCAGCCGTACGACGCGACTCCTGGCGCGCCGGTCACGTGCCGACGCGGCGACCGGGGTCACGGGCCGGCGCGGCACGGTCGAAGCTGGTTCAGCTCCTGCTGGCTCAGGTCTTGCTGCGTGATCGCGCTCCTGCCGCGCCGCGCCGCGGGGTGGGCACCTCGGAGCCGGGGGACCCGGGCGTGCCGGTGTCCATCTCCGCAGCCGGAGTTCCCGACTCGGCGGAGGGTCCGATCGGCGGCACGGCGGCCACCGGGCGGGCCAGCAGCTCGTAGCTGAAGGCGGCCACGCCGGCACCGACGACGGGCCCGACGACGTAGACCCAGAAGTCGACCCACGGGGAGGATCCGCCGAACAGGTCGTTGACGACGTACGGGCCGAAGGACCGCGCCGGGTTGACCGAGCCGCCGGTGAACGGTCCGATGACCATGATCTCGGCGGCGACCGCGAGACCGATCAGGAAGCCGGCCCAGCCCGCCGGTGCCCGCCCGTCCACGGCCACCGCCATGATCGTGAACATCAGCAGGAACGTGCCGAGTGCCTCGGCGACCATGCCTTCGAGGACGGAGACCCCGCCACCGAGCGTGGTCACTCCGACCCCGCCGAAGTCGGTCGCCCGGTCGCCGACGTAGGCCACGATCAGCAGCGCGCCCGCAACGCCGCCGGCGAGCTGGGCGGCGACGTACGGCGCCACCTCCGCCCACCTGAAGCGGCCCACCGCGGCAAGGGCGATCGTGACGGCCGGGTTGATGTGCGCGCCCGACGTCGTCCCGAGGGTGTAGATGGCCAGGGCGACGACCAGCGCGAACGCCAGCGCGATGATGCCCAGCCCGGCGTAGTCGACGCTGCCGCCGCCGATGGCGAACGCCGCCACGACCGAGCCCGCCCCGAAGAGTACGAGCATCGCGGTGCCGAGGAACTCGGCCAGCACACGACGCAGGAGTGGTACCTCCATTGCTGCGGCCCCCTGTTCGCAGGTGGTCGGCGGCGCCGCCAGGGTCTCCCGGTTGATCCGGGGCGGGACCGCGAGGACGGCGGTGGCCGAAGGACTCCTCGACGCTAGGACCGGCCGTCGCGACCGGTCAACAGACAAAGCGCGCGAGTGCCGGACCGCTCGTTTGCGGCTCCGCGACGGGTCGGGGAGGGGCCTTGCGGCCGGGGCTCACTGCGTGGCGATGCCGGCCGCCTCGAGGGCGTCGAAGCCTCCCGCGTTCACCACGTCCTCGAAGCCCCGGGAGACCATCTGCTCGATCGCGGCCGCCGCCCGGGAGCCGCTGCGGCAGTAGACGACGAAGGTGTCGTCGGGGTCGAGGTCGCCCAGCTGGTCGAAGAAGTCGGTGTTCTGGAGGTCCAGGTTCAGCGCGCCCTCGAGGTGGCCTTCGGCGAACTCCTCTGGGGTGCGGACGTCGATCACCACCGCTCCGTGCTCGATGAGCGCACGGGCCTCGGCCGGCTCCACGGTGCGCCCGGTTGACCCGTCCGCACCCGAAGCCGTCTCGGAGGAGCAGGCGGTGACGGAGCCCAGCAGCAGCAGGGCGAGGACCGCGACGACCAGGCGCAGGGGGAGGCTCACGAGCGCCACCGTAGCCGCGCCGGCAGGCGTGAGCCGGCCCGGGTCGGGTACCCGGTGGACATGACCAGCCCCGCACCCTCCGACGGCGAGTCCAACCTCGACCCCCAGAGCGAGACCGTCAGCGCGCCCCACCGGGACACCTCCACACCCGTGCGCACCAAGCGCACCGGCCCGCTGGCCGGCGGCCTGGTGGCGGTGTGGGTCGTGCTCGGCGTGGCCCTGGTGGTGCTGGCCGTCGCCGCGCTCGCCTAGCCCGCGAGGAACAGCCGGGCCGCGGCCAGCGTCAGGCGTCGAACGCGGACGGCCGGGTGCCGGGCATGGTGGCCAGCAGCTCGCGCCCGCGGGCGGCGTACTTGTGCTCGACCAGGACCTCGTAGCGCGTGGCCACGATCTGGCTGACCGAGCTGAAGTCACGCTTGCCGCGCGCAGCGGCGTACCCGACGAGCGCCCAGATGACCCCGAACAGCGCGCCGAACAGCGCCGTGGACACGATCACGGCGAACGCCGAGCCGCTGTTGCTGCCGGTCGCGAACAGGGAGAAGATCAGGCCGACGAAGAGGCCCAGCCAGACCCCGGAGAGCAGGCCGCCGACCGCGACGCGACCGGTGGTGAGCCGCCCGGTCACCCGCTCGACCTGCTTGAGCTCGGTGCCGACGATCATGCAGTTCTCGACCGGGAACTCGTTGTCGGAGAGGAAGTCGACCGCCTTCTGGGCCTCGGCGTACTCCGCGTACACGCCGAGGGACTGCGGGAAGTCCAGGGTCAGCCCGGACCGGGGGATGCGCATGTTCGCCTGGCTGCTCATGACCTCATCGTCGCACCGTTCCCCAAGAGGAACCTGAGGCGAAAGCCCTCAGGTGATCGTCAGCCCGCCGTCGACGGCCAGCGTCTGCCCGGTGACGTAGCCGCCGGCGTCGCTGGCCAGGAAGACCAGCGCAGCGGCCAGCTCCGCCGCCTCGCCCTGACGGCCCGCCGGGATCCGCTGCTGCATCGAGTCCAGGTAGCCCGGTGGGTACTGCTCGGTCATCTCGGAGGCGAAGAAGCCCGGAGCGAGCGCGTTGACCCGGATCCCCTTGCGGCCGGTCCACTGCTGGGCGAGGTCGCGGGTCAGGCCGATCAGCGCCGCCTTGCTCGAGGCGTACGCCGCCTGCGGCAGCCCGGCCGTGGTCAGGCCCAGGACGCTGCTGATGTTGATGATGCTGCTGCCCGGACGCATCACCCGACCGCACGCCTGCGCCATCCAGTAGCACCCGTTGAGGTTCACCTCGATGACCCGGCGGAACTCCTCGGGAGACTCCCGGGTGGCCGGCACGGCGGTGCCGACGCCGGCGTTGTTGACCAGGACGTCGACCCGGCCGAGCTCCAGCATCGCGGCGTCGACGAGCCGCTGGCAGTCGTCGGGGTCGGCGACGTCGGTGCGCATCGCGACCGCCCGCCGGCCGGCGTCCTCGACGAGCCGCCGGGTCTCCTCGAGCCGGTCGATCCGGCGGGCGCCGAGCACCACGTCGGCCCCTGCCTCGGCCAGGGCCTGCGCGAACGCGACGCCCAGGCCGGAGGAGGCGCCGGTGACGACGGCGACCCGGCCGTCGAGCCGGAACAGGTCCAGGACGCTCACCGCGCCACCTCCGCCGCCCGGCGGGCGCGCCAGGCGCTCGCCACCATCTCGTCCACGTCGTGGCGCATCCGCCAGTCCAGGTCACGCGCGGCCAGCTCGCCGGAGGCCACGATCCGGTCCGGGTCGCCGGGTCGTCGCGGCTGGAGCTCCGGGGTGAAGTCGACGCCGGTCACCCGGCGCATCGCGTCCATGACCTGACGGACCGAGAGCCCGTCACCGCTGCCGAGGTTGTAGACCGGCTCCAGCGGCCGCTCCTCGACCAGCGCCCGGGCGGCGGCCACGTGGGAGAGCGCCAGGTCGGCGACGTGCACGTAGTCGCGCACGCAGGTGCCGTCCGGGGTGTCGTAGTCGGCACCGTAGATCTGCGGGGTCCGGCCCTCGAGCAGCGCCTCGATCACCAGCGGGAACAGGTTGTGCGGGCTGGTGTCGTGGATCGTGTCCGAGCCGGAGCCCACCACGTTGAAGTAGCGCAGCGACGTGTGCCGCAGACCCGTGGCGACCGCCTGGTCGCGCAGCAACCACTCGCCGACCAGCTTGCTCTCGCCGTACGGCGACTCCGGCCGGGTGGGGCTGGTCTCGGTCACCAGAGGCTCCTGCGGCGTGCCGAACGTGGCCGCGCTGGAGGAGTAGACGATCTTGTCGACGCCGACCACCTGCATGGCCTGCAGCAGGTGCAGCGTCCCGGTGACGTTCTGCTCGAAGGTGTGCAGCGGACGCTGCACCGAGACCCCGGCGTACTTGAAACCCGCCAGGTGCACCACGCCGACCACGCCGTGGGTGCGCATCGCGCCCACCAGCAGCTCGGTGTCGAGGACGCTGCCCTCGACGAACGGCACCGTCTCGGGCACGAACCCACGGTGCCCGCTGGAGAGGTCGTCGATGACGGCGCACTCGAGCCCTTCCTCGAGGAACGCCCGGACCACGTGGGCCCCGATGTAGCCGGCTCCGCCGGTGACCAACCACGTCACGCCTGCACTCCTGGGTCCTCGGGGGTCCCGGAAGACCGCGGGACCCGTTCGAACTGCCTGAGTCGCCGACCCTAGCCGGTCGCCGGCGCCCGCCGACGGACACGATCTGGCCGCGGCAGGCATGAGTCCGCGGTGTCGGGGGAAGGACCACCTCGACGGGCTCCGTGCACACCAGAGGAGGCGGCTCATGATCATGGCTGCGGACAGTCAGCTCCAGCTCGATGCCAGCTGGGTCGACTACGGGCTGATCGCGCTGTACTTCGCCTTCGTCCTCGGGATCGGGATCCTGGCCCGACGATCCGTGTCGAGCAGCCTGGACTTCTTCCTCTCCGGGCGCTCGCTGCCGGCGTGGGTGACCGGGCTGGCGTTCATCTCGGCCAACCTCGGCGCGGTCGAGATCATCGGCATGTCGGCCAACGGGGCCAACTACGGCGTCCCGACCGTGCACTACTTCTGGATCGGCGCGGTCCCGGCCATGCTGTTCCTGGGCGTGGTGATGATGCCGTTCTACTACGGCTCGAAGGTGCGCTCGGTCCCCGAGTTCATGAACCGCCGGTTCGGGCCGACCGCCCACCTGGTCAACGCGATCAGCTTCGCCGTGGCCCAGCTGCTGATCGCCGGCATCAACCTGTTCCTGCTGGCGAGCGTGGTCGACGCGCTGCTCGGCTGGCCGCTGTGGGTCTCGCTGATCGCCGCGGCCGCGATCGTGCTGACCTACACCGCGCTGGGCGGGCTGTCGGCAGCGATCTACAACGAGGTCCTGCAGTTCTTCGTGATCGTGGCGGCGCTGCTGCCGCTGACCCTGGTGGGGTTGAAGAAGGTCGGTGGCTACGACGGCCTGAAGGAGAAGATCACCGCCACCTCCGGTGGTGCCGAGCAGCTCTCGTCCTGGCCCGGCACGGCCCTCACCGGGATCGAGAGCCCGCTGCTCTCCGTCATCGGCATCGTCTTCGGACTCGGGTTCGTCCTCTCCTTCGGCTACTGGACGACCAACTTCGTCGAGGTCCAGCGGGCGATGGCGTCCAGCTCGATCTCGGCGGCGCAGCGCTCGCCGATCATCGGTGCCTACCCCAAGATGTTCGTGCCGTTCATCGTGATCCTGCCCGGCATGATCGCCGCGGTGCTGGTCAACGAGATCGCCCAGCCCAAGGCCCAGGGAGGCAGTCCCGACTACAACAACGCCTTGCTCTACCTGATCCGGGACCTGCTGCCGAACGGGATGCTGGGGGTCGCGATCGCGGGTCTGCTGGCCTCGTTCATGGCCGGGATGGCGGCGAACATCTCGGCGTTCAACACCGTCTTCTCCTACGACCTGTGGCAGGACTACATCGTCAAGGACCGCGACGACGACTACTACACGCGGGTCGGCCGGATCGCCACCGTCGGCGCCACCCTCGTGGCGATCGGCACCGCGACCTTCGCCGCGCAGTACGAGAACATCATGAACTACCTGCAGACCCTGTTCGGCTTCTTCAACGCCCCGCTGTTCGCCACCTTCATCCTCGGAATGTTCTGGAAGCGGATGACCCCGACGGCCGGCTGGGTCGGGCTGGTCAGCGGCACCGTGGCCGCGGTCGCGGTCGCGGTGCTCAGCGAGGACACGCTGGGCAGCCTCTCGGTGGGGGTGCTGCCGCTGAGCGGCCAGGGCGCCAGCTTCGTCGCCGCCGGCGCCGCGTTCTTCGTCGACCTCGCGGTCAGCATCGTGGTCAGCATGGTGACCAAGCCCAAGCCGGAGTCGGAGCTGCGCGGCCTGGTCTGGTCGCTGACCCCGAGGTCCGACTACCACCAGGAGGACCCCGAGCACCTGTCGTGGTACCAGAAGCCCACCCAGCTCGCCGGCGTCGCCCTGGTGATCGTCATCGTCCTCAACATCCTGTTCTGGTGAAGGAGCCCTCATGAGCGAGCAGCAGCAGCGCAGCCACAAGGCGGGTGCCTTCGACATCCGGGTCTTCATCGGCGCACTGATCGGGGTGTACGGCGTCGTCCTGGTCCTGGTCGGCCTGCTGGGCACGACCGACGCCGACCTGGAGATGGCCGGCGGCCTGAACATCAACCTGTGGGCCGGGATCGGGATGATCGTCGCCGCGGCCTGCTTCCTGCTGTGGGCCCGGTGGCGACCCACGGTGATCCCCGACGACGACACCGAGGCCTCGTCCTCCTGAGCGCCCCCACGGCGGCCTACCCGGGGCGGTCCTGGGACGTGCGGGCGGTCGCTGGTGTTCGGTCAGTTTGGTTGAAATCGGGACAAACAGGGGGTGCCTTTCCGCAGAATGGTCCTGTGCGCGGAACCTGACGCCGCGCCGCCGGGCCGCCTGGCCCACCTAGCCAGTGGGGGGACCACGCTGTGGGGGAGATCTCGCACGACACGATGCCGGCTGCCTCGGCGCTGATCCGCCGGCCCGCGACGCTGCTGCGTCACCAGGTCATGACGGCGCTGGCGCACGCCGGCTTCGGCGACATCCTCCCCGCGCACCTGGGGGTGTTCCAGTTCCCCGGGCCCGACGGGCAGCGGCCGGGCATGCTGGCGCTGCGCAACGCCTCCTCGAAGCAGGCGATGAACCACCTGCTGCACCAGCTCGAGCGCGGCGGCTACCTGGTGCGCGAGCACCAGGAGGGGGACCGCAGGCTGCGGGTGGTCCGGCTCACCGAGACCGGGTGGTCGGCCTTCGACGCGATCAGCACGGTGACCGAGCAGGTCGACAAGCAGTGGGCCGAGCTGGTGGGGGAGGACTACCCGGCGTTCCGCCGAGCCCTGATCCGTCTCGAGCGGAGCCTGGAGCCGGTCGTCGACGGCTGGTGAGCGGGCCGCGGGCGACCCCTGACGCTGCGTCGCCGGTGCGGTACCCTGGCGTTATGCGGAAGAGCCTCCTGCTTATCAGGCCGCATTGATCCGAAGCCCGCTGGTCGGGCTCGGCGTCGATGCGGCTACCCCTCGTGCCCGAGGGGTTTTTTTGTGCCCCGGGTCCGGGCGCACGGAAGGCCCCGCCACCACCGCTGTCCAGGAAGACGAGACGAGATGACCGAGCAGCAGGACGTGACCTACGACGTCGAGACCGCGCAGCAGGACGTGACCTACGACGTCGAGACCGCGCAGAAGAAGTGGCGCGCGGTCTGGGAGGACCTGAACCCGTTCCAGGCCGCCGACGACGGCTCCCGCGAGCGCCGCTACGCGCTGACGATGTTCCCCTACCCGAGCGGTGACCTGCACATGGGTCACGCGGAGGTGATGGCGCTGCACGACGTGATCGCGCGGTACTGGTGGCAGCGCGGCTACGACGTGCTGAACCCGATCGGCTGGGACTCCTTCGGCCTGCCCGCCGAGAACGCCGCGATCAAGCGCGACGAGCACCCGGCGACCTACACCTACGCCAACATCGAGACCCAGGCCGAGTCGTTCCGGCGCTACGCGGTCTCCTTCGACTGGTCCCGGCGGCTGCACACCTCGGACCCGGAGTACTACCGGTGGACGCAGTGGCTGTTCCTGCGCTTCCGCGAGCGGGGCCTGGCCTACCGCAAGTCCAGCCCGGTGAACTGGTGCCCCAACGACCAGACGGTGCTGGCCAACGAACAGGTGGTCGGCGGGATGTGCGACCGCTGCGGCGCCGAGGTCACCAAGCGCGAGCTGACCCAGTGGTACTTCAAGGTGACCGACTACGCCCAGCGGCTGCTGGACGACATGGAGGGGCTGAAGGACACCTGGCCCGAGCGGGTGCTGGCCATGCAGCGCAACTGGATCGGTCGCAGCGAGGGCGCCTACGTCGACTTCGACATCGAGCCGCGCGACGGACAGGACGAGGCGCTGTCGGTCACCGTCTTCACGACCCGCCCCGACACGCTGTACGGCGCGACGTTCTTCGTGGTGGCCGCCGACGCCAAGCTGGCCGACGAGCTGTGCGCGCCCGAGCAGCGGGAGGCGTTCGACAGCTACCTGACCCAGGTGCGCAAGGAGAGCGACATCGACCGGCTGGCCAGCGACCGGCCGAAGACCGGCGTGTTCCTGGGCCGGCACGCGGTGAACCCGGTCAGCGGCGAGCGGATCCCGGTCTGGGCGGCGGACTACGTGCTGGCCGACTACGGAACCGGTGCGGTCATGGCGGTGCCCGCCCACGACCAGCGTGACCTGGACTTCGCCCAGGCCTTCGACCTGCCGGTGCGGATGGTCGTGGACACCGGCGAGCCGGACCCGGCGCAGACCTTCGTCGCGACGCCGGGCGACGGCACCTACGTCAGCTCCAGCAGCGACGGGTTCAGCCTGGACGGCCTGAGCGACAAGGTCACCGGCATCCGGCGCATCGTCGAGCGGCTGGAGGCCGAGGGGCACGGCCGCAGCGCCGTCAACTTCCGGCTGCGCGACTGGCTGCTGTCGCGGCAGCGGTTCTGGGGCTGCCCGATCCCGATCGTCCACTGCCCGACCTGCGGCGAGGTCCCGGTCCCCGACGACCAGCTGCCCGTCGTACTGCCCGACCTGCGCGGCGCCGACCTGAAGCCCAAGGGCACCTCACCGCTGGCCGCGGCCGAGGACTGGGTCAACGTCGACTGCCCGTCCTGCGGCGGTCCGGCCAAGCGCGACAGCGACACGATGGACACCTTCGTGGACTCGTCGTGGTACTTCCTGCGCTACTGCTCGCCGCACTACACCGACGGGCCGTTCGACCCCGACGCGGTGCGGGACTGGATGCCGGCGCACCAGTACGTCGGCGGTGTCGAGCACGCGATCCTGCACCTGCTGTACAGCCGGTTCTTCACCAAGGTGCTGCACGACATGGGGATGGTCGACTTCGAGGAGCCGTTCCAGGCCCTGATGAACCAGGGCCAGGTGATCAACCAGGGCAAGGCGATGAGCAAGTCGCTGGGCAACGGGGTCAACCTGGGCGAGATGATCGACCGGTACGGCGTCGACGCGGTCCGGCTGACGCTGGTCTTCGCCGGGCCGCCGGAGGACGACATCGACTGGGCGGACATGTCGCCGTCGGGGTCGCTGAAGTTCCTGCAGCGCGCCTGGCGGCTGAGCGGGGACGTCACCGCCCCGGTGGGCGGCGCCGTCGACGCCGGTGACGTCGCGCTGCGCAAGGCCACCCACCGCACCGTGGCCGACGCCGCCCAGCTGATCGACGGGCACCGCTTCAACGTGATGGTCGCGCGGGTGATGGAGCTGGTGAACACCACCCGCAAGGCGATCGACGCCGGCTGCGGCCCGGCCGACCCTGCCGTGCGCGAGGCGGTCGAGGCGGTGGCCGTGCTGCTGAGCCTGGTGGCGCCGTACACCGCCGAGGAGATGTGGGCGCGTCTGGGTCACCAGCCCACGGTGGCGCGGGCCGGCTGGCCGGTCGTCGACGAGGCGCTGCTGGTCGAGGACTCGGTGACCGCGGTCGTCCAGGTCCAGGGCAAGGTGCGGGCCCGGCTGGAGGTGGCGCCCGGGATCGCCGAGGCGGACCTGGAGGCCGCCGCGATGGCCGACCCGGGCGTGCAGCGGGCCCTGGAGGGCAAGACGGTGCGCAAGGTAATCGTCCGGGCGCCGAAGCTGGTCAACATCGTCGCCGGCTGACCCCGCCGCCGATTACCACGGGATGTCGGACGTTTGATGCTTCCCATGGGCCGTGGCCCATGGGAAGCGTCAAACTCCCTGGGGAAGCACTGGGGCGCCGGCCCCAGCCGCCGCCGGGCGGACCCGGCCGGCACCCGGGGCCGTCACAGCGAGCGGAGCGCCTCGACGATCGGGGTGTCGCCCTCGAGCACCTCGAAGGTCTTGCCGATCGTCTGCGACGTGTGCAGCGCCGCCAGCAGGGTCGCCGCCACGTCGGCGCGAGGGATGTCGCCGCGCTCGAGCGTGCCGACCCGGACGCTGCCGGTGCCCGTCATGTCAGTGAGCCGACCCGGCCGCACGACCGTCCAGTCGAGGTCGCGGGCGCGCAGGTCGTCGTCCGCGGCCTTCTTGGCGCGCAGGTAGACCTGGAAGGCGTCGTCGCTGTCCGGGTCGGCCTGGTCGGTGCCCATCGAGGAGATCATCACGTAGCGCCGCACGGCCGCGCGCTCGGCGGCGTCGGCGAGCAGCACCGCTGCCCCTCGGTCGACGGTGTCCTTGCGCTCCGGACCGCTGTTGGGCCCGCCACCGGCGGCGAAGACGACGGCGTCGGCGCCGCGAAGCACCTCGGCGACCGCGTCCACGTCACTCTTCTCGAGGTCGAGGACCACCGCCTCGGCTCCGGTGTCCTCCACGTCGCTGACGTGGTCGGGGTTGCGGACGAGGCCGACAGCCTGGTCGCCGTTGTCGGTCAGCTGGCGCTCCAGCAGGAGGGCGATCTGGCCGTGTCCGCCTGCGATGACGACGCGCATATGGGTCCTTTCGGTCGAATGACTGGTCACTTGTCCGAACACCGATGACCCCCGGAGGATTCCGGGTGCGGGGCGGCACTGCCCGGTAACCTTCGGCGCATGCCGCCCTCGCAGGCCGACTCGGTCGTGCTCGTCACCGACTCGACGGCGATGCTGCCCTCGCACGTCGCCGCGCAGCGGGGGATCGTCGTGGTGCCGTTGCAGGTGGTCATCGGAGCCCGCTCCTACGAGGAAGGCGCGCCGGAGGCGACCCCGCAGACGATCGCGGACGCGCTGCGGGAGTGGACGCCGGTGAGTACGTCGCGGCCGGGGCCGGCGGTCTTCCTGGAGGCCTACCAGCAGGCAGCGCAGCAGGGAGCTGAGTCGATCCTCTCGATCCACCTCTCCGGGGAGGTCAGCGGCACCTTCGAGTCGGCACAGCTCGCCGCGCGCGAGGCCGGGATCCCGGTGCTCACCGTGGACACGCGGCAGCTCGGCTTCGCCACCGGGTACGCCGTCCTCACCGCCGCCGACGTGCTGGCCGCCGGCGGCTCCGCCGAGGACGCGGCGGCGGCGGCCAGGACGCGGGCCGCGGCCACCACGTCGCTGTTCTACGTGGACACGCTGGAGTACCTGCGCCGCGGCGGCCGGATCGGCGCGGCGGCAGCGCTGATCGGGTCGGCGCTCGCGGTGAAGCCGCTGCTCGCGCTGGCCGAAGGCCGGGTGTCGTTGCGGGAGAAGGTGCGCACCTCCTCCCGGGCGCTGAGCCGGCTCGAGGAGCTGGCGGTGGAGGCCGCGGGGGACTGCAGCGTCGACGTGGCGGTGGCCCACCTGTCCGCCGCCGACCGCGCGGACGTCCTGGTGGGTCGGCTGGCCGAACGGCTCGCCGTGAACCTTGAGGGTCGCGAGGTCGACCTCGGCGAGGTGGGCGCGGTGCTCGGCGCCCACGTCGGACCGGGCATGGTCGCGGTGGTCGTCGCCCCGCGCTGAGCCGCCCGACCGCCGGTCTTCGTCCCCCGGCGGCGCCGCGCGCCACTTGTCCACAGCCGCCGGGATCGACGGGGCGGAGGGGCGTCGCCGCTGCCTAGCGTGGAGGCATGCGCTCACGGAGATCCGCCGACGAACAGGTCGCCGAGGTGGCACGGCGACGGCTGGAGCTGTTGAGCGCTGAGCTCGCCGCGATCCGCCCGGCCCCTGTCGATCCCCCGTCGCGCTCGGGGTCGGACGGGTCCGGCGAGCTCCCTGCCGGCGGGTCCACCGCGGCCCGGACCTCCAGGTACGACCCCGCGGCCGGCACCGCGGCCGACGCCACCACGGACACCCCGACCGGCGGGACGGAGCGGTCTCCCGGGCGGCATGCGAGGCGGCCGGTGCCGCACGCCACCGCGGCCGGCGCCTGGCTCCTGGACCGGCTGCCGGCCACGATGCAGGGGCGGGCCGGGCTCGGAGTGGGGCACGTCGCGCTGCTCTCGCTGCTGGTCGCCGTCGCGCTGGGGGTCTCGGCCTGGTGGGCGGTGCGGTCGGCGGACCCGGGCGAGCTGGTGGTCGCCCGGCCGGCCTCCAGCGGCCCGTCGGCCCTGGTGGGCACGGTCGCGCAGGCAACGGCTGACGCGTCGCAGGCGTCGGCCCCCGGACCGGGGCCCGCCGCGGGGGCGAGTGCCGGTGCCGCCCCGGCCGCGCTCGTGGTCGACGTGGCCGGCCGGGTGCGACACCCGGGCATCGTCCGGTTGCCGCCGGGCTCCCGGGTGGTGGACGCGCTGGAGGCGGCCGGCGGTGCCCGCCGCGGTGTCCGCCTCCAGACCCTGAACCTGGCCCGGCCTCTGGTCGACGGCGAGCAGGTCCTCGTGGGTGTGGCCGTGGTCCCGGGGGTCGCGGCCTCGGCGGTCTCGGACCCGGCGGGATCGACGGGAGGGGCCGCATCCCCGCTGGTCAACCTGAACACCGCCGACCAGGCGCTGCTGGAGACCCTCCCCGGCGTCGGCCCGGTCACGGCCCAGGCGATCCTGCAGTGGCGCGCCGAGCACGGCGCCTTCGCGTCCGTGGACGAGCTTCTCGACGTCTCCGGGATCGGGGAGGCGACCCTGGCCGAGCTGGCGCCGTTCGTCACGCTGTGAGCCGGGGCCCGCGGGTCCGCGGCCCGCTCCGGTGAAGCCTGACCAGGAGCGCCCGGACCTGCGCGTGGTGCTGCTGGCCTGCTGTGCCTGGGCGGGTTCGCTGCTGGTCCTGCTGGGGTCGGTGTCCATCGCCGTGGCAGCCGTTGCGGCGGCGGCGGGGGCGGCGGCCGTGGCGGTCCGGCACCGGTCCCGGACCTCCCGTGGCCCAGGGACCCAGTCCGGCAGCGACGCCGACGACCGCCGCGGAGCGCGCCCGCCCTGGCCTCGCCCGAGCCGCGCCGGCACCTGGTTGCTGGTCGGCTGCGCGGTCGTCACGTGTGCCTCGGCGAGCACGGCGGCGCTCCGGGTGGAGCAGCACCGGGCGACGCCGGTGGCGCGGCTGGCGCAGGCGCAGACCTCGGTGAGCCTCACCGCCCGGGTCGCCTCGGACCCGGTGCGCCGGGAGGGGAGATTCGCTCCCTACGTGCTGGTCCGCCTCTCGGTGCGCACCGTGGAGGGGCTGGGCCGGAGCTACCGCAGCGCGGTGCCGGTGCTGGTGATCGGTGACCTCGACTGGCTCGACGTCCGGCTCGGCGACACCGTCGAGGCCACCGGACGGCTGCGGCCGGCGCAGGACGAGACCGTGGCCGCCGTGCTGCTGCCCCGCCGGGCCCCGACCGTGGTCGCGGAGCAGGGAGCGCTGCTCAGCGGTGCCGACGTCGTCCGGCGCGGCATCCGTGCGTCGGTGGTGCATGGCAGCCGTGACGCCGAGGCGCTGGTGCCGGCCCTGGTGGTCGGTGACGACCGGCAGCTGTCGGCGGAGGTCGTCGAGGACTTCCGCACCACCGGACTGACCCACCTCGCGGCCGTGTCCGGCACCAATCTCACCCTGGTCGTGGGCTTCTTGCTGGTCCTGGCCCGTTGGGCCGGCGTCCGGGGCAGGGGTCTGGTGGTGATCGGCGGGCTGGGAGTCGTCGGGTTCGTGCTGCTGGCGCGCACCGAGCCCAGCGTGGTGCGCGCCGCGGCGATGGGCACGGTCGGCCTGATCGGGATGGGCAGCCACGGACGCACCCAGGGAGCCCGGGCGCTCGGCGTCGCGGTCCTGGTGCTCGTCCTGGTGGACCCCTGGCTGGCGGTCTCGTGGGGCTTCGTGCTCTCCGCGCAGGCGACCGCCGGGATCCTGTTCCTGGGACCGGTGCTGCGCGACGCACTGATGCGGTGGGCGCCCAGGTGGGTGGCCGAGGCGGTGGCGGTGCCGTTCGCGGCGCAGCTCGCCTGCACGCCGGCGGTCGCGGCGCTGTCCGGGCAGGTCAGCCTGGTCGCGGTCATCGCGAACCTCCTGGTGGCGGCGGCGGTCGGTCCGGCGACCGTGCTCGGGCTGGTCGGTGGCCTGCTGATGCCGGTCCTGCCGTGGGCCGGGGTGCTGGTCGGCACCGGGGCGGCAGCGAGCGCCTGGTGGATCATCGCCGTCGCCACGCACCTCGCGCCGCTGCCGACCGCCGCGGTGCACTGGGCCGCGGGACCGCTCGGCCTGGCCGTCCTCTGCGCGCTCTGTGCCGCGATCGCGGCCGGCTCGCCCTGGGTCTTCGCCCGCCGGGGACCCGCGGTGCTCACCGCCGCGGCGATGACGCTGGTCGTGCTCGTGCCGCTGCCGTCGCCCGGCTGGCCGCCGAGCGGCTGGGTGATGGTGGCCTGTGACGTCGGCCAGGGCGACGGGCTCGTGCTGAACGCGGGGGAGGGCCGGGCGGTGGTCGTCGACGCCGGTCCGGACCCGCCGGCGATCGACCGGTGCCTGGACCGCCTCGGGGTGCGCGAGGTTCCGGTGGTGGTGCTCACGCACTTCCATGCCGACCACGTCGACGGTCTGCCCGGCGTTCTCGACGGGCGGCGGGTGGACCGCATCCTGGTCACCGGTCTGGCGGATCCGCCCGCCGGTGCGGAGGAGGTACGTCGTTGGGCCGGTGCCGCCGGCATCCCGGTCCGGACCGCCCGGTTCGGGGAGGTCCACCAGCTGGGCCTGCTGCGCTGGCAGGTGATCGGACCGGCGCGGCTGCCCCGAGCCGAAGGCCCGGGCTCACCACCCAACAACGCGAGCACGGTGCTGCTGGTGGAGTCGCGGGGCGTGCGGATCCTGGCCAGCGGCGACATCGAGCCCCCCGCCCAGGAGATGCTCCACGCCGCCGTGCCCGACCTGCGCGTCGACGTGCTGAAGGTGCCGCACCACGGCAGCGCCGACCAGGACCCGGAGCTGATCGGCTCGCTCGGCGCTGTGCTCGCGGTGATCTCGGTGGGGGTGGGCAACGACTACGGGCACCCGGCGCCGGCCACGCTCGCGCTGCTCGAGCACGCGGGCCTGCAGGTGCGGCGCACCGACCAGGACGGTGACGTCGCGGTGCGCGTGGTCGACGGCCGGCTGCGGGTCAGCACCAGCGGGCCCCGGACGCCGGGGTGAGACCGCGGCCGGTCCCCGGGCTGCTACCCGCTCCGCGAGCTGAGCACGGTGTCGTCGTTGATGAGCCAGCCGCCCTCACCGTCGGGGATCAGCTGGAGCCGCTGCCGCTCGACGACCACTCCGCCGTCATTCTGGGTGTAGGTCAACGTGACCTCCGCGGCGTTCCCGTCGAGGAGCTGGATGTCGCTGGGCCGGACGGACTGGTACGTCGCCCAGAACCCGTCGTAGCTGTCACGACCGACCGACTGCTCGTCGGGGCCGAGCATGGCCCAGCCGGCGTCGGTGTCGGCCGGGACGGTCGCGTAGTAGTCCTGCAGGAACGATGCCTGGGACCCGTTGCCGGCCGGTGGCGGGGCCGACGTCGCGGTCTTGGCCGGGGTGGAGGGAGTCGGGGCGGACGTCGTCGCGTCCTGGGTCGGCTCCGGTGCGCTCGACGAGGGAGAGGGCGACGGCTTCTTCGAGCTCTTCTTCGCCGTCGGCGACGGCGTGACCGGCTGCTCCGAGGCCGCCGGGTCATCGTTCCCGCCATCCAGCAGCGAGAAGCCGACCAGGCCACCGATGAGCAGCAGCAGGGCGAGCGCGGCCAGCAGCGCCGGGCCCGGCCGGCGGCGTCGTCGCGGCTCCGGTTCCAGACCGCGCAGGTGGTCGGCCCCGGCGCCGCCGGCCGCACCAGCGCCACCTGCTGAACCAGCGCCACCTGCTGAACCAGCGCCGCCTGCCGCACCAGCGCCGCCGGCGCCGGAGGCGGCGTGGTCGTCGGACGAGCCAGCCGCGGCCGCACCGACAGCGCCGGCAACACCGGCTGCACCGGCAGCGCCGGCAGCGGGGAAGGCCGCGGTCTGCTCGCGGGTGCGCTCGGTCTGCGCCTCGGCGATCCGGTGCAGGCCGTGGGCGGCATCGGTCATCGACCAGCGCGAGCGCGGGTCGCGGTCGAGCATGCGCTTGAGCGCCGGCTCCAGGACACCGGCGTGCTGCGGGGGATCCGGCGGGTGCTGGGCGATCTCGTGCAGCACGGCCATCGGGTTGGTCTGGGCCCGGTAGGGCGGCCGTCCCTCGACGGCGGCGTACAACGAGGCACCGAGAGCCCACACGTCCGAGGCAGGGCCGGAGTCGGACCCGGTGGCGAGCTCGGGCGCGAAGTAGTGGGGCGTGCCGGTGACCAGGCTGGCCGAGGTGAGCGCGGGGTCACCGGAGGTGCGGGCGATGCCGAAGTCGCCGATCTTGGCGACCCCGTCCTCGCGGACCAGGATGTTGCCCGGCTTCACGTCCCGGTGGGTGGTGCCGGCCGCATGCGCTGCGGCCAGTCCGTCGGCGACCTGGGCGCCGATCGCGGCGACCTCGGCAGGTGTCAGACGGCCCTTCTCCTTGAGCAGCTCGGAGAGGGTCCGGGACGGGACGTACTCCATGACCATCCAGACGGCGCCCTGCTCCTCGACGATGTCGAAGACGGTCACCACGTTGCGGTGCCCGAGCGCGGCCGAGGACCGGGCCTCCCGTAGCGCCCGGGCGGAGTCCGGCACCGACTCACCCGGCAGCAGGCCGACCTGCTTGACCGCCACGTCGCGCTCGAGCGTCGTGTCCCGGCACAACCAGACCGTGCCCATGCCGCCCTGCCCGATGGCTCGCTCGACGCGGTAGCGACCGCCGATCAGGTCGGGCTGCATGGGTCTCCTCACAGGCGGCCGCGCTCCGGCGCGCAGGCAGTTAGACAGGGGATACCCATCACGCGGAGGCCTACGCTTCGGCGGCGCTCGCTTCTCACCAGGCAGCCACCGCGCCGGGCCGATCAGGTCGGTGGGATGTGGCACTCTGGTGCCCATCATGGCGAACCCGACCGCGACCGACGTGCTCGGCCACGTGACGCTGATCACCGGTCCCGAGGAGCTCCTCAACCAGCGGGCGGTGACCGCCGCGACCCAGGCGGTACGCCGGGCTGAGCCCGAGTGCGAGGTGAGCGAGACCAACGCCGACCAGCTCAGCATGGCCGCCCTCGCCGATCTCGCCGCGCCGTCGCTGTTCTCCTCGATCCGCTGCGTGGTGGTGCGTGGGCTGGAGAACCTCCCCGAGGAGTCGCACCCCGGGATCGTCGACTACGCCGAGGCCCCCTCCGACGAGGTCGGGCTGATCCTCGTGCACGGCGGCGGGCAGAAGGGCACCGGTCTGCTCAACAAGCTGCGGAAGCTGCCCAGGACCGTCACCGAGATCAAGTCCGCCTCGCTCAAGCCCTCCGAGTTCGTGCGCTTCCTCGTCGCCGAGGTGCGCAGCCACGGTGGTCGGATCGACGACGAGGCGGCGACCCTGCTGGTGCAGGCGATCGGGCAGGACCTGCGCGCGCTGGCGGGCGCCGCCCACCAGCTCACCAGCGACTTCCCGGACGCCCCTCTCACCGAGTCCGTGGTCAAGCGCTACTTCGGTGGCCGCGCGGAGGTGAAGTCCTTCGCGGTGGCCGATGCCGCGCTCTACGGCCGCACGGCGGTCGCGCTCGAGGAGCTGCGCTGGGCGCTCGATTCCGGAACGGCCCCGGTCCTGGTCCCCAGCGCGTTCGCCGGAGGGCTGCGCGGTCTGGCCCGGGTGATGGCGGCGCCGCGCGGGATGCGGGACGGCGACCTGGCCCGCGAGGCCGGGGTGCCGCCGTGGAAGCTGCGGATGCTGCGCGAGCAGGCGCGCGGCTGGGACGACGACGGCCTGGCCCGCGCGATCACCGCCGTGGCCCAGGCCGACGCCGACGTCAAAGGAGCCGCCAGCGACGCGGCCTACGCGCTGGAGCGGATGGTCCTGCGGGTGACCGGCGCGCGCCTCCAGCGCTGACCGGACGCGCAGAAGGCGCCGACCCCCGTGGGGGATCAGCGCCTTCGCGAACGCTCAGCTCAGAGCGAAGCAGCCTTCTTGCCGATGGACGACTTCTTGTTCGCCGCCTGGTTCTTGTGGATGACGCCCGCGGACGCAGCCTTGTCGAGCTTCTTCGACGCGACGGCGGCCAGCTTCTGCGCCTGCTCCTTGTCCCCGGCCTCAGCCGCTTCGCGGAACTTGCGCACGGCCGACTTCAGCGCCGACTTCACCGACTTGTTGCGCTCGTGCGCAGCGTCGTTCTGTCGGTTGCGCTTGATCTGGGACTTGATGTTCGCCACGTGGCAAGCCTCTGCTGTTCAGCCGGAGATGATGGTCAGGGTGCGGGCACGCCGAGCGGCGGGCACGCGAGGACCGACGATACCAGCGTGTCGGCGAAGGGCTCAAATCGAGCTCAGGACCGCCAGCCCCGACGCGCGGCCAGCCACGACCAGGATGCCTCGGCATACCAGGACTGGTGGATCCGCAGGAACGGCGAGGAGTTCGGCACCGGACGGTCCCGGGCCTCGAGGAAGTAGCCGCACAGGAGCGCCAGCAGCACGTCCACGTGTTCGGGGTCCACGTCGCGGGTCAGCCGCCGGCGAGCCAGGATCTCCTCGACGTCGTGGCCCTCGCCGCTCACCGAGATCAGCAGCATGACCGAGTCCGCCCACGCCGGTCCGAGCACCGGCCAGTTCCAGTCGCAGAGGACCGCCGAACCCTGCGGGGTGATCCTGAAGTTGTCGTCGCGGGCGTCGGTGTGGACCAGGGTCGTGCCGGAGAGGGCCTCCTGGTGGCGGGCCGCCAGCGCCGCGGCCTCCTCGCGGTGCGGCCAGTCCGGATGCTGCCGGGCTGCGTAGGCCCAGCCGGTGAGCATCGCGCCGAACTCGTCCACGGCGGCCATCGGCTCGAGCCTCATCGCGGCCGGTGCGGGGGTCAGCCTGTCGGCGAGCTCCTCCAGCGTGTCCAGGCAGGCCTCCAGCTGCGCCGGCTGCCAGGGACGCGACGGGTTCTCCCCGTCGACGTACTCCATGGCCAGGACCACCCACTCGGCGTCCATGCTCCACAGCAGCCGGGGGACCGGCAGCCCCGGTGGCAGGGCCGCCAGCTTGCGGACCTCCTCCCGGTAGGCGTCCGCGAACGGCGCCTGGGCCAGTGCGTTGGCGGCCTTGACGAACACTCGCTGGCCGGCCGCGCCGACGAGCAGCGAGGCGAAGCCCGGGGTGAACCCGGCACCGGCGGAGCGGGCCTCGATCACAGGGAAGCCGATCCGCTGCTCGATCGCCCGGCGCAGCATCGGGGGCAGCAGCATCCAGTCCACCCGGCGAGCGGTCCGCCCGTGGGGGGCCTGGGGGACGGCGGCGATCGTCTGGGGTCCGGTCATGACCGGATTCAACCCGATCGGCCGGTGCGGAGTCGGCCCATCTTCCCGGACGCGCCGGTCCCTTGCCGGGCGTCTCGTTTGGGTCGCGGCCCTTCCGCCATGGGAGAATGGGGTCCCGTACCGCTCGTGGCGTCAGCAGTCCCCCTCGACGCCACGCGACGACCCCGACGATCTGACTGATCCGACGCACCGAAAGCAGCCCGTGTCCCAGCAGCAGGCGCCCTCCCCGGGCAAGACCGATCCCGCGATCATCCGCAACTTCTGCATCATCGCGCACATCGACCACGGCAAGTCGACCCTTGCCGACCGGATGCTGCAGTACACCGGTGTCGTGGACGAGCGTCACCAGCGCGCGCAGTACCTCGACCGGATGGACATCGAGCGCGAGCGCGGCATCACCATCAAGAGCCAGGCCGTGCGGATGCCGTGGACGGTGCCGGCCGCGAACGAGGCCGGCTCCGAGCCCGGCAGCTACGTGCTCAACATGATCGACACCCCGGGCCACGTCGACTTCACCTACGAGGTGTCCCGCTCGCTCGAGGCCTGCGAGGCCGCCGTGCTGCTCGTCGACGCCGCGCAGGGCATCGAGGCGCAGACCCTGGCCAACCTCTACCTCGCGCTCGGCGCCGACCTGCACGTCATCCCGGTGCTCAACAAGATCGACCTCCCGTCGGCGCAACCGGAGAAGTACGCCGCCGAGCTGGCCCACATCATCGGCTGCGACGTCGCCGACGTGCTCCAGGTGTCGGCCAAGACCGGCTTCGGGGTGGAGAACCTGCTCAACGAGATCGTCCGGCAGACGCCGGCTCCGGTCGGGGACCCGGACGCCCCGCCCCGCGCGCTGATCTTCGACTCGGTCTACGACACCTACCGGGGCGTGGTCACCTACGTCCGGGTCGTCGACGGCAAGCTGACCCACCGCGACCGGATCAAGATGATGTCCACCGGAGTCGTCCACGAGATGCTCGAGGTCGGCGTGATCTCGCCGGAACCGGTCAAGGCAGGCGACCTCGGGGTCGGCGAGGTGGGCTACCTCATCACCGGCGTCAAGGACGTCCGGCAGTCACGGGTGGGGGACACCGTCACCAGCCAGGTGCACGGCGCCACCGAGGCGCTGGGCGGCTACAAGCACCCGAACCCGATGGTGTTCGCCGGGCTCTTCCCCATCGACGGCGACGACTACCCGACCTTGCGCGACGCACTGGACCGGCTCCAGCTCAACGACGCCGCGCTCGCCTACGAGCCGGAGACCTCGGGGGCCCTCGGTTTCGGGTTCCGCTGCGGGTTCCTCGGCCTGCTGCACATGGAGATCGTCCGGGAGCGGCTGGAGCGCGAGTTCAACCTCGACCTGATCTCCACCGCGCCCAACGTGGTCTACGAGGTCGTGATGGAGGACGGCTCCACGCACAAGGTCACCAACCCGAGCGAGTACCCCACCGGCGGCAAGATCGCGGAGGTCCGGGAGCCGGTGGTCCGCGCCACGATCCTGAGCCCGAGCGACTACATCGGCGTGATCATGGAGCTCTGCCAGTCCAAGCGCGGCCAGCTGCAGGGCATGGACTACCTCTCCGAGGACCGCGTCGAGATGCGCTACATCCTCCCGCTGGCCGAGATCGTCTTCGACTTCTTCGACCAGCTCAAGTCGCGGACCAAGGGCTACGCCTCGCTGGACTACGAACCGATCGGTGACCAGGCCGCCGACCTGGTCAAGGTCGACATCCTGCTCCAGGGCGAGACGGTCGACGCGTTCAGCGCGATCGTGCACCGCGACCACGCCTACACCTACGGCGTCGCGCTGGCCGGCAAGTTGCGCGAGCTGATCCCGCGCCAGCAGTTCGAGGTGCCCATCCAGGCCGCGATCGGGGCCCGGGTGATCGCGCGGGAGACCATCCGCGCGATCCGCAAGGACGTGCTTGCCAAGTGCTACGGCGGCGACATCACCCGCAAGCGCAAGCTCCTCGAGAAGCAGAAGGAGGGCAAGAAGCGCATGAAGATGGTCGGCCGGGTCGAGGTCCCGCAGGAGGCCTTCATCGCCGCGCTCTCCTCCGACAGCGGACCCGGCGAGAAGGGCAAGAAGTAGCCCTCCCCACCACCGGGTGACCTGGTCCGGGCCCTGCCCGCTCAGAGCACCTTGGAGAGGAACGCCTTGGTGCGGGCGTGCTGCGGGTTCGCGATCAGCTCGCGGGGCGGCCCGATCTCGACGATGGCGCCGTCGTCGACGAAGGCCAGCGTGTCGCCGACCTCGCGGGCGAAGCCCATCTCGTGGGTCACCACCAGCATCGTCATGCCGTCCAGGGCGAGCTGCTTCATCACGTCGAGCACCTCGCCGACGAGCTCGGGGTCCAGCGCCGAGGTCGGCTCGTCGAAGAGCATCAGCTTCGGCTCCATGGCCAGCGCGCGGGCGATCGCTACCCGCTGCTGCTGGCCACCCGAGAGCTGGGCGGGGTAGCTGTCGGCCTTGTCCCCGAGACCGACCCGGCCCAGCAGGTCCCGGGCCAGCGACTCGGCGTCCTTGCGGCCGAGCCCCTTGACCCGGTTCGGCGCCTCCATGACGTTCTGGGTCGCGGTCATGTGCGGGAACAGGTTGAACCGCTGGAACACCATCCCGATGTCTCGCCGCTGGGCCGCGATCTCCGACTCCTTCAGCTCGTGCAGCACCTCGCCGCGCTGCCGGTACCCGACGAGCTGGCCGTCGACCCACAACCGGCCGGCATCGATCTTCTCCAGGTGGTTCACGCAGCGCAGGAACGTCGACTTGCCCGAGCCCGACGGACCGATCACGCAGAGGACCTCGCGCGGGGTCACCTCCAGGTCGATGCCCTTGAGCACCTCCAGGTGACCGAACCGCTTGCGGACCCGCTCGGCCTTGACCATCGGCACGTCGCTCACGAGGCGCCGCCCATGCCGCCGGCGGGAACCGCTGCCGCCTGTTCGCGCGGGACGCCGAAGCCGCGGGAGAACCGACGCTCGACGAAGTGCTGGGCGATCATCAGCACGCTCGTCATCGCCAGGTACCAGATGCAGGCGGCGACCAGCATCGGGAAGATCTGGAAGGTCCGGCTGCCGATCGCCTGCAGCTGGAAGAAGAGCTCGTTGGTCACCGGGACGAACGCCACCAGCGCGGTGTCCTTGAGCATCGCGATGGTCTCGTTGCCGGTCGGCGGGACGATGACCCGCATGGCCTGCGGCAGCACGATCCGGCGCAGGGTCAGCAGGCGGCTCATCCCGAGCGCCTGCGCCGCCTCGGTCTGGCCGGGGTCGATGGACGAGATGCCGGCCCGCACGATCTCGGCCATGTACGCCGCCTCGGAGAGCGCCAGGGCCAGCAGACCGGCGACGAAGCCGGCGCCGATCGTGCGGGCGTCGACGCCGAAGATCCGTGCATCCGCGTCCGAGAAGCCGAGCAGTTCCAGCAGCTGCTGGTCGAAGGGGAACCCCACGTAGAACCGGGTGTAGAGGATGCCCAGGTTGCCGAAGAGGATCGCCAGCACGATGCGGGGCACGGCCCGGAAGAACCAGGTGTAGGCCCATGCCGCAGCCGAGACGACCGGGCTGGGCGAGAGCCGCATGACCGCGAGAACCACGCCCATCGCGACCCCGATCAGCATGGCCAGCACGGTGAGCACCAGGCTGGTGCGCACACCGTTGAGGACCGGCGGGGTGAACATGTTGTCGACCATGAAGCGCCACTGGAAGGCGGGATTGGTGACCAGCATGTTGACGAACATCGCCAGCAGGACCGCCACCAAGGCGGTGGCCACCCACCGGCCGGGATGGCGGACCGGCAGCGCCTTGATCTCGTCGGCCTCGGCCTCGGAGCCGCGGTGCAGGACGGTCACGGCGCGCTCGGGTTCACCTGGGCGCTGTCGACGGCCCCCTGCTCGACGCCCCACTTGGAGAGCACCTTCGCGTAGGTGCCGTCGGCGATCAGCTGGTTGACCGCTTCGGCGAGGGCCTGCGCGAAGTCGCCCTCGCCCTTCTTGACGACATAGCCGTAGGGGGCCGAGTCGTAGATGTCGCCGAGGGGCTCGAGCTTGCCGGCAGTCTGCTTCACGGCGTAGGCGATCACGGGGGAGTCGGCCAGCATCGCGTCGTCCTTGCCGGACACGACGGCGGCGGTGGCCTGGTCCTGGCCCTGGTACTGGTCGATCGAGATCGCCTTGTCGCCGGCCGCGGTGCACTTGGTCGACCGCGCCGTGACGTCGTCCACCTGCACGGTCCCGCGCTGCACCGCGACCCGGTGGCCGCACGCCTTGTCCACCGTGATGCCGGACGGGTTCCCGGTCTGGGTCGCCCAGGCGGTGCCAGCCGAGTAGTACCGGACCATGTCGACGACCTTGACGCGGTCGGGGTTGATGGTGAACGAGCTGACGCCGATCTCGTACTTCCCGGACTGGACGCTGGGGATGATGTTGCCGAAGGGGGCCGGCACGTACTTCGTCCCGAGACCGAGCTTGGCCGCCACCGCGTCGAAGAGGTCGACGTCGAAGCCCTCGACCGTGCTGCCGTCGGCGGCCAGGAACTCACTCGGGGCGTACGTCGCGTCCGTCCCGACCGTGATCGTCGAGTCGGAAGCGATGCCGGAGGGGACCTTGGCGGCGAGCGCCGGGTCCTCGCTGACCGACGGCAGGGAGGCGCTGGGGTTGGAGCCCGACGTCCCGGAGTCTCCCCCGCCGCAGCCCGCGAGGAGGACGAGCATGGCCGCGAGGCATGTCGCGGCTGCGCGGCGGGTGTGGTGTCTCCTCATGAGAGACCTCCGGATGGCTCGCGGTGATCTGCTGATCGGCTCCGTTTCCAGTGAAGCACGGCCGTGCCGCGGCTGCGGAGGAAGTGGACAGCACCCGCACACAGATGACCCGTCCCGGTCAGCGATCACGGACGAACCGTGCGCGCTGCAGACGCGCCGACTCGGCGCGGTTCAGCGCTGCAGACGCGCCGGCTCGGCAGGGTTCAGCGCTGCGGACGCGCCGACTCGGCGCGGTTCAGCGCTGCGGACGCGCCGACTCGGCAGGGTTCAGCGCTGCGGACGCGCCGACTCGGCGGGGGCTGGGGCAGGATGGGTCGGTGTCCCTGACCCTCCCTCCCGGCCTCTCCGGCCAGGCCGCGCTGGGGCAGGACTGGGCCGACTGGCTGGACCGGCTGCCGCGGCTCGCCGTCGAGGTGCTCGAGGAGTGGGGGCTGCAGCGTGACGGCGACCGGCTGTGGCACGGCGCCGCCTCGCTGGTGATGCCGGTGCGGACCGACGCGGGTGGTCCGGCGGTGCTCAAGGTCGCCTTCGACGGCGACGACGAGTCGCTCCACGAGCCGCTGGCGCTGCAGCACTGGGGCGGGCGCGGCGCCGTACGCCTGCTCCGCGCGGACCCCGGCCGGCGGGCGCTGCTGCTCGAGCGGCTGCACCGCGAGGACCTCACCGACCTCTGGGACCTCGACGCCTGCGAGGTGGTGGCCGGTCTCTACGGGCGGCTGCACCGGCCGGCGATGCCGCAGCTGCGCCCCGTGACGTCGTACGTCGGACGCTGGCTGGACGCGCTCGCCGCCGCCGGCTCCGACCTGCCGCTGCCACGCCGGATGGTGCAGCAGGCCCTGGCCCTGGGCCGCGACCTGGTCGCCGACCCGGCGTCGGTCGGCCGGATCGTCCACGGCGACCTGCACTACGAGAACGTGCTAGCCGCCGACCGGGAGCCCTGGCTGGCCATCGATCCCAAGCCGATGTCCGGGGACCCGCACTACGAGCCGGCGCCGATGCTGTGGAACCGGTGGGACGAGGTGGTCGCCTCGGGCGACGTGCGCGCCGCCACCCGCGCCCGTTTCCACGCGCTGGTCGACGCCGCGCTGCTCGACGAGGACCGGGCCCGGGACTGGGTGGTGGTCCGCTCGGTGGTCAACGCGCACTGGTCGGTGCAGGACGCCGCACGCGCCGGCCGCGCGCTCAGCGCGCAGGAGGGGTCTCGGATCACGATGTGCCTCGCGGTCGCCAAGGCCGTCCAGGACTGATCTGCAGGGGCCCGGCGCTCCCGCCGGCCGAGTGCGCTCCCGCGCGGCCAGAGGGCATGGGATGCGGTCGCAGTGTGAGCAGGTCGTTACGTGATCCGCCGGATCGAGCGGCCAGTCCTGGGTACCGTCGAGGTGAACGGCGCCCGAACTCCACCCGACCGGCAGGAACCTCGCAGTGAACGTGCAGGTGCGGCTCCCGCACGCTCCCCGGCTCCGCCGCGCGTCCACCCGGACGGCCCGCGCGGGGCTGGCCGGGCTGCGCGCCGCTGCGCCGGTGCTGACCAGCATGCTGGCGGCGGTCCTCGCCTACCTGGTGCTGGACCTCGTCCAGCTCGACGGTGACGTGGGGGCGCTCGTCGACCGCGACCTGCTGAGGGTCCCGGTGGTCACCCTGCTGGGCAGCGCGGTGATCTGGGCGATGATTCTCGCGGTCTGGGCGCTCGCGGGCCGGCTGACCGTGGCGATCGGGGTGCTGGTGCTGGCGACCGCGGTCCTCGGGTTCGCCAACCACATGAAGCTCGGCCTGCGACTCGAGCCGCTCCTGCCCTCCGACGTCGCCTACCTGTCCCAGGTCGGCTTCCTGACCGAGATGGTGGGCACCACCGACCTCGTGGTGCTGGGGCTCACCGTGCTGGCCCTCGGCGCCGCGACCGCGTGGGGGGTACGCCGGCTGGCCCGCCGCCGGCCGCGACCGGGCCCCCGCACCGACCGCCGCCGCTGGGCGGCCACGGTGGTCGTCCGGGTGGTCGTGCTGGCCCTCTCGCTCTCCTTCCTCGACTACGCCGCGCACTTCAACCGGCCCGGCAACGAGATCCGTGCGGCCTACGACGCGGGCGGCGCGCAGTGGGCGTTCTGGAACCAGCGGGCCAACTACGAGCGCAACGGCTTCGTCGGCGGAGTGCTCTACAACCTCGGGGTCCCGCCGATGAAGATGCCGCGGGGCTACTCCGCGGCCGCGATGGACGACCTGGTCCGCCGCTACGACGGGGCGGCCGAGCAGATCAACGCCCGCCGCTCCGGCGCCCTGGACGACGTCAACATCGTCGTGGTGCTCAGCGAGTCCTTCAGCGACCCGACCCAGGTGAAAGGCATCCGCTTCGAGGGCGATCCGATTCCCTACACACGTCAGGTGATGGAGCAGAACCCCTCGGGGCGGATGCTCGCGCAGATGTTCGGGGGCGGGACGGCGAACATGGAGTTCGAGGCGCTCACCGGGATGTCGATGTCCCAGTTCGCGCCGCAGATGGCCAGCCCCTACCAGATGCTGGTGCCGCACTACGACACCTTCCCGTCCGCGGTGCGGATGCTCGAGGACCGCGGCCATGACGCGATCGCGATCCACCCGTTCACCACGCAGATGTACCGCCGCTCCACGGTCTACCCGATCCTGGGCTTCGAGGACTTCGTCTCCAAGGGCGAGCTGCAGCACGAGGAGACCATCGACCACAGCGGCAAGATCTCCGACGCCTCGGCGTTCGACGAGGTCGACTACCAGATCGCCCGCCACGACAAGCCGCTGCTGGTGAACCTCGTGACGATGCAGAACCACTACCCGAGCCGGGCGATCTACGACGACCCGATCCCGGTGCACGGCATCGACGGCAAGGCCGAGGAGAACGCCGCGGGCTACCTGCGCGGCCTCCGCCACTCCGACGACGCGCTGCGCGACTTCCTGACGGGGCTTCGCGGCTCCTCGGAGAAGACCGCGGTGATCTTCTACGGCGACCACCAGCCGCCGTTCTGGCCGCAACGCATCCAGGACCGGACCGGCGAGCTCGGCATGCACTCGACGCCGTACTTCCTGTGGGCGAACTTCCCGCTGCGGCAGGTCGGCCCGGACGCACTCACCAGCCCGATCTTCTTCCTGCCGATGCTCTACGAGGCCGCCGGCGCCCCGGTGACGCCGTACTACGCGCTGCTGACCCGGCTGCACGAGCAGATCACCGCGATGGAGGTCGGCGACTACGCGGTGCCCGGGCATGGCCTGGTGGGGGAGGACGGCCTGGAGGCCGCCGCGGCCCGGGTCCTGCGGGACTACCGGATGGTGCAGTACGACCTCGCGGCCGGCAAGCGCTACAGCCTGGACGGGATGCTCGGCACCGGCGGCCGGCCCTCCGGGGGCACCCAGGTGGCCCCGGTCGTCGGTCGCTGAGCGGTCGGTCCCGGCAAACCAGGTGCTTGGCGCGCTCCGGTCGGGGAGAATCCGCTCATGCACAGTGCGCGCGTGGTGTCGGTCAACGTCGGGCGGCCCCGGGTCGTTGAGGGTCTCGACGTCACCAGCGCCATC
Source organism: Nocardioides mesophilus (assembly GCF_014395785.1). Classification (GTDB taxonomy): domain Bacteria; phylum Actinomycetota; class Actinomycetes; order Propionibacteriales; family Nocardioidaceae; genus Nocardioides_B; species Nocardioides_B mesophilus. The sequence goes on along the minus strand of NZ_CP060713.1, from coordinate 535,290 downwards.
GACAAGCACGTGGTGGCCTCGGCGCAGGTCGGACCGCTGGGACTCGGCTCGGACGAGGTGGCCGACACCAAGTACCACGGTGGTGCCTACCAGGCGGTCTACGCCTATGCCCAGGAGGACCTGGACCTGTGGTCCGGGCGGCTCGGCTCCACCGTCCGCCCGGGGCTCTTCGGGGAGAACCTCACCACCGCCGGCATCGACGTCAGCGAGGCGCTGGTGGGGGAGAGGTGGCGGATCGGCCCGACGCTGCTCGAGGTGACCGCGGTGCGGATCCCGTGCTGGACCTTCCAGCAGTGGATGGCCGTCAACGGGTTCCCCGCCCGCGGCTGGGTCAAGCGGTTCGCCGCCGAGGGCCGGCCCGGTGCCTACCTGCGGGTGCTGGAGCCCGGGTCCTTGCGGACCGGCGACCCCGTGGTGGTGGAGCACCGGCCCGGGCACGGCGTGAGCGTGGCCCTGATGTTCCGGGCGCTGACGACCGAGCGGTCGCTGCTGCCGCTGCTGCTCGACCTCGGCGACATCGACCCGATGGCCCTGCGGGAGGCGGCGGCGTACGTCGCGAAGAGCTCGCCGGCCCCGGCGTCGGTCTGAGGGCCGGACGCGCCGGAACCGGACAGCCCGGTTGGATCGGCGGCCTCTTTGGGGTTCTGCTACCCACGGGTAAGTCAGGTGTTCTAGGTTTGTTCATGACCAGACAACTCATGCCGACGCGGGTCCCTCCGCGTGGCTACTGCAGGGAGTCGATCGCCCGTGGCCGCCGTGACCTATGACCTCTCCTACGTCGAGAACCGGCCCCCCAACGTCGCCGTCCAGTTCCGCGAGCGGGTCCGGGACAGCGCGGACCTGGAGGCCTACCGCTACCCGGTCGGTGAGACCTGGGAGTCGGTGACCTGGGCCGAGACCGGGGCGCGGGTCGACCGGCTGGCCGCCGGGCTGATCGCCCTCGGCATCGAGCCCGAGCAACGGGTCGGCATCGCCTCCGGCACCCGGTTCGAGTGGATCCTGGCCGACCTGGCGATCATGTGCGCCGGGGCGGCGACGACGACGGTCTACCCGAGCACCATCTCCGAGGACGTCTGCTACATCCTCGCCGACTCCGAGTGCCGGGTGGTGTTCGCCGAGGACGAGGAGCAGCTCGTCAAGCTGCGCGAGCACAAGGCCGAGCTGCCGCACCTGGCCAAGGTCGTGGTGCTCGACGGGTCCGGCGACGGGGACTGGGTGATCAGCCTCGCCGACCTCGAGCAGATGGGCGCCGAGCTGCTCGAGCGGGACCCCTCCGCCGTCGACCAGGCGATCGCCAAGATCCAGCCCGACGCGCTGGCCACCCTGATCTACACCTCGGGGACCACAGGCCGCCCCAAGGGCGTCCGGCTGCGGCACAGCTCGTGGACCTACGAGGGGGCGGCCATCCAGGCGATGGACATCCTCAGCGAGGAGGACCTGCAGTTCCTCTGGCTGCCGATGGCGCACTCGTTCGGCAAGGTGCTGCTGTCCACCCAGCTCGCCATCGGCTTCCCGACCGCGGTCGACGGCCGGGTCGACAAGATCATCGACAACCTGGCCGTGGTCCGCCCGACGTTCATGGGCGCGGCGCCGCGGATCTTCGAGAAGGCGCACAACCGGATCGTCACCATGCAGGCCTCCGAGGGCGGCCTGAAGGAGAAGATCTTCGACCAGGCGTTCAAGGTGGGCCTCGAGGTCGACCGGCGCAAGCGGGAGGGCAAGCCGGTGCCGTTCCTGCTCAACGCCCAGCACGCGCTGTTCGACAGGCTCGTCTACAGCAAGATCCGCGAGCGGTTCGGTGGACGGGTCCGGTTCTTCATCTCCGGGGCGGCAGCCCTCAACCGTGACATCGCCGAGTGGTTCCACGCCGCCGGCATCGTCATCCTCGAGGGCTACGGGCTCACCGAGACCTCGGCCGGCTCCTTCGTCAACCGCCCGGACGACTACCGCTTCGGCAGCGTCGGGCCGGTGATGCCCGGCAGCGAGGTGAAGCTCGGCGACAACGACGAGGTGCTGATCAAGGGTCCCGGCGTGATGGACGGCTACCACAACCTCCCCGAGGAGACCGCCTCGACGCTCACCGACGACGGCTGGCTGCGCACCGGTGACAAGGGAAGCCTCGACGCCGACGGCTACCTCAGCATCACCGGCCGGATCAAGGACCTGTTCAAGACCTCGGGCGGCAAGTACATCGCGCCGTCCGCGATCGAGTCCAAGTTCAAGGCGGTCTGCCCCTACGCCAGCCAGTTCCTGGTCTTCGGGAGCGAGCACAACTACTGCGTCGCGCTGGTCACCCTCGACCCGGACACGATGACCGGCTGGGCCGAGGAAAACGGGATGCCGGGCGCCTCCTACTCCGAGGTCGTCGCCTCCGACAAGGCCCGGGAGATGGTCGCCGACTACGTCGAGCAGCTCAACGCGACGTTGAACCGGTGGGAGAGCATCAAGAGGTGGGAGCTCCTCGACCACGACCTCACCGTCGAGTCCGGCGAGCTGACCCCGTCGATGAAGGTCAAGCGCAACGTCGTCGAGGACAACTACAAGGAGCACATCGCGGCGCTCTACGCCTGAGCCCGGGAGCGGCCGCCGCCCGGGTGCGTGACACCATCGGGGCATGCCGTCCGCGTTGCCCGAGGGGACCTCTGCGCCTGCCGACGGCTCCCTGCCCGCGGTGGCGGTCGCCGAGATCGACGGCGCCGGTCGGGCGGAGCTCGGGTTCTACGTGCACGTGCCGTTCTGCAGGGTGCGCTGCGGCTACTGCGACTTCAACACCTACACCGCCGACGAGCTCGGCGACCTGCCCGGGGCCTCCCGGGCGACGTACGCCGACGCGGTGGTCGCCGAGGTGCGCCAGGCGCGCCGCGTGCTCGGCGAGCGTGACCTGCCCGTGCAGACGGTCTTCTTCGGCGGAGGTACGCCGACGCTGCTGCCGGCGGAGGACCTCACCCGCGTGGTCGCGGCGATCCGGGACGAGTTCGGGCTCGTGGCCGACGCGGAGGTGACCACCGAGGCCAACCCCGACAGCGTCGACCCGGCGTCGCTGGAACGGCTCCGCGCCGGCGGGATCAACCGGATCTCGCTGGGGATGCAGTCGGCGGTGCCGCACGTGCTCGAGGTGCTCGACCGGACCCATGACCCGGCACGGGTGCCGCAGGCGGTGCGCTGGGCGCGGGAGGCCGGCTTCGAGCAGCTGAGCCTCGACCTGATCTACGGCACGCCGGGGGAGTCGGCCGCGGACTGGCAGGTCTCGCTGGACGCCGCGCTGGCGTGCGAGCCCGACCACCTGTCGGCGTACGCGCTGATCGTCGAGGAGGGCACCGCGCTGGCCCGCCGGATCCGGCGCGGCGAGCTGCCGGGCGGGCAGGGGCCCGACGACGACGACCAGGCAGACAAGTACCTCGCCACCGACGCCGCGCTGGAGGCGGCCGGGCTGCGGTGGTACGAGGTGTCGAACTGGGCCCGCGACGACGCCTCCGCCTGCCGGCACAACCTGCAGTACTGGACCGGGGCGCACTGGTGGGGTGCCGGGCCCGGCGCGCACTCGCACGTCGGCGGGGTGCGCTGGTGGAACGTCCGGCACCCGGCCGCCTACGCGGCGCGGATCGGAGCCGGCGCCAGCCCCGCCCAGGCGCGCGAGGTGCTCGACCAGGAGACCCGCCGCGTGGAGCGGGTGCTGCTCGAGACCCGGCTGCGGGCCGGTCTGCCGGTGGCGGTCCTGGACGACGCCGGCCGCGCGGCGCTCGGGCCGCTGGTGGAGCGGGGCCTCGTCGAGTCCGATGCCCTCGTGGGGGACCGGGTGGTGCTCACCCTGACCGGCCGGCTGCTGGCGGACGCGGTCGTGCGGGACCTGCTCAGCTGACCAGCCGCAGGGTCAGCGGGTAGCGGTAGTCCTCGCCGTTCGCGGCGCGGATCGAGGCCAGCACGACCACGACGACGTACCCGATGGCGGCGACGATGGCCACCGGCACCACCACGATCGCCGCGATCCCCAAGGTGACCAGGGTCAGCAGGGTGGCGGCCGCGGCGTAGATCAGCACCGAGAGCTGGAAGTTCAGCGACTCGACGGAGTGCCGCCGGACGTACGCCGAGTCCTTGCCCTTGACGAGCAGCACGATCAGCGGCGCGATGAAACCGAACGCGAACCAGGCCGCCACGAACGACCCGACATGGGCCGCGAGCGCCCAGTTGCGCTCCTCGGACGGCGACATCACCACTCCGTAGCCGGGCGGCGGGGCCTGTCCGTAGCCGGACGGCGCGGGCTGCTGGGGCTGGTCGTCCGGGGGCGGGACCGGTGGGCCGGGTGAGCTGCTCATGAGGCCTCCTGACCTGCGGTGACGAAGTCGATCAGCTCCTCCACCCTACCGAGCAGCGGCGGCTCGAGATCGGCGTACGACGAAACACGGCCCAGGATGTGCTTCCAGGCGCGGGCGATGTCGGCCTGGTCCCGGTGCGGCCACCCCAGCGACTGGCAGACACCCTTCTTCCACTCCATGTTGCGGGGGATCGTGGGCCACTTCTCCAGGTTCAGCCGCTCCGGCTTCACCGCAGCCCACACGTCGACGTAGGGATGCCCGACGATCAGCACGTGCTTGCCGACCGGGCTCTTCGCGACGGCCTGGGCGATCCGGCTCTCCTTGGAGCCCGGCACCAGGTGGTCGACCAGCACCCCGACGCGCCGCTCGGGTCCGGGCCGGAAGTCGCGCAGGTGCTCGGAGAGGTCGTCGACCCCGTCGAGGTACTCCACGACCACACCCTCCACCCGGAGGTCGTCGCCCCACACCTTCTCGACCAGCTCCGCGTCGTGGCGACCCTCCACGAAGATCCGGCTGGCGCGCGCGACGCGGGCGGTGGTGCCGGGCACCGCGACCGAGCCCGAGGCGGTGCGGGTCTTGGCGGCCGGGCCCTTGCGGGTCGGCGGGCAGAGGATGACCGGCACGCCCTCGAGCAGGAACCCGGCGCCGAGCGGGAAGGTCCGCCGCCTGCCGCGGCGGTCCTCCAGGGTGACGGTCATGATGTCGCGCTCGACCGCGACGATCTCCCCGCACCAGTCGGTGGTGACCTCCTCGACGACGAGGCCCTTGTCGGCCTCGATCTCCACGGCGCGCCCGCGCTTGGGGGCGCGCCAGTCGGTGTTGAGGACGTCGGAGCCGTAGCGATCAGCCATCCGGGAACCGTATGCCGCCCCGGGGGCGCGCGGCGGTCGAAACGCCGGGGGCCGTCCAGGTGTGCGCAACCTCCCGGTGCGGGCGACTCGCGGCGACCCGGATGACCCCTCCGGGCACTGGATCAACGACCGGTCGCGATATATCGTCGAGATGTCGCCGGTCGACCGCAGGGGCGGGACCGGTGCCGGCATCGACGTGGAGGAGTGCCCGATGGGAAGCGGTTCGTGGGACATGCCGTGGGACGACCCGCGCGCAGGTGAGAAGGGCTCCGGCCCGCGCGGCGGGCGGGGTTCGTACGGCCGGGGCAGCACCCCGTGGGGGTCGGGGCCGTGGGGCTCGGGACCGCCGCCGTGGCTGCACGGCCTGCTCGGCCTCGCACAGTCCGGGATGAGCGCCACGAAGGCGCCGAGGGCCCGGCGTGGAGACGTGCGCGCCGCCATCCTCGACGTGCTCGCGGTCGAGCCGATGAACGGCTACCAGGTGATCCAGCAGATCGCCGAGCGCAGCGGCGGTGCGTGGAAGCCGAGCCCCGGCTCGGTCTACCCGACCGTGCAGCAGCTCGAGGACGAGGGGCTGGTCGTGGGGGTCGAGCAGGAGGGTCGACGGCTGCTCACGCTCACCGACGCCGGCCACGCCTACGTCGAGGAGCACCCCGAGGAGCTGGCCGCGACCTGGCGCGCGTTCGACGAGCCGTCGGCGCCCGACGCCTCGGAGTCGCACGACCTCAAGCCGGTGATCGGCCAGGTGATGAGCGCGGTCTGGCAGGTCGTGGTCTCCGGCACCCGGCAGCAGCAGGCCGAGGCCGCGGAGATCCTCGGCGACACCCGCCGCCGGCTCTACCACCTGCTCGCGGACGGAGACCCACGGTGAGCGGCTGGTCGAGCCCGGACCTGCGGATCGGCGACGCCGAGCGCGAGGCGGCGATCTCGGCGCTCGGCGAGCACTACGCCGCCGGCCGGCTGGACAAGGAGGAGTACGACGAGCGGGCCGCGATCGCCTGGACCGCTCGCACGGTCTCGGCGCTGCGGCCCCTGTTCGCCGACCTACCGGCCCCGCACCCGTTCGCGCCGCAGCGGACCCGGGTGGCGGCCGCGGCGGTCACCGCCGCCGCGCTCCAGGCACAGTCGGCCCGGAGCGCCCCTGCGCCGCGAGGGTTCCGGCTGCCGCTGCTCCCGCTGCTGCTGATCGGGCTCGCGCTGGCGATCGTCCTCGGCCACGTGGGGCCGGTCCTGCTGATCATGGGCGGGCTGTGGTGGATGAGCAGGTCCTTCCACCGTCAGCGCCGGGCCGCGCAACGCCGCAGCGGCTGGGGCCAGGGTCACGGCGGCTGGGGCCCCGGCCAGCTCAGCCGCTGACCCTCCGCACTACCCCACGGGCGGCCGCTCAGATCAGCGGCAGCGAGCGCGCGGAGCGCGGCAGGTGCGCATACCCCCGGCGTACGGCGGCGCCGAGCCACTCGGCCGGGTAGGGCCACTCGGCCGAGGCCAGCGCCTGGTCCACCGAGATCCCGCGGCCGGCGAGGTCCCGGATCGTCTCGGCGACCACGCCGATCGCGCTGCGCTGCTCGGAGACGAAGTCCCGGTCCACCGGCGCCCCGTGACCGGGGACCACTACGGAGCCGGGGGTGAGCATGCTGATCATCAGGTCGAGGGTGGCCGGCCACTCCATCGGGAACGAGTCCTCGCCGTAGCCGGGCACCCCGCTGCGGATCGCCGACTCCTCGACGAGGTCGCCGGCGAACATCAGGTCGGCGTCCCCGACCCGCACCACCACGTCGCCGGCGGTGTGGCCGCGACCGGGGTGGATCAGCTCCACCAGCCGGTCCCCGAGGTCGACGACCTTGGCCGAGCTGAAGGTGACGGTGGGGGCCAGCAGCCGTGCCGTGGCGACATCGGCGTGCTCCGGCACGGAGGGGTCGGCGGCCGCCTCCGCCTGCAGCCGGACCCCGGCGTCGGCGAGGTCGGCGGGGACAGAGTCGTGGGCCAGGATCGGCGGGCCGCCGTACTCCTCGGAGAGCACGACGTTGCCGAAGGTGTGGTCGAAGTGGTGGTGGGTGTCGACCACGGCCACCACGTCGCCGGCCCCGAGCCGGCGCACCTCCTCGACCAGCCGCCGGGCGGCGGCCTCGGAGGGCGAGGTGTCGACCACGAGCAGGCCGCGCTCGCCGCCGACCAGGCCGACGTTGACGTCGAGGAAGGCGAGGCGGGCGACCCAGCAGCGGTCGGCCACCTCGACGAGACCGGCTTCCGGGGTGATGTCGCGCATGAGGCCCACGCTAGGCCCTGCGCCCCGGGTGGCGGCGAGTCGGCCCCTCACCGCACTGCGGGTAGCATTGGCACTCGAATCAGGTGAGTGCCAGACGAGTCCGGAGGAGGTGGGGAGATGGTCGAGGACCGCAAGCTCGCCGTGCTCCGGGCCATCGTCGAGGACTACGTGTCCACCCAGGAGCCGGTCGGCTCCAAGGCGCTGGTGGACCGCCACCAGCTCGGCGTCAGCCCGGCCACCGTCCGCAACGACATGGCCGCGCTGGAGGAGGAGGGGTTCATCACCCAGCCGCACACCAGCGCCGGCCGGATCCCGACCGACAAGGGCTACCGGCTGTTCGTGGACCGGCTCAGCGCGGTCAAGCCGCTCTCGGCTGCTGAGAAGCGGGCGATCGCGACGCTGCTCGAGGGTGCGATCGACCTCGACGACGTCGTGCAGCGAAGCGTCCGGTTGCTGGCCCAGCTGACCCGCCAGGTCGCGGTGGTGCAGTACCCCACGCTCTCGCGCTCGACGGTCCGCCACGTCGAGGTCGTGCCGCTGACCGGCACCCGGCTGCTGCTGGTGCTGATCCTGTCCACCGGCCGGGTGGAGCAGCGGGTGGTCGAGCTCCCCGCGGCGCTCGCCGACGACGATGTCGCCGACCTCCGCACGCGGCTGAACCGCGCGGTGATCGGGGAGCGGCTGGCCGACGCCTCCGACAAGCTCGTGCAGCTGCCGGAGGAGTTCGAGCGGGGCAGCCGGGCACCGGTGGCGGCGCTGGTCGCCTCGCTGGTGGAGGCGATGTCGGACCACCGCTCGGACCAGCGGGTCGCCGTCGGCGGCACCGCCAACCTGGCCCGGTTCGGCGACGGCTTCGACCACAGCATCAAGCCGATGCTCGAGGCGCTCGAGGAGCACGTCGTGCTGCTCAAGCTGCTCGGCGAGGCCACCTCGTCCTCCACGGTGACCGTCCGGATCGGTCACGAGGGTCCCTACCAGGAGCTCGCGACGACCTCCGTGGTCGCCACCGGCTACGGACCCGGGGACGAGGCGCTGGCCGCGCTCGGCATCGTGGGACCGACCCGCATGGACTACCCCGGAACGATGGCGGCGGTGCGCGCGGTGGCGCGCTACGTCAGCCGGATCCTCGACGAATAGGAAGCAGGGAACCCCACAGCATGTCGAGTGACCTCTACGAGACCCTCGGCGTCTCCCGTGATGCCGACGGGGACTCCATCAAGAAGGCGTACCGCAAGCTGGCCCGCCAGCTGCACCCCGACGTGAACCCGGACCCGGAGACCCAGGAGCGCTTCAAGGACGTGACGCGCGCCTACGAGGTGCTCTCCGACCCGGAGAAGCGGCGGATGTACGACCTCGGTGGTGACCCGTTCAGCGGCGGAGCCGGCGGCTTCGCCGGTGCCGGCGCGGGGTTCTCGTTCACCGATATCATGGACGCGTTCTTCGGCGGCGGCGGGGGAGCCGGCGCCGCGGGCGGCGGTCGCGGTCCCCGGCCGCGCACCCGCCGCGGCCAGGACGCGCTGATCCGGCTCGAGGTCGACCTCGCCGGCGCGGCGTTCGGCACCACCCGCGAGCTCAAGGTCGACACCGCGGTGCTCTGCCCGTTGTGCAGCGGCAGCGGCGCCGCGCCCGGCTCCTCGCCCACCACCTGCGAGACCTGCGGCGGCCGGGGCGAGACCATCCACGTGCAGCGCTCGTTCCTCGGCGAGATCCGGACGATGCGGCCGTGCGCGGCCTGCCGCGGCTACGGCTCGATCATCCCCGAGCCGTGCCGCGAGTGCTCCGGCGACGGCCGGGTCCGCTCGCGTCGCACGCTGACGGTGAAGATCCCGGCCGGCGTCGACACCGGCACCCGGGTCCAGCTCTCCGGGCAGGGCGAGGTCGGACCCGGTGGCGGCCCGGCGGGCGATCTGTACGTCGAGATCCACGTCAGCGAGCACCCGGTCTTCGTGCGGCACGGCTCGGACCTGCTCTGCACGGTGACGGTGCCGATGACCGCCGCGGCGCTCGGCACGACGATCGACCTGCCGCTGCTCGAGGCGGACCTCGTCGACGCCGACAGCGAGGAGTCCGGCAGCGACCTGGAGACCGCGGTCACCGTCGAGATCAAGCCCGGCACGCAGTCGGGGACCGAGATGGTGCTCGGCGGGCACGGCGTCCCGTCGCTGCGCGGCACCGGCCGCGGCGACATCGTGGTCAAGGTCGTCGTCGAGACGCCCACCCGGCTCGACGACCGGCAGCAGGAGCTGCTGCGCGAGCTGGCCGGGCTGCGCGGCGAGGAGTCGCCCGACGGTCACCTGCACACGGCCGGCCACTCACGCTCGATGTTCGACCGGCTGCGAGAGGCCTTCGGCCCGCGCTGATGAGCCTGCCGTTCTTCCACCACCAGGGGGTCGCCGGCCTCGTCGAGAGCGACCGGGTCGAGCTCGACGGGGACGAGGGCCGGCACGCGGTCGTCGTGAAGAGGCTCCGGGTCGGTGAGCAGCTGGCGCTGACCGACGGGGCGGGTACGACGGTGGTGGCCACCGTGACCTCGACCGCGAAGGCGGCCCTGACCGCCACCGTCGACTCCTCCACCTGGACCGAGCCCGAGCTGCCGCGGGTCGTGGTCGTGCAGGCCATCCCCAAGGGTGACCGGGGCGAGCTGGCGGTCGAGATGCTCACCGAGGTGGGCGTCGACCTGATCGTGCCGTGGGCCGCCGCCCGGTCGGTCGCGGTCTGGCGCGGGGACCGGGTGGTCAAATCGCTGGCGAAGTGGCGCTCGACGGCCCGCGAGGCCGCGAAGCAGGCCCGTCGGCCGTGGTTCCCCGACGTCTCCGAGATGGTCGGCACCGAGGAGGTCGTCGAGCTGCTGCGGCACGCCTCGGTGCCGGTGGTGCTGCACGAGGCGGCCTCGGGTCCGCTGGCGGACCTGCCGGTGCCCGGCCGCGGCGAGATCGTCATCGTGGTCGGACCCGAGGGCGGGATCACCGAGGACGAGCTCGCCGCGTTCGCCGCGGTCGGAGCCGAGGCGGTGCGCCTCGGCTCCTCGGTGCTGCGCACCTCCACGGCCGGGGTGGCCGCCACCGCGGCGCTGCTGGCCCGGACCCGCTGGCGCTGAGCCCCGGAACCTCCGGGTGGCTCAGGAGGCCGCGGGCCGCCGTGCTGCCGAGGCGAGGGCCGACTCCATGCCGGCGCGGTCCAGCCGCGGGCCGTAGCCGGGGGTGTCCGGCTCGAAGCGCCAGCTCTCGGCCAGGGTGCCGGCGTCGACGGTGTCGTAGCCGAGCGTGTCGAGCAGCTCCGTGACCATCTTCTTCGCGTCCGGGTCGTCGCCGGCGATCGCGAGTGCGCGGCGGTCCGGGGTGCCGGCCGGCTGGTCCTGGGAGGAGAGGTGCGAGGCCATGATGTGGTTGAACGCCTTGACGACCCGCGAGGTCGGCAGGTGCTCCTGGAGCAGCTCGGAGGAGGTCGCGGAGCCGTCCTCGAGCCGGTCGATGCGGCCGTCGCGCTCGGGGTAGTAGTTGTTGGTGTCGATGACGATCTTGCCGGCGAGCGGCTCGACCGGCACGTCCCGGTAGGCGTGCAGCGGGATGGTCACGACGACGAGGTCACCCTGGGCCGCCGCCTCCTGCACCGTGCCGGCCCGGGCGTGCTCGCCGAGGCGGGAGACGAGGTCGGTGAGCGTGTCCGGGCCGCGGGAGTTGCTGAGCACGACGTCGAAGCCGTTCTTGACGGCGAGCTCCGCGACCGCCGTGCCGATGTTCCCTGCGCCGATGAGTCCGATGGTGGTCATGGGGCGACAACCCGGGGGAGCGGTCCGGCTATTCCTCGGTGGACCGGGACCGGGTCGCCCCGGGTCGCCCCGGTCACCGGGTGATCGTGACCTGCTTGGTGTCCTGGAACGGCTGCGGGCCCTCGCCGCCCGAGGCGTCCTCGTCGCTCACCAGCAGCGTGTAGTCGCCCGGCGGCGCCGAGACCTGGAACGAGTACGGCGCCATCCGGCAGCACTCCTCGGCCATCGCGAAGCCGGACTTCACCACCTTGCCGGTGTCGGCGGCGAGGAGCTTCCAGGTGACGTTGGCCTCGAAGAAGGCGCCGATGCCCTTGACGGTGAACGGGCTGGAGACCTGCGCGCCCTGCTCCGGAGCGATAATCCAGACCAGCGCCAGGGTCGAGGTCGCCTCGCCGCGAGCCAGCGGCTCGGAGACCGGCACCCCGAGCAGCGTGTCGGTGCGGCTGCCGTCGAGGAGGAACTGCACCGGGTTCGTGCCCCCCACGGCGGCCTGGGCGGTGTAGACGAGCTGCTGCACCGCCATCTCGGCGGTCTGCGCATCCATGCCGGTCGGCCGGTCGTGCAGCGAGGTGCCGGTGGGGCTGGTCACCGTGATGGCGATCTCGCCGTCGGCGCCGGTGCCGTCGAAGGAACCGTCGACCGTGGTGCCGCTCGGCCACGGGGTGAAGTAGTCCGGGTCCTCGGGAGCCTGGCCGACCGCCTGGTCGAGCGCCGCCTGCAGGGCGTCGGTCGCCGAGCCGGGATGGAACTCGCGGTAGAGCCGGGGTCCGCGGCCGGTCTCCCCGAGGTAGTAGACCGGGACCGCGACGGTGCCGCCCGGCTGCTCGGCGCTCTGAGAGGCCGACGGGGACGGCTCCACCGAGGGGACGGCGGGCGAGGCGGAGGCCTCGCGGGTCGGCTCGCTCGGGCTGACCGAGACCGATGCGCTGCCGGCCGGGGCCGGCCCGGACGACGGCGTACCCCCGTCGTTGCCGATCACGGTGACCGCGACGATCGTGGCGGCGGTCGCGACGACGGCTGCGGCGGCACCGAGGTACCAGGGGCGTGCGGACATGTGGGTCACCTTCGTTCGGGACTGGATGGCGTCGAGGCCGTGACGCGGCTCGACGTCGGCGACGGCGCTCTCGAACAGCTCGTGGAGCCGGTCCTCGGGCTGGTCGTCGGGCTGATCGGGCTGGTCGGGCCGGTCGTCGGGAGGGGAGGTCATGGCAGGTCCTTCAGCAGGGGGCGCAGCGCGGCGGCGCCGCGGGAGGCGTGGCTCTTGACCGCGCCGCGGCTGATCCCGAGGGTCTCGGCGATCTGCGCCTCGCTCAGGTCGAGGTAGTAGCGCAGCGCGAGCACCTCGCGCTGCCGGTCCGGGAGCGCCCGGAGCGCGTCGAGGACCTCGGTCCGGCGCTCGGCGACCAGCACGTCGGCGTCCGCGCCCGAGCCGTCCGGCCGCACCGGCGGGACGTAGCGGGACGCGACCACCCGGCGGCGCAGCACCGAGCGGGACCTGTTCACCACGGCCTGGCGCAGGTAGGCCAGCGCCTTGTCCGGCTCCCGCAGCGAGCGCCAGCGGCCGTGCATCGCCACGAAGGCGTCCTGGACGACCTCCTCGGCGGTCTCCCGGTCGCGGACCAGCAGCACCGAGAGGCGGACCAGCTGGCGGTAGTGCCCGGCGTACAGCTCCTCGACGGCCGTGTCGGCGTCCCAGGTGGGACGGGCGGTCGTCATCGCACCCCCAGGTCGAGGTCGCAGGAGCAGGTCCATGGTCACGCTAGTTGCACGCGCGGGCCGGACCTTCGGTTTACCGCGGGACGCGCCGGAGCCGCGACTACCCTGACGACATGCCGACCGCACCGAGCGACTGCCTGTTCTGCAAGATCGTCGCCGGGGAGATCCCGGCGACGGTGGTGCACGAGACGAAGACGACGCTGGCCTTCCGCGACGTCGCGCCGCAGGCGCCGACGCACGTCCTGGTGGTGCCGCGCAGCCACTACGAGAACGCCGCCGAGCTGGTCGAGGCCGAGCCGGAGACCTTCCTCGAGCTCACCCGGGCAGCCGCCGCGGTGGCCGAGCTGGACGGGCTGGAGGGCTACCGGCTGGTCTTCAACACCGGCGCGGCCGCCCACCAGACGGTCTTCCACGCGCACCTGCACGTCCTCGGCGGCCGGCCGATGACGTGGCCGCCGGGGTGAGCGGGCCGTGACCGGGGTGTCCTCGTCGGCGCGACCGGCCACCGGTCGGCTCGGCCGGGTCGGCTGGGTCGGAATCGTGGCGGCGGCGCTGCTGCTGGCTTCCTGCGGCGGTACGCCGTCCGCGCCTCCCGCCGGCCGGGGTGCCCCGGACGCGACCGTGTCCGGCGACGGCCCCGAGCCGGCCGGCAGCGCAGCGGCCGGCGGGGGCGACGGCGCCCGGGCCGGGCAGCAGGACCTCCGGCCGGGGGAGCGGTTCGACCGGCTGGCGATGCCGGCGGCGTACACCCCGAGCGCGCCCTACGGCACCGGCACCGACGACTACCGCTGCTTCCTGCTCGACCCGCGGCTCGACCGGGACGCGTTCCTCACCGGGACCGACGTGCTCCCCGGCAGTCCCGACCAGGTGCACCACGTGATCCTGTTCCGGGTCCCGCCGGGCTCGGTCGCGGCCGCGGAGGCGCGGGACGCGGGAGAGGACGGTCCCGGCTGGACCTGCTTCGGCGGCTCCGGGCTCGACGACGGTGCCTCGCTCGACGACGCGCCGTGGATCGGTGCCTGGGCCCCGGGCAGCGGCGAGTCCGTGATGGCCGACGACGTCGGGATCCCGCTGCAGGAGGGCTCGCGGGTGGTCATGCAGGTGCACTACAACCTGCTGGCCGGGACCCGGCCCGACGTGAGCGCCGTCCGGCTCCGTCTCGCGCCGTCGGAGGCCGGCCTCGCCCGGCTGCAGACGGTGCTGCTGCCCGCGCCGGTGGAGCTGCCGTGCCGGCCGGGGCACGGCTCGAGCCCGCTGTGCGACCGGGACAAGGCCGTCCGGGACGTGACGCGGCGGTTCGGCCAGGCCGGTCGGCTCGCCGACTACCTGCACCTGCTCTGCGGGTCCGCCGCGCCCGGGCCGCGGCAGAGCTGCGACCGCGAGCTGTCTCGTCCGGCCACGATCCGCGCGGTCGCGGGCCACATGCACCTGCTCGGGCGCCGGATCACCATCGAGGTGGACCCGGGCACGCCCCGGGCCCGGACGGTCCTCGACATCCCGGTGTGGAACTTCGACGACCAGGGCGCCACGACGATCGACCCGGTCCGGTTGCGCGCGGGCGACACGGTGCGGGTCACCTGCGAGCACGACCAGGGCCTGCGCGACCTGCTGCCCGCCTTCGAGGGCCAGCCGGAACGCTGGGTGGTCTGGGGCGAGGGGACCACCGACGAGATGTGCCTCGGCCTGCTGATGGTCACCCGGCCGTGAGCGGGTCTCGCGACGTGGAGGCTCCGCTCGTCGGGAAACACCTGAGGCGCGATGGGGGCGGCTCCCGTAGCATGAGGACGTCAGCGCGTGCATCCATGACAGGAGGGCGGCCGCACCGCCACCTATGACAGAGATCGACACACCCCAGCACACCGTCGTCGTGCCGGCCAGCGTCCCGATGGTGTCGCTGCTCGGACCGGGCGACGAGCACCTCGACCTCATCGAGAAGGCCTTCAAGGCCGACATCCACGTCCGCGGCAACGAGGTCACCCTGCGCGGCGAGTCCGCGGAGGTCGCCCTCGTCGAGCGGCTCCTCGACGAGCTCGTGACGATCATCCGCACCGGTCAGGGGATCACTCCCGAGACCGTCGAGCGCGCCATCGGCATCCTCCGCACAGAGACCCACGAGCGGCCCGCCGACGTGCTGAGCCTGAACATCCTGTCCAACCGGGGCCGCACGATCCGTCCCAAGACGCTGAACCAGAAGCGCTACGTCGACGCGATCGACAAGCACACGATCGTGTTCGGCATCGGCCCGGCCGGCACCGGCAAGACCTACCTGGCCATGGCCAAGGCGGTGCAGGCGCTGCAGAACAAGAACGTCAACCGGATCATCCTGACCCGGCCGGCCGTCGAGGCGGGGGAGCGGCTCGGGTTCCTGCCGGGCACGCTCAGCGAGAAGATCGACCCCTACCTGCGCCCGTTGTACGACGCGCTCCACGACATGCTCGACCCCGAGACGATCCCCAAGCTGCTGGCCGCCGGGACCATCGAGGTGGCGCCGTTGGCCTACATGCGCGGCCGGACCCTCAACGACGCGTTCATCATCCTCGACGAGGCGCAGAACACCTCGCCGGAGCAGATGAAGATGTTCCTGACCCGCCTCGGCTTCGGCTCCAAGATGGTGGTCACCGGCGACGTCACGCAGGTCGACCTCCCCTCGGGCACCAAGAGCGGCCTGCGGATCGTCGAGGGCATCCTCGACGGGATCGAGGACGTCTCGTTCAACCGGCTGACCAGCCACGACGTCGTGCGCCACCGGCTGGTCGGGCACATCGTCGCGGCGTACGACGCCTTCGAGGCGCAGCGCCAGGAGCCGGCCGAGCCGGACCGGCGCCCGCGCGCCACCCGGTGACGCGTCGAGCGGCCGACCCACCCCCGACCCGAGCGAGTCCCCCAGTGAGCCCCAGTGAGTCCCAGTGAGCCCCCACCCGAGCCGCAGCAAGACCCGATCGAGCCTGCCGACGAGCACCCGGTGAGCATCGAGATCCTCGACGAGTCCGGCGCCGACGTCGACCCCGACCGGTTGGCCGAGCTGGCCCGGCTGGCCCGGTTCGTCATGGACCGGATGCGGGTGCACCCGCAGGCCGAGCTGTGCCTCAAGCTGGTCGACGAGCCCACCATCGCCGAGCTCAACGGGCGCTGGATGGGCAAGGACGGCCCGACCGACGTCCTGGCCTTCCCGATGGACGAGCTGCGCCCGGGGCTGGTCAACGAGGACCCCGAGGAGGGTGTCCTCGGCGACCTGGTGCTCTGCCACACCGTCGCCGCCCGGCAGGCGGACGAGGCCCGCGGCAAGGGGCAGCCCGGCTACTCCACCGACGACGAGGTCGACCTGCTGACGGTGCACGGCATCCTGCACCTGCTCGGCTACGACCACGCCGAGCCCGAGGAGCACGCGGAGATGTTCGGCCTCCAGGCCCGGCTGCTCGCCGAGTGGCAGGCCGCCCGCACCGGCGAGGAGCTGCCGGGCGACGTCCCGGACGGTGAGCGGTGAGCGCCGTCGACGTCTGGCTGCTGGTGCTGGCCGGCGTGCTGGTCCTCGTCGCCGGGCTGTTCAGCAGCGCCGACGCCGCGCTGTCGTCGTTCTCGAAGGCCCGCGCCGAGGAGATCGGCGCTCAGGGCCGGCCCGGCTCGCGCCGGCTGCTGGTGATCGTCGAGGACCTGCCGCGCTACCTCAACACCGCGCTGCTGCTGCGCATGCTCTGCGAGATCGCCGCGATCGTGATGGTCACCGTCGTGATGCTCGACCTGATCGTGCAGCGCGGCGGCGCCGAGTCCGGCCCGGAGACCACGAGCGGCCGCTGGCTGGCGATGCTCGCCGCGCTCGGGATCTCGCTGGTGGTCTCGTTCGTGGTGATCGGGGTCTCCCCGCGCACTGTCGGGCGTCAGCACTCCGAGCGGGTGGCCCTGCTCTCCAGCGGACCGCTGGCGGCGCTGGCCACCGTCCTCGGTCCGCTGACCCGGCTGCTGATCCTGGTCGGCAACGCGATCACCCCCGGCCGCGGCTTCAGCGAGGGGCCGTTCGCCTCCGAGGCCGAGCTGCGGGAGCTCGTTGACCTCGCCGAGGCGTCGAGCGTGATCGAGTCCGGCGAGCGCGAGATGATCCACTCCGTCTTCGAGCTCGGCGACACGATCGTGCGCGAGGTGATGGTGCCGCGCACCGACGTGGTCTTCATCGAGCGCAACAAGACGCTGCGACAGGCGATGTCGCTGGCGCTGCGCAGCGGCTACTCCCGGATCCCGGTCATCGGGGAGAACCTCGACGACATCGTCGGCTTCGCCTACCTCAAGGACCTCACCCGCCGCGTCTTCGACCGCCACGAGGCGGAGCAGACCGAGCGGGTGGAGTCGGTGATGCGGCCGGTGATGTACGTCCCGGACTCCAAGCCCGTCGACGCCCTGCTGCGCGAGATGCAGGCCGAGCGCAAGCACGTGGCGGTCGTCGTCGACGAGTACGGCGGCACCGCGGGGCTGGTCACCATCGAGGACGTCCTCGAGGAGATCGTCGGGGAGATCACCGACGAGTACGACATCGCCCACGTCGAGGTGGAGCACCTGGCCGACGGCAGCACCCGGGTCAGCTCGCGCTACCCGGTCGACGACCTGCACGACGTGTGCGGGGTGGCCATCGAGGACGACGACGTCGACACCGTCGGCGGGCTGATGGCCAAGCACCTCGGCCGGGTGCCGATCGCCGGCTCGGTGGTCGAGGTCGATGGGCTGCGACTCGAGGCGGAGGCGCCCTCCGGCCGGCGCAACCGGATCAACGCCGTACGCCTGACCCGGCTCGTGCCCGACGAGAACGGCGAGCAGCAGGAGCTCTACGCTGAGCCTCATGGCGACCAACCCGGCGAGCGAGCAGCCCACAACCACCGGGCTCACTGACCCCGAGGACCTCAAGCTGGTGACGCTGGCCCGGGCCACCCGCGCCCGGACCTCGGCGGAGCAGGGCGCCGGGGTGCGCGACCTGGACGGGCGCACCTACGCCGCGGCCACGGTCGACCTCCCGTCGCTGCGGCTCAGCGCGGTGCAGGTCGCGGTCGCGATGGCCGTGGCATCGGGAGCCCGTGGGCTGGAGGCGGTGCTGGTGCTCGGCGACGCGTCGGCGGTGGCGGAGCAGGACCTCTGCGCGGTGCGGGACTTCGCCGGCGCCGGCGTACCGGTCCACCTCGTCGCCCCGGACGGCACCGTCGTCGGCTCCGTGCGCTCCTGAGCGGTTTGCGGCCCCCGGACGGGTCATCTTGGCCCCCGCCGACCCTCGCGAACCGGGGCAGAACGCCACGTGTTCGTCGGTTCTGCCCTCGGAGTGGGGAATGGGAAATTCGGCACTACCAACTTTTCTCGGTAAGTTGATGGTTCGTGACAGACCTGGTCGGACCTGATCGGCACGCCGCGGCGGTGCATCGCCTGCAGGCGTCCTACGACGCGATCCCCGCGGGCGCTCCCGTCCGCCTGGCGAAGTCGACCTCGAACCTCTTCCGCACCCGCTCGCGGAGCACCGCGCCCGGCCTGGACGTCTCCGGGCTGACCGGGGTGATCGACCTCGACCCGCTCGCCGGCACCGCCGACGTGCAGGGAATGTGCACCTACGAGGACCTCGTGGACGTGACGCTGCCGCGCGGCTTCATCCCCTACGTCGTCCCGCAGCTGCGCACGATCACCCTCGGCGGCGCCGTCAGCGGCCTCGGCATCGAGTCCACCTCGTTCCGCAACGGGCTGCCGCACGAGTCGGTGCTCGAGATGGACGTGCTCACCGGCGACGGCCAGGTGCGCACCGTCCGTCCCGGTGACGACCTGTTCGACGCGTTCCCCAACTCCTACGGCTCGCTGGGCTACGCCACCCGGCTGCGGATCCGGCTCGAGCGGGTCCCGAACCTCGTCGAGCTGCGTCACGTGCGCTTCGACGACCTCGAGGAGCTGGCCCGGGTCACGGCGCGGATCGTCGACGCCCGGGAGCACGACGGGGTCCGGGTCGACGCGGTCGACGGGGTGGTGTTCGAGCCGACGGAGGCCTGCCTGACGCTGGCGCGATTCGCCGACGACGCTCCCGTCGGCGCGACGCCGCCGCTGACCAGCGACTACACGGGCCCGGAGCCGTTCTACCGGTCCCTGCAGCGGCTGGAGGTGGACCGGCTGACCATGCACGACTACCTGTGGCGCTGGGACACCGACTGGTTCTGGTGCTCGGGCGCCTTCGGCCTGCACGACCCCCGGGTGCGGCGGCTGTGGCCGCGCCGGTGGCGGCGCAGCGACGTCTACCACAGGCTCGTCGGCCTCGAGACCCGCTACGGGCTCAAGACCCGCCTGGACCGGCGCCGCGGGCTGCCGGAGCGGGAGCGGGTGATCCAGGACGTCGAGGTGCCGGTCGAACGGCTGGCGGAGTTCCTCACCTGGTTCGACGAGAACGTCGGGATGCGACCGGTGTGGCTCTGCCCGCTGCGCAGCACCCGGGAGTGGCCGTCGTACCCGCTGAAGCCCGGCGCGACGTACGTCAACGTCGGGTTCTGGGGCACGGTGCCGATCGGACCCGGCGCCCGCGACGGGGACAAGAACAGGGCGGTGGAGGCCGAGGTGACCGATCTCGGCGGTCACAAGTCGCTCTACTCCGACGCCTACTACGACCGAGAGACCTTCGACTCGCTCTACGACCAGTCCTTCGCCCGCAGGGTCCGCAAGGTGACCGACCCGGACGGACGGCTGACGGAGCTCTACGAGAAAGCGGTGGGACGCAGATGACCAGCACCCTCAACCGGGCCGGACAGGACCGGACCGACACCACGACCCCCCGGGTCACGATCGGCGAGGCCCTGACCCGGCTGATGGCCGGCGGGGTCCCGTTCCGGTTCACCGCGTACGACGGCAGCACTGCCGGACCCCAGGACTCCCCGATCCACCTGCGGCTGCTCAACGAGCGGGGGCTGTCCTACCTGCTCTCGGCCCCCGGTGACCTCGGCATGGCCCGCGCCTACGTCTCCGGCGACATCGCCCTCGAGGGCGTGCACCCCGGGAACCCCTACGACGCGCTGGTGCACCTGCAGAGCAACCTGCGCTTCAAGATGCCGTCGCCGGCGGAGGCGTTCGCCCTGGCCCGCGGCATCGGCCTCGGCAAGCTGCTGCCGCCCGAGCCGCCCCCGCAGGAGGCGCTGCCGCGCTGGCGCCGGCTGCTGGAGGGGTTCCGGCACTCCAAGACCCGCGACGCCGAAGCGATCCACCACCACTACGACGTCTCGAACCGGTTCTACGAGATGGTGCTCGGCCCGTCGATGACCTACACCTGCGCGTGCTTCCCGCACGAGGGCGCGACCCTCGAGGAGGCCCAGGCCTTCAAGTACGACCTGGTCTGCCGCAAGCTCGACCTCAAGCCCGGCATGCGTCTGCTCGACGTCGGCTGCGGCTGGGGTGGGATGGTCCGCCACGCGGCCCGCGAGTACGGCGTCGAGGTGATCGGCGTGACGCTGTCGAAGGAGCAGGCCGCCTGGGGTCAGGCCGCCGTCGAGCGCGAGGGGCTCGCCGACCGCGCCGAGGTCCGCTTCGGCGACTACCGGGAGGTCAGCGAGAGCGGCTTCGACGCGGTCAGCTCGATCGGCCTGACCGAGCACATCGGGGTGCGCAACTACCCGGCGTACTTCTCGCTGCTGCGCGACAAGCTGGTGCCGGGCGGGCGGATCCTCAACCACTGCATCACGCGCGCCGACAACCATGTCCGCGGCACCGGGGCGTTCATCGACCGCTACGTGTTCCCCGACGGGGAGCTGACCGGCTCGGGGCGGATCATCACCACGATGCAGGACGTCGGGCTCGAGGTGCGCCACGAGGAGAACCTGCGTGAGCACTACGCGCTGACGCTCAAGGGCTGGTGCGAGAACCTGGTGGAGAACTGGGACGAGTGCGTCGCCGACGTCGGCGAGGGCACCGCCAAGGTGTGGGGGATCTACATGGCGGGCTCCCGGCTCGCCTTCGAGCGCAACGAGATCCAGCTGCACCAGGTCCTCGGGGTGAAGCCCGACGAGCACGGCAACGCGCACTTCCCGCTGCGCCCGACCTGGCTCAGCTGAGCGTGGGCTGCCGCGTCCCCGGCAGGTGCACCGGCGCCAGCCGGGGCGCGGTCACCGCGCTCGCGATCCCGTTGAGCCAGTACCGGAACAGCGCGTAGACGAGCAGCGCCACCACGGCGTCGGCGGCGGGCACCCCGAAGGCGCAGAACACGGTGACCGCCACGGACTCGATGACCGCCGGGAGGCCGGTGACGCCCAGGAGCGCCACCAGGACCTGGGCCCCACCCAGCGCGATCAGCAGGTGCGACATCGGCGGCGTGGGCCCGACGGCGCGCAGCGCCGCGGCCAGCGCCACCACCAGGGCGGCCTCTCCGGCGGCGACGGCGCCGAGCACGGAGAGCGCACGCTCGGGGGAGGTGTGGGTCAGGCTCAGCGCGTGCGCGACCGCCTTGCGTCGGGAGGCCAGCGGCCAGGTCCGCCGGACCGCCTTGCGGGCCAGCCAGCCGACCGCGGCGGTCGCGGCCGCGACCAGCAGCAGCGCCGGGACGGGGAACCCGGTCTCCAGGTCCGGGACGCCCTGCCACCAGGTCATCACCAGCCCGGCCAGGAGCATGCCCATCCGGGACACGAGCTCGGCGGTCATGACCAGGTCCACGGTCTCGTCGGCGTCGGTCGCCTGGGCGCCGCAGCTGCGGATGTAGCCGTCCAGGTAGCGCCGGCGTGCTGCGGTGCCGGCGATCAGCTGCACGCTGTTGGCGACGGCACCTGCGGCCGCGGACCGGCCGATCGCGAGCCGCCGTCGCGCGCCGAGCTGCAGGGCGTAGCCGGTCAGCAGCGGGGCCGCGACGAAGATCGCGCCGCAGACGGCGACCCAGCGCCACCCCAGGTTCGCCACCGTGTCCTGCACGTCCGACCACCCGGCGATCCACAGGAGCGCCACGTAGCTCGCTGCGGCCACGAGGGCGGGGATCCAGAGCCGGTGCATGGTGAGCATGCCGTGGGTCGTCTCCGGCCCACCGCCGCAGGCGACGCGGACGGAGTCGAGCAGGCCGGGGCGGGTCCGCAGCTCGGCCCGGGTGCGCGGCGAGAGCGCGAACGGCTCCAGGCGGGGCAGCGCTTGCGTCACCGCCGGCGCCCCCAGGACGGCCGTCGCCGAGCCGACCGCCCGGTGGGCCCCCACCGCGACGGCCAGCGAGGCGATCAGCTCCGCGACGTCACCGTCGCGGGTGGTCTCGGAGGCACCGAGCTGGGCCTCGGGGAAGTCGACGAGCCAGACCTGGCCGGCCGCGTCCAGCATCACGTTGCCGCGCACCAGGTCGCGATGGGCGATCCGGCCCTCGTGCAGCTGCGCCACCTCGCGCCACACCCGCTGCAGCACCTCGTCGGTGAGAGCCTCGGGCGGCAGGGCACTGAGGTCGTGGCCGGGGATCTGCTCGAGGACGACGACGGCCCCGGCTCCCTGGCCCCGGGCGAGGATCACCCGCGGGACCCTGACCCCGGCGTCGCGCGCCGCCAGGCAGACCGTCGCCTCGTGGTCGGCGGCCGCCGGCAGGCTGGTCATGGCCGAGTAGCCCCTCCGCTCGCCGGAGGCGACGACCCGGGCGAATCGCAGCACCCAGTCGCTGCTGCGCGGGTCCGGGTCGAGCACCTTCACGAACAGCCGCTCACCCTTCGCGGTGGTGACCAGGAACGGCTGCGAGACCTTGGCGTAGACATCGCCGGGCTCCACCGTGGAGACGTCGATCCCGAGGTCGCCGAGCATCGCGATGACCTCGGCCGGCGTACGACGGGGCCGCGGCACGCCGATGAGCAGGTGCACGGCCGTCCCGACGAACCAGCCGACCGCGAAGCCGCCGACCACGTCGAGCGGAAGGTGCACCCCGGCGTAGATGCGGGCGAAGCCGACGGCGAACGCCAGTCCCCAGACGAACCGCCGCCAGGGCCGGGGGAGGTACGGGGCGGCGACGGCGGCCATCGCGGTCGCCACCGCCGTGTGCCCGGACACGAACCCGGGACCGCCGCTGGACAGCTCGCGCGGCAGGTCGGTGAGGAACACCGCCGGCCGGCCGCGCTCGACGAGGATCTTGAGCTCCTGGGTGACCAGCCACGCGACGGTGCCGGCCAGCATGATGCTGGCCCCGAGCCGGACCCGGCGCAGGACGAGCATCACGAGAGCGCCGATGACCAGGGGCGCGAACCGGGTGCCCAGCTGCATGACCGCCTCGAGCGGCGGCAGCAACCACGGAGGCAGGTCGTTGATCAGCCGGAACACGTCCCGCTCGAGCATCGAGAGGTGGTGGCGCTGGATTCCGAGCAGGGCCAGGAAGAAGACCACGAGCGCGAGCCCGAGACGCACGAAGTCGCTGCGCCGTTCGTCCCTCTTCCAGTCGTCGGGTTCGTGCTGCCCCGACGTGACGGGGGGAGAACCGACCTCCGCGGTGGCCATGTCCCCATGGCACTCCCGTGCCGCCCGCCCGGGCAGGGGCTTTGTGCCCGGGCTGCCGGCAGGAGTACGGGGTGGACCCGTCGGGGTGGGATGATCCACGGGTGTCGGACATCCCTGAGTTCAAGAGCGGCTTCGCCTCCTTCGTCGGTCGTCCCAACGCCGGCAAGTCCACGCTGACCAACGCCCTGGTCGGCACGAAGGTCGCGATCACGTCCTCGCGGCCGCAGACGACGCGAACGGCGGTGCGCGGCATCGTGCACCGGCTCGACGCGCAGCTGATCCTGGTGGACACCCCCGGGCTGCACAAGCCGCGCACGCTGCTCGGTGAGCGCCTCAACGACCTGGTCAAGACCACTTGGGCGGAGGTGGACATCGTCGCGGTCTGCTTCCCGGCCAACGAGAAGATCGGCCCCGGCGACCGGTTCATCGTCAACGAGCTGGCGAAGGTGGGCCGGACGACGAAGATGGCGATCGCCACCAAGACCGACCTTGCCACGCCCCAGCAGCTCGCGGAGCACCTGCTGGCCATCGACGCGCTCGGCCGGGACACCGGCACCGAGTGGGCCGAGATCGTGCCGGTCTCGGCGGTCTCGGGCGACCAGGTCCAGCTGCTGGCCGACCTGCTGGTCGCCCGGTTGCCCGCGGGCCCGCCGCTCTACCCCGACGGTGAGCTGACCGATGCCCCGGAGGAGACCATCGTCGCCGAGCTGATCCGCGAGGCTGCGCTCGAAGGGGTCCGCGACGAGCTGCCCCACTCCATCGCGGTGGTGGTCGAGGAGATGAGACTGCGTGAGGACCGGCCCGCGGACAGGCCGCTGCTCGACATCCACGCGAACCTGTTCGTGGAGCGCTCCTCGCAGAAGGGGATCGTGATCGGCCACCAGGGCAGCCGGCTGCGTCAGGTCGGCACCGACGCGCGGCGACAGATCGAGGCGCTGCTCGGCACCCCGGTCTACCTCGACCTGCACGTGAAGATCGCGAAGGACTGGCAGCGCGACCCCAAGCAGCTGCGCCGGCTCGGCTTCTGAGCCACGATCATCCAGTCATTCAGTCGGGGGCCCAGCAGTAGCCGTAGCGCCGTCCGGCCTCCCACTGGTCGCGGGTCGGCCACTCCCAGCCGTACTCGAAGGTCAGCGGGTCCCCGGCCCGGCTCCGCGCCAGCTCCTTGCAGGGTGCGTCGCCGGCCGCACTGACCTTCGACCGGCCCGGGTAGCCGGCGGCGTCGGCGAGCGGGATCGTGCCGATCGCGCGCCACCGGTGCGGCTTCGAGCAGATCACCCGCTCGAAGCCCTTGTCGCCGGGGGCGGCGGTGCCGCACAGGCCGTACGGCGTCGCGCCGCCTCCGTCGAGGACCCCCCGCAGCCTGCGGGGCGGCGGCAGCGACGCCAGACCGCCCTCGGAGGCCAGCGCGACCACGTCGCAGCGGAACCACCGGGCTCCCTGGTCGCCCTGCTCGAGGGTCGGAGCGAACCAGACGTCGGTCAACCGGGACAGCCTGCGCGCCTCGGTCGTGCCGCCCAGGAACCGGGCCAGCTCCTCCCGGCAGGTGCTCTCGATCTGCTGCTGCACGTGGTCGGAGTCCACCGCGACCGAGTGCCCTTCGACCACCGTGTCGAAGCTGCCCACGTAGAAGGTCTGCGTGTCGTGCTTGCCGGAGCAGGGCACCGGCGAGCTGTCGTCGCTCGGCTCGGCCGCCTGCGCGAAGGTCAGCCGGTAGCAGGCGCCGTCCGGGGGAGCGGGGGGTGGCGTCTCCCCGGCCGCCGGGCTGCTCGACCCGCTGCCCGGGCTGGTGCCGTCGGAGGAGGTCGAGGTGACGTCGCTCGGGGCGCCGGCCGCGGTGCTCCCGGAGCCGGAGGGCCCGGACGACGACGTACAGCCGGCGAGCAGCACCGCGGCGACCAGGCTGGCGAGAACCGTCGACCGGGCGCTCATCGGTCGGTCCGGGCCCAGCAGATCGAGCGGCGGTTGCCGGCGTCCCACTCGACCCGGTCGAAGTAGCTGAAGCCGTAGTCGAAGTCGACCGGGTACCCGAGCCAGGCCCCGACCGAGTCGGAGCAGAACGCCCGGGTGCGGGCCTTGACCAGGTCGTCGCCGGGGTAGGGGTCCGCCGGCTCCCCGAGCACGATCGTGGTCACCGCCCGCCAGGTGTGGTCCTCGCTGCACGGGGTCGTCGGCGCGTCACCGACGGCGGCCCCGTCGGTGCAGGCCATCCACTGGTCGTCGGGCTTGCCCCGGAGCAGCCCCTTGGCGGTCTCCGGCAGGTCGAGCAGGCGCACCGACTGCTCGCCGCCGCCCACCACGTCGCAGCGCCACCACCGGGCGCCGGCGTCCCAGGCCGCGTCGCTGGGCCGGAACCAGGACCAGGTCACGGTGGAGCGCATCGTCACGCTCTCGTCGCCGCCGAGGAAGGCCTGGAACTTCCGCCGGCAGCCGTCGAAGAGGTGGGCGCCGAGGGCGGCGTCGTCGATCTCGTCGCCGGCGACCGAGCGGGGGAACCTGCCCACCGCGAACGTCTCGGCGGTGTGCCGGTCCGCGCAGTCGACCGGGTCGCTCTCGTCGGCGGCCCGGGCGATGTCGTCGGTCCCGAGGGCGCGGCACTGGCCGGGCTCGGGCGGCTGCGTGGACACCGGGTCCGCGCCGGGCCCGCCGGTGCACGCGGTGCAGGCGCCCAGCAGCGCCAGCAGGGGGACGAGCAGACGGGCGAGCACGGGGTGTTTCCTCGGAGACGCTGGGGGACGGGTCCGGTCAGATTACCTCCGGCGCCGGTCGCCCACCCCGGCTGCCGGGCGTACCGTCGAAGGCGTGCGAGACATCGACCGCAAGCACGCCTACTTCGCGCTGATGGGGACCTGCATCGGGCTGATCCTGCTGGCGTGGAACGTGGTCCGGTTCTGGTCGACGACGGCCGCGGTGGTGATGAGTGTGATCGCGGCGGTGATCCCGCCGGTCGCCGTGATCGTCGGCAACGCCGGCACGCTGCGCCGGCTGGAGAAGCCGCGGTCGTGGCCGCCCGGGCCGGGGCCGGACGGGTCGGGCCCCAACGGTTCGGGGCCGGACCGGCCTGGCCGGTAGCGGCGGCGGCCCGGCGTGGCGGCGCCGGGTCAGTCGGAGAGCAGCGCCGCGAGGGTGCCGCCGAGCTCGTACGCCGCCTGCCGCTGCGGCTCCTGGACGTCTCCGATCACGGACAGCACCTCGGCCGCCTGCCGCCAGCCGAGCGCTCCGACGATCGAGACCACCGCCCGCACCGCCCCCTCCGTGTCGTAGCGGCCGTGCACGTAGAGCCCGAACGGTCGACCCGCGGTGCGGGCGGACGAGCCCGCCGGGCCACCGGCGGACCCGTCGTCGGCCAGCGCGCCGCCGACCTGGAGGAACGTCGAGTCGAAGAAGTGCTTGAGCGCGCCGCTCATGTAGCCGAAGTTCGCCGGGGTGCCGAGCAGGTAGCCGTCGGCGGCCAGGACGTCGTCGGCGGTCGCCTCCAGCGCCGGCGGGACCACCACCTCGACGCCCTCGATGGCCTCGTCGTGCGCACCGCCGAGCACCGCGTCGAGCAGCGTCCGCATCGACCGGGTGGGGGAGTGGTGGACGACCAGCAGCCGGGACATGGCGACGAGAGTAGTCGGGGCTGCTCTCAGACGGCGCGGACCAGGTCGAGCTCGAGCCAGCGGGCCAGGTCCTCGATCTCGCGGGACACCGCCGCGGACACCGCGGCGGTGAAGGGCTCGTCCTCGTGGACGGCGTCGACGCGCAGGACGCCGGCCTTCCGGTCGGCGGTGGCGTCGAGCTTCCCGACCAGCCGGTCGCCGTACAGGATGGGCAGCGCGTAGTAGCCCCACCGCCGTTTCGCCGCCGGCTTGTACATCTCGAGCTGGTAGTCGAACTCGAAGAGCTCCGTCAGGCGCTTGCGGTCGTGCACCAGCCGGTCGAACGGCGAGAGCAGCGCGGCGCGACCTGTGAACGGCCGGTCCAGCCAGGACGGGTCGACCCGCCACTCGCCCTTCACCCCCTCCACGACGGCCGGCTCACCGGCCTCTCCGACGTCCACGGGCTCGACCGGGACCTCCGGGGCCCGGGCCCGGGCGATGCCCAGCGCCCGCAGCCGGCGCTCGTTGCGCCGCCGCAGCGCCTCGTCGGTCGGGACCACGGGGTGGTCGGGGTAGACCCGGTGCGCCAGGTCCCACAGCCGCTCGCGCCCCTTGCGTCCGGCGGTCGCCACCTCGCCGCGCTGCACGAGGAAGACCAGCAGCTTCTCGACGTTGCGGTTGTTGGTCCACCCGGTCGAGCCCCACGGGACCGCGCAGGTGTCCGGCAGCTCGCGCATCGTCAGCGGTCCTGACTCCTCGAGCCGCTCGAGGATGTCGCGGCGGCAACCGTCGTTGGCCGTGACCCAGTCGCGCCTGGCGTGCTGCCACTCCCGCAGCTCGCCCTGCCCGGGCCAGTGCGCCATCTCGGCGCGGTAGAGCGCCAGGTCCTCCGCGGGCCGGACCAGCGCGTTCAGCTCGATCAGCGTGCGTCGCTCGAGCGCGTCGCGCAGCTCGGCCGGGGAGTACGCCGGGCCGAGGCGGCTCCACACCACCAGGTCGGCGCTCGGCGTCACCGCGCTGATCGGGTCCAGCTGCAGCAGCGTGAGGTGGCGCACCAGACCCAGCAGGTCGGCGGGCCGCTCGGCGTCCAACAGCTGGGCCTGCACCGCGACGCGCCGCGCGTCGGCGCGGGAGAGCTGGTGGACCCCGGTCACCGCACGAGGATACGACGAGGGGCCCCCGGATCCCGGCGCCTCACAGGTCGCGCCGGTAGCCGACGTGCTCGGCGACCACCTGTGCGCCCAGCCGCTCGTTGACCGCGATCATGTGGTGGTTGCTGGTGGCGTTCCAGGTGTCGACGGCCCCCACCTCCGGGCGTTCCCGGCTGATCCAGCGCAACATGTCCGCCTTCATCAGCAGGCCGAGCCGGTGGCCACGGTGCGCCCGCACCACCGAGGTGTCCTCCTGGAAGGCGAGACCGGGGCCGAACTCGTCGACGCACAGCATGGACAGGCCGGCCCACTCACCGGTCGACCGGTGCACGGCCACCACCCGGTGCACGGTCTGCCGGCGGCCGGCCATCGCAGCGTCGTAGCGGCGCACCCGCTCGGCGTCGAACAGCGCGGGCTCCTCGTCCTCGTCGTCGGCGGGTGCGTCGTTGATCGCCTCGTGCAGGGTGGCCATCTGCTCGAGCTGCCCCGGCGGGGTGGGGCCGACGAGGTGCACCAGCTCGTAGTCCGCGGCATGGCCGGCCGCCTCGTCGTACAGGCGGTCCCAGAGGCCGTGCGGCGCCTCGTGCAGGTCGACCCGCCGTACGGCGTACCGCCCCGGCGTCGCGGTGAAGCCCCACCGCTCGAGGACGGCGATGCCGTCGCCGCCGGAGAAGGCGCCGGTGTAGAGCTTCGCGCGGCCCGCGTCCGTGGCCGCGCGCACGCCCTCCTCCAGCAGCGCCCGGCCGACGCCGTGGCCCCGCAGCTCCGGGTGGACGTTGCCGCGGAGATGGGCGCTGTCGGTGTTCTCCTGCGCGGGCAGCTCGAGGTCGAGGTGCCCGATGACCCGGTCGCCGACGGTGGCGACCCAGAGCCCGTCGACCGGGGTGCCGTCGCTCTGCAGCTGCCGCGACAGCAACGCCGCGGCACCGGACCGCGGCGGCATCCCCAGACCGGCTGCGGCACTCGAGGCGGTGAGCACCTCGGCGATGCCGTCAGCGGTGGCCAGGTCGAGCTCGAGCGGGTCGATACGCGTGATGAGGAGGTCCGAGAGGCTGGGCATGGCGGCATCCTGTCATCGACGCACGCGCCGGTTCACGTCCATTTCGCGGAAGCGGGATCGCCCCGTCCGACCCGCTGGCCTATGCTGGGACGGTCATGAGCGCGCGCAGCCTCCTCCTTGGGTGCCGTAGCGAGGTCTGAGAGCCGGACCCCTCGCTGCGGAGTCCGCCTGTTGCCCGGCGCCCCCTGGCCTCACCGCCGCAGACCCCTAACGAGGACCACCCCATGACCGATCAGTTCGCACCTTCGCCTGTCTTCCGGCCGCGCAACACCCAGCAGCCGAGCGGGATGCCGCACCAGCGCTACCGCGCCTTCCCGCCGATCGACCTCCCCGACCGCACCTGGCCGTCCCGGACCGTGGCCGCCACCCCGCGCTGGCTCTCCACCGACCTGCGGGACGGCAACCAGGCGCTGATCGACCCGATGAGCCCCGCCCGCAAGATGGCGATGTTCGAGCTGCTCGTCCGGATGGGCTACAAGGAGATCGAGGTCGGCTTCCCGAGCGCCAGCCAGACCGACTTCGACTTCGTCCGCCAGCTGGTCGAGGGCGACAAGATCCCCGACGACGTGACCATCTCGGTGCTGACCCAGGCGCGCGAAGACCTCATCGAGCGCACCGTGCAGTCGCTGGTCGGCACCGCCCACGCCAACCTGCACCTCTACAACGCCACCGCGCCGCTGTTCAGGCGCGTGGTGTTCGGGGTGGACAAGAACGAGTGCCGCTCGATCGCTGTGCGGGGGACCGAGATCGTCATGAAGTACGCCGAGGAGCTGCTCGGCGGCACCGACTTCGGCTACCAGTACTCCCCGGAGATCTTCACCGGCACCGAGCTGGACTTCGCCGTCGACGTCTGCGAGGCCGTCTCCGACGTCTGGCAGCCCGGCCCCGGTCGCGAGATCATCCTGAACCTCCCGGCGACCGTGGAGATGTCCACGCCGAACGTCTACGCCGACCAGATCGAGTGGTTCTCGCGTCAGCTCACCCGGCGCGAGCACAGCGTCATCTCGCTGCACCCGCACAACGACCGCGGTACGGCGGTCGCCGCCACCGAGCTGGCGCTGATGGCCGGTGCCGACCGGGTCGAGGGGTGCCTGTTCGGGCACGGCGAGCGCACCGGCAACGTCTGCCTGGTGACGCTGGGGATGAACCTGTTCAGCCAGGGGATCGACCCGCAGATCGACTTCTCCGACATCGACGAGGTCCGCCGCACCGTCGAGTACTGCACGCAGCTGCCGGTGCACCCGCGGCACCCCTACGCCGGCGACCTCGTCTACACCGCCTTCTCCGGGTCCCACCAGGACGCGATCAAGAAGGGTCTCGAGGCGCTCGAGCGGGCCGCCGACGAAGCCGGCCGGCCGGTCGGCGAGATGGACTGGGAGGCGCCGTACCTCCCGATCGACCCCAAGGACGTCGGTCGCTCCTACGAGGCGGTCATCCGGGTCAACAGCCAGTCGGGCAAGGGCGGCGTGGCCTACATCCTCAAGGCCGAGCACAAGCTCGAGCTGCCGCGCCGGCTGCAGATCGAGTTCAGCCGCGTGGTGCAGAAGCACACCGACGACTCCGGCACCGAGATGTCGCCCGACGACATCTGGGCCTCGTTCCGCTCGGAGTACCTCGACCGCGAGGCGCCGCTGAAGCTGAACTCCGTGCACACGTCCTCGGCGGCGGGGGAGAAGGACGCCCTCAACGTCAACGTGTACGTCGACGGCGAGCTCCGGTCCCTCGAAGGCACCGGCAACGGCCCGATCGCGGCCTTCGTGAGCGCGCTGAACCAGCTCACCGAGGACGAGCAGCTCCGGGACAACCCGATGTTCGCCGAGCGTGGCGACGTCCGGGTCCTCGACTACCACGAGCACGCGCTGTCCTCGGGCGGCGACGCGATCGCCGCGGCGTACGTCGAGTGCACGGTCGGCGACCAGCTGCTGTGGGGGGTCGGGCTGGACGCCAACATCGTCACCGCCTCGCTGAAGGCGGTCATCTCGGCGGTCAACCGCGCCTGACGCCGGGCCGCCCGGCCCGGCCCGACGGTGGTTCCGCGGACTGATACCTCGGGTTCCGGGCACTCCGGCGGGCACGATTGCGGCACCGCGTCGTCTAGGCTGCCGCAGCGGCCACCGGACACGTCCGTCCGGCGGCACAGCCAGAACGTTGCCTCACCTCAAGGAGAGATATGAACAAGCGCGACCTCGTGGAGAAGATCGCCGACAAGTCCAGCCTGAGCAACGCCGACGCAGAGCGCGCGCTCTCGGCGCTCGTGGAGGCCATCACCGAGTCGGTCGCCAACGGCGACAAGGTCACGGTCCCGGACTTCGGCACGTTCGAGAAGCGCGAGCGCAGTGCTCGCACCGGCCGCAACCCGCAGACCGGTGAGTCGATCGACATCGCCGCGACGTCGGTTCCGGGCTTCAAGGCAGGCACGGCGTTCAAGAAGCGCGTCGCCGGCTGAGCCTCGGTTGCTGCCGAGGATGCGCACCCCCGCGGGGACCGTGCGCATCCTCGGGCCCCGGCCCGGTGCTGCTCTCCGTCCGAGGCACTCAGGCCGAGAGCAGCTCCTGCCGGGCCGCCTTGTCGAGGTGGTGCCCCGTGGACAGGTGCAGGTTGCCCAGCCGCTTCAGGTCCTCGGCCCGGTTCTCACCGGAGGCCGAGTAGGACTTGTCGCAGTCGTCCATCGGGCAGTCCCAGCGGGCCGTGTCCGGCTCGTCCGGCACCACCTGCATCGCGGGAGACTCGGCGATGACTCGCTCGGGGTCCTCGCGCTGGGGCTCGTCCTCCTCGGGCTCCTGCTGTTCGGTCTCGTCGCCCGACTCGCCTTCCTGCTCGTCGCCCGACTCGCCTTCCTGCTCGTCTCCTGGCCCGCTCAGCGGAGCGTCCTGCTCGGGAAGCTCCTGCGCGAGGTCCTCGACGAGCTGCTTGAACGGGTCGTAATAGTCCCGCCGGCAGGCGGCGCACAGCGCCAGCACGCGCGGACCCTTGTCCTCGATGGCGACCGGCGGCAGCTCCTCTGCCTTCACCCGACGCCCTTGCTCCAGGTGCACGTCACAGAGCACCACCACAGTCCTGGCCACGTCCTCAGTCCTTCTTTCCGGCTCTCGACGGACAAGCGACCGACGGGAGTCCGTGCAGATGAGCCCGTGCCTCCTGCGGTCCGGCGACGGGCCCTCCCGGGGGTCTCGGGGACGGCCCGCTGCCTACGGAACGGTCGGTACCCGCCGGGCAAACCGGCTAATCAATTCCGGTCCCGAGTTTGACCGTGTCGTACCGGAATGACGCCGAATTCATGTATGCGCGCTGAGAGAGATATCGGGGCTTTGTCAGGGGTGGACGCCCTGCGGCAACGGCAGCCGGGGGACGCCGCCGAGCCTGCGGTGGAAGCGGACGTGCTCGGCGTGCGCGTCGAGCGCCTGCCACAGCGCGGCGTGCGCCGACCAGGGCAGCGGCTCGGCGCCGTCGCGCCAGGAGGGACCGAAGCCGATCCACACCGGCGTCCAGTCGGCGGCCACCGCCCAGTCCCCGCGGTGCTGCAGGAGCAGCCGGTGCCGGATCTGGAACGCCGTCCGCGGCCCGTCGGCGCAGATCGGCGCGGTGCTCACCGGCCACACCCGCAGGTCCAGGGCCATCAGCTCGAGCTCCACGTCGGCGAGCACGCGCGGCGCGACCAGCACTGTCGCGACGTTCTCGTGCGGGGCGCGTCTCACCTCGGCACGCTAACCCGGGCCGCGCTTTCTCGTCACCTGCTCCGCACGACCTGTGCAGATCAGGTCATCGCCGCGACCGCGCCAGGACCAGCCGCTCCACCTGCTCGGCAGCGCCGTCGCGCAGCGGCCGGATCTCGCCGGTCGCGACGAAGCCGGCGCGCTCGTAGACCTGTCGTGCCCGCGGGTTGCTCTGCGCGACGTCGAGGTGCAGCCGCAGCTGGTTGCGGTCCGCCCAGTCGGCCAGCCAGGCGAGGACCGCCGTACCCACGCCGGCACCGCGCAGCTCCGGCTCGGTCCACATCGCCACCACGTGCAGCCACCCCGGCAGGTCCCTGAAGCCGGCACCCATGCCGACCGTCCGGGAGCCGATCGTCGCCAGCACCGCGGGGCCGGCCACGCCGTCGAGCCGGCCCCGCCAGGCGGCCTCGGTGAAGGCGAGCTCGCGCTCGTAGGTCGAGCCGAAGGCGCCCGGGGACTCGCCCAGCGCCCGCAGCCGCAGCTCGCGCCACAGCGGCCAGTCCTCCCCGGTGGCCTCACGAATCTCCGGCGACGGGCTCATGCCGGCTCCCCGAGGCAGGCCGTGCCGACCCGGACGAACCCGACCCGCTCGTACACCCTTGCCACGGCGTCGTCCTGCGCGGAGAGGAACACCGTCGTGACGTCGCGGGCGTGCGCGTCCGCGACCAGCGCGGCGGTGAGCGCCGCGCCGACGCCCTGCCGGCGGGCCCGCCGGAGCACGGCGATGCCGGTGAGCTCGGTGGTGTCGCCGCGGGGCCCGTGGGAGCCGCCGCCCACCACCTCCCCGTGCTCGTCGTACGCCGCGGCCACCGCGAGCAGCCCCCGGCGCATCAGCTCGCGCTGGTGCTCCGCCGGCCGGGGCGACACCTCGTCGGTGCCGTCGAAGCCGGCGTGGACGGCCCCCTGGACCGTCGAGAGCGCCACGTCCTCGGGGCCGAGCAGCTCCACCCGCGCGGCCGGGGTGGAGGCCGTGATCGGGGCGGCCCCGGCCGGCAGCGCGAGCAGCGGGCACCGGGTCACCGCCAGTCCGGCTCCGTCCGCGGCGGCCGACAGCGACGGCGTGGTCTCCTCGACCCACTCGAAGGTCTCCGGGACGCCGAGCTCACGCTGCCGCTGCCGGACCCGGCGTACGTCGTCCGCGGTGGTCTCGCCGGTGAGGCCGAGGCGCGGCCGCGCGTAGTAGGGCCAGCCGTCCGTCGACGCGCGGAGGAACAGCGTGAACGGGCCGATCTCCTCGGTGGTCGCGGACGGACGCGGTGCGGCGTCGTAGTAGCGCTCCAGGACCGGCAGCACGTCGGACGGCGGGTGGGCGGTCATGGCGCGCAGCATCCCAGCCCGGGGACGCGGCCGCATCCGGGTTTCCGGGCGCCGGCCGCCCGTGCGCCGGCACCGCCGGGGCTCAGGCGCGGGGCTCGGCTGGCTCCAGCGCGGCCAGCGCCGCCCGGACGACCTCGTCGAGCCCGGGCGTGACGTCGACGACCACACCGGGCTCGTCGGCCTCCAGCGGCTCGAGGGTGTCCACCTGGGACTGCAGCAGCGAGGTCGGCATGAAGTGCTTGGTGCGCTGGGTCATCCGCTGCTCGAGCACCGCGAACGGGGCGTGCAGGTGCACGAAGAACATCTTCCCGCGAGGTACGCCGGTGCGCAGCACGTCCCGGTAGCCGCGCCGCAACGCCGAGCAGGTGAGCACCGTCGAGCGGCCGTCGGCGTACCGCTCGCCGACGAGCGCTGCCAGCGTCCGCAGCCACGGCATCCGGTCCTCGTCGGTGAGGGGCGTGCCGGCCGTCATCTTGTCGATGTTGACCTGGGGGTGGTGCGAGTCGCCCTCGACGAAGTCCAGCCCGAGCCGGTCCGCTATGCGTTCGCCGACCGAGGTCTTGCCGGTGCCGGAGACGCCCATGACCACGATCACCCGGGGATCGGAGGGGGCTCCCGGGTTCGTCGTCGGCTCGGCCTGGGGGGTCGCGGTCACTGCTGCTCCTGGGGGTGTGGGGGCCGGTGGCTAGGCTGCACGCCATGTCCACCGTGTACCGGGGCGTGCTCGCCGAGCTGGGTCCCCGGATCGTCGACGGCACCCTGCCGGTGGGGTCGAGGATCACGCTGGAGTGGCTCGGCGAGGAGTTCGGGGTGTCGCGGACGATCGCCCGCGAGGTCGTGCAGGTGCTGGTGTCGATGGGCCTGGTGGAGAGCCGCCGGCGCACCGGGATCCGCGTGCTGCCGCAGGAGCAGTGGGACGCCTTCGACCCGGCGGTGATCCGCTGGCGCCTCGACGGCCCGGCCCGGCGCGCTCACCTCGGCGAGCTCACGCAGCTGCGCGCCGCCGTGGAGCCGGCGGCGGCCGCGCTGGCCGCGGTGCGGGCCGACGACGCCACCCGGGCGGAGGTGGTGCGGCTCGCCGGCGAGCTCGAGACCACCGGCGCGGCGGGAGACCTGCGCACGTTCCTGGAGCACGACGTCGCCTTCCACCGGCTGCTGCTCAGCGCCTCCGGCAACGCGATGTTCGCCGCTCTCGGCGACGTGGTGGAGGAGGTCCTGCGGGGCCGGACCGATCATGACCTGATGCCGCCGACGCCGAAGCCGGAGGCCCGCCGGCTGCACGCGATGGTCGCGGACGCGGTGGCGCACGGTGAGGCGGAGGTGGCCCGCTCCGCGATGACCACGATCTGCCTCGAGGTGGTCAGCGGCATCGCGGAGCTGAGCCGTGAGCAGCTCGCCGGCCGGGACGAGCCGGGGGACGCGGCGGCGGGCTGAGCTGCCCGGCCGCCACGTCCCCGCGCGCTCTGCGTCACGCGACCGTCCAGAGCAACGAGGCGATCACGAACGCCGAGAGCCCCAGCGTGGTCTCCATGACCGTCCAGGTCTTCAGCGTGGTCTTCTCGTCCATCCCGAAGAACCGGCTGACCAGCCAGAACCCGGAGTCGTTGACGTGCGAGAGCACGGTGGCGCCGGCGGCGATCGCGACCACGAGCAGGGCCAGCTGGAAGTTGCCGTAGCCGGCCGAGGTGGCCTGCGCGGCGATGAGTCCGGCGGTGGTGGTCAGCGCGACCGTCGCCGAGCCCTGCGCCACCCGCAGGATCGTCGCGATCACGAAGGCCTGCAGCAGCAGCGGGAGGCCCAGGCCGGAGAGCGACGAGGTCAGCGACTCGCCGATGCCGCTCGCCCGCAGGATGCCGCCGAACATGCCGCCGGCGCCGGTGATCAGGATGATCGAGCAGATCGGCGCGAGCGCCTCGTCGAGGATCCGTCCGGTGTCCGCGAAGGAACGGCCGCGGCCGCCGAGCACGGCGATCGCGGCCAGCAGGGCGATGAGCAGGGCGATCGAGGTGGTGCCGACCAGCTGCACGTAGCCGACCCACCAGGCGTCGCCGTCGATCTGGCCGGAGGTGACCAGGGTGGTGACGATGGTGTTGCCGGCGATCAGCACCAGCGGGATCAGCAGCAGGCTCACGACCACGCCGAAGGAGGGCGCGGTGGTGGGCCGGGTCAGGGTCTGCACCGGTGCGGCCCCGGGAGCGGTCGTGCCCGGCCGCGGGGCGTCGGGGGAGGCGGTGCCCACGGCGGCGCCACCGGTGGCCGAGCCGTCAGCCGTGCCGGGCAGGTCGGCCGCGGTGGTGCCGGTGGTGTCGGCGCCGCCGTTGACCGGGCCGAACAGCAGGTCGGGCACCTCGACGTACACCCGGGCTCCGAGCACGCGGGAGAGCAGGTAGACGCCGACGTACCAGGAGACGATCGCGACCGGCAGGCCGACGAGCAGGATCGTGCCGATGTCGGCGTTCAGCGCGTCACCGGCGGCCACCGGGCCGGGGTGCGGCGGCACGAGGGCGTGCATCGCGGCGAAGGCGCCCGCGGCCGGCAGCGCGTAGTAGAGCACCGAGCCGCCGAAGCGGCGGGCCACGGTGAGGATGATCGGCAGGAACACGACCAGGCCGGCGTCGAAGAAGATCGGGAAGCCGAAGAACAGCGCGGCGACGCCGAGGGCGAGCGGCGCGCGGCGCTCACCGAACCGGTTGATCAAGGTGTCGGCGAGCACCTGGGCGCCACCGGTCACCTCCAGCAGCCGGCCGAGCATCACGCCGAAGCCGACCAGCAGGGCGACCGAGCCGAGGGTGCCGCCGAAGCCGGCCAGCAGGGCTGCCGGGATCTCCGGGACGGGGATGCCTGCGGCGACCGCGGTCAGCACGCTGACCAGGACCAGCGAGACGAAGGCGTGCAGGCGCACCTTGATGATGAGGAACAGCAGCACCGCGACGGCCACGGCTGCGATGAGCAGCAGCGTGGTCGTGCCGTACGCCGGTTGGATCGGGTCCACGAGATCTCCAGTGAGGTGACGGGCGTTACAGGGACCGGTCTACTGTGCGGCAAAGGTATTACCTTTGGCAAGACCGCGCCGCGAGGTTACCGACGCGTAACCGCTGGTCTACGCTCGGAGGACCCGCTTGGAAGGAGCGCGCGCGTGGCCACTCTCGTCTCGGAACGCGTCGGTCAGTTCTTCATCGACCACGACCGCCTGGAGTACACCGAGTACGGCGCCGGCGACCGGTGGGTCGTGCTGGTGCACGGCCAGCTGATGCCGCGGCGGATGCACCAGCCGCTGGCCCGGGCGATCGCCGCCGAAGGGTTCCACGTGGTCACCCTCGACCTGCTCGGGCACGGCCGGTCCGACCGGCCGCTGGACCCGAAGGAGTACTCGATGACCGCCTTCGGCGAGCAGGTCCTCGCGCTCCTGGACCACCTCGGCGCGGACCAGGCAGTCATCGGCGGTACGTCGTTGGGCTCCAACGTCGCGCTGGAGGTCGCCGACGCGGCGCCGGAGCGGGTCCGCGGCCTGCTGCTGGAGATGCCGGTGCTCGACAACGCGCTGGAGGCCGGGCTGATCGCGTTCGGGCCGCTGATGTTCGCAGCCCGGTTCGTGCCGGTCTCGGTGACCGCGCTGCGGGTGCTCACCCGGGCGGTGCCGCGTGGCCTGGTCCCGTTCTGGGGCGGCATCGTCCTGGACACCCTGGGCCAGCAGCCGGCGCCGATGGCGGCCGCGATCCACGGGATCTTCTTCGGCCGGTTCGCGCCGCCGAGTCGCCGCCGCCGGCTCATCGAGGCGCCGGCGCTGGTGGTCGGTCACCCGCGCGACCCGATCCACCCCGCCGCCGACGCGGCGATGCTGGCCGAGGAGATGCCGAACGCCCGGTTCGTGGCGGCCCGGGGCATCCTCGAGTGGCGGCTGCGCCCCGAGCGGCTGACCAACGAGGCGGTCGACTTCGTCACCGGTTGCTGGGCCGATCCGCGGTCCCGGCGCGCCGCCGGGTCCTGAGGCGCCGGCGCAGCCACCCGCGGGGGACAATGGGGTCGTGGCGCTCTACCGGGACGAGGCAGTCGTGCTCCGCACCCAGAAGCTGGGCGAGGCGGACCGGATCGTCACCCTGCTCACCCGCGGCAACGGCCGGGTCCGCGCCGTCGCCAAGGGGGTCCGCCGGACCAGCTCCCGGTTCGGCTCCCGGCTCGAGCCCTTCACCCATGTCGACCTCCAGCTCGCCGAGGGCCGCTCGCTCGACGTGGTGACCCAGGCCGAGACGCTCTACCCCTACGGCGCCCGGGTCGGCTCCGACTACGAGCGCTACACCGCCGGCACCGTGATGCTCGAGACCGCGGAGCGGCTGGTCGTGGAGGACAAGGAGCCTGCCCTGCAGCAGTTCCTGCTGCTCGTCGGCGCGCTCCGGGCGATGTGCGAGACCGGCCGGCCGCCCGGCCAGGTGCTCGACTCGTTCCTGCTGCGGTCGCTGGCCGTGGCCGGCTACGCCCCGTCGTTCGACGGCTGCGCCCGCTGCGGCCTCGAGGGGCCGCACCGCGCGTTCAGCCCGGCGGCCGGCGGGATGCTGTGCAGCACCTGCCGGGTGCCCGGCACCGCCAGCCCGGCCCGGGAGACGGTGCTGCTGCTCGGGGCGCTGCTGGCGGGGGACTGGGAGGTCGTCGGGACCAGCGAGCCCCGGCACCGCAAGGAGGCCACGTCGCTGGTGGCGGCGTACCTGTCCTGGCACATCGAGCGCGGGCTGAAGTCGATGGCGCACGTGGAGCGCTGAGAGCTCCCCGGCCGGGTCCGGCAGGCTCAGCGGCCGTCCATGAGCGCGTCGGCGGAGGAGTTGAACTGCTCGAGCAGTCGGCCGAACTCCTCGCGGTCGGTCTGCGACCACGAGGACATGATCTGCTCCATCCGCGAGCGCCGGTGCGCCCGGGTGCGGGTCAGCGCCTCGCGGCCCTCCGGGGTCAGGTCCAGGATGGCGGCGCGCCGGTCGGTCGCGTCCGGCGTACGGGCGGCCAGTCCCGCGGTCTCCAGCGCCCGCACCTGCCGGGTGATCGTCGAGGGGTCCAGGCCGAACGCGGCGGCCAGCGAGCCGAGCCGCTGCGGGCCCTCGTCGGCGAGCTGGCACAGGATGCCGTAGGCCGAGCGCTCGAGGTGCACCTCGCCGGAGGCGGTGGAGAGGTGGATACGCTGCACGCGGCGCAGCAGCACGGTCATCTGCTGCTCGATCTTCTGGTTGGCGCGATCCATCGCCCCTCCTCCCACTCGTCCACGGGTCCGGGAGGCACAGCATAGGGGCCCGGGCAGGAAGGCGGTCATCGTGGCACGACGTACCCACTCGCGGACGACGAAGCCGGCGCAGCCCGCGCGCGTCGCCGTGCGACCGCCGACCCCGCATCCCTCCGGTGCCCGGCCGCCCGCGATCCCGGCCGAGCTGGTGCCGCGGCACGTCGCGATCGTGATGGACGGCAACGGCCGCTGGGCCGAGCAGCGCGGCCTGCCTCGCACGGCCGGCCACGAGCAGGGCGAGCACTCGCTCTTCGACGTGGTGGAGGGGGCGATCGAGATCGGCGTGAAGGCGATCTCGGCCTACGCCTTCTCCACCGAGAACTGGTCGCGCAGCCCCGAGGAGGTCCGTTTCCTGATGGGCTTCAACCGCGACGTGATCCGCCGTCGCCGCGACGAGATGCACGAGCTCGGGGTGCGGGTCCGCTGGGCCGGCCGGACCCCGCGGCTGTGGCGCTCGGTGATCAAGGAGCTCCAGGTGGCCGAGGAGCTGACCCGCGACAACGACGTGCTCACCCTCACCATGTGCGTCAACTACGGCGGCCGCGCCGAGGTGGCCGACGCCGCCCGGTCCATCGCCCGGGAGGTGGCCGCCGGCCGGCTCGACCCCGACAAGGTCGACGAGAAGACCTTCGCCCGGCACCTCTACGTCCCCGAGCTGGCCGACGCCGACCTGGTCTGGCGGACCTCGGGGAGCAACGGCTGAGCAACTTCATGCTGTGGCAGGCCGCCTACTCCGAGCTGGTCTTCACCGACGTGCTGTGGCCCGACGTCGACCGGCGGCAGCTGTGGCAGGCGCTCGACCTCTACGCCCGGCGCGACCGCAGGTACGGCGGCGCCTGACCCGGCCGGTCCCGTACGGCGGGGGAACGAGCCGGGGCAAAGAAGGTCATCGCGGGGGATTCCCGCGAGCCGCGCGTTGTGGTGAAGTGACCCAGATCACCACAGGCGCAGAAAGGATCCTTGCCGATGAGTCCACGTCATGCCGTGCCCGCCATGGCCGCAGTGGCCGCCCTCGTGGCGGCCGGCGCGCAGTCCGCCACCGCCGAGCCGGCGAGACCGGGGGAGGGCGGCTTCCTCACCGCGGCGCCGTCGATGCTCGCCGGAGCGGCCGGGACGCAGGTCCGTCCCATCCTCACCGTCGGCGACACCGTCGGCGGCTACACGTTCGGCGCGCTCCCCGACGGGATCTCGCTCGCCCGCGTCAACGGCCGCGGCACGGTCGACGTGCTGCTCAACCACGAGACCTCCAAGGTCCCGTTCCCGGCCACCCGGGCCGACTACGCCAACGCGATGCTCTCCGAGCTGCGGCTCAAGCAGGACGGCGCCGGGGTCACCCGCGGCGAGTACGTCATCCCGTCGTCGGCGGGCTACCAGCGGTTCTGCTCCAACTTCCTGGCCGGAGCGGCGGAGGGCTTCGACCGGCCGACGCTGTTCACGGTGGAGGAGGCGCGCGACGTCGTGCTCCGGCAGGAGGAGTCGTGGCGACCCGGCCTCACCGTCGACACCCCGGGGGCCGAGCAGGCGGGCGTCGTCGTCGCCTACGACCCGCAGTCCGGCGACTACCGGACGATCTACGGCATGGGCCGGCACAACCACGAGAACGCCCTGGCCATGCGGGGCTACGGCCATCCCGTGGTGCTGTCCGGCGACGACACCTTCGACGCGCCCGCCTCGCAGCTGTACCTCTACACCGCCGACAGCGGCCAGGACGTCTGGCAGGACAAGGGGGTGCTCTGGGCGTTCCGCTCCGACGACCCGGCCGTGAACGACTACGGCGACCTCACCGCCGGGGACCGGGTCTCCGGTTCGTTCCTCCAGGTGCCCCGGGCGATCGCGACCGGCAAGAACGCCGACGGCTCCGAGGTCCAGGCCGCCGACTTCGGCTACGCCCCGCCGCCGAGCCCGGCGATCCCCGACGGCCCACAGTGGGTGCTCGAGCAGTGGAGCAACCAGCACAACGCCTTCCAGTTCATCCGGATCGAGGACCTGGCCTACGACCGCAGCGACGACCGGGTCCTCTACTTCGCCGACACCGGGGAGCCGCGGGCGGTCCCCGACGCCACCACCGGCCGGCTCCAGCGCGGCAGCTCCAGCACCCGGGGCGAGTTCATGAACGGGCGGATCTTCAAGATGACGCTGGGTGAGGACCCGACGCAGGGCGCGAGCCTGGAGATCCTGGCCGACTTCGACGCCGGCGGCTACAACAACCCCGCCGAGGTGCACCAGCCCGACAACGTGGAGACCACCGCGGACGCGATCTACGTGACCGAGGACCCGGGCAGCCACAACAAGGGCGTCACCAACGCCCGGGTCTGGCGCATCGACCTGGCCACCGGGGCGCGCACCGTGGTCGCCGAGATCGACCAGTCCTCCGCCC
This sequence comes from Nocardioides mesophilus, assembly GCF_014395785.1. Classification (GTDB taxonomy): domain Bacteria; phylum Actinomycetota; class Actinomycetes; order Propionibacteriales; family Nocardioidaceae; genus Nocardioides_B; species Nocardioides_B mesophilus. Next base: position 493,482 of record NZ_CP060713.1, on the reverse strand, counting down.
CCGTCACCCTGCCCAAGGGGGAGTGGGAGACCTCGGGGATCGTCGACGCGTCGTCGGTGTTCGGCGAGGGCGCCTTCCTCATCAACGTCCAGGCGCACGGGTGGGACGAGCAGGTCGGCGAGCCGGCGTACCCGGGCGGCCCGACGCCGTACCGCGAGAAGGGGCAGCTGCTGCTGATGCGGGTGCCGAACCCGTAGCAAGGAGCCAGCCGTGGCTGGGTGCTCCGGACTGCTCCGGAGCACTCAGCAGGCGGGGCAGGTCCCGAAGATCTCCAGGGTGTGGCTGATCTCGCGGAAGCCGTGCTCCCCGGCCACCGCGTCGGCCCACCGCTCGACGGTGGGACCCTCCACCTCCACGGTCCGTCCGCAGGTCCGGCAGACCAGGTGGTGGTGGTGCCGGCCCGAGCAGCGGCGGTAGAGCGCCTCGCCCTCCTCGGTGCGCAGCATGTCCACCTCGCCACCCTCGGCGAGTGCCTGCAGGGTGCGGTAGACCGTGGAGAGGCCGACGTTCTCGCCGGCCTGGCGCAGCAGGTCGTGGATGTCCTGGGCGCTGCGGAAGTCGTCGAAGGACTGCATCACCGCTGCGACCGCGCGCCGCTGCCGGGTCGGCCGGGTGCCCTCCGGCAGCTTCGGGTCAGTGCTCGTCATAGTGGCTCCCGTGGGGTGCGTGCCGGTGCCCGTCGTGGACGTAGTCGACGTGGTCGCCGTGCGGGACGGCGTGGTGCCCGCAGGTGGGGCTGTGCTCGTGCCCGTGCTCCTCCGGTACGGCGGTGTGGTCGGCGCCCAGCGCGTAGCCGTAGTCGCCGACCTCGAACGGGGCCCGCAGCCGCTCCCGCCGCCGCAGCAGCATCCCGACCGGGTAGGCGGCGGCGAAGCCGGCCAGGGCCAGCAGCACGATCGTCGGCCCCGTCTGAGCGAAGGTGACGAACGCCGAGATCGTCACGCCGCCCAGCGCGGAGGCGGCGCCAAGGATCATCGCCAGCACCAGCGTGACCCGGAAGCCGCGGGTGAACTGCTGGGCGGTCGCCACCGGGATCACCATCAGCGCGCTGACCAGCAGCAGCCCGACGGTGCGCATCGCCACCGTCACGGTCACCGCGGCCATCACTGCGACCAGCACGTTGTAGAAGCGGACGTTGAGCCCGGCCACCTGGGCGAACTCCTGGTCCTGCGCGACCCCGAACAGCTGGGGGGCCAGGCCCACTCCGACGACCAGGACCACGACGGCCAGCGCGATGGTCATCCACACCTCGCCCTCGGAGATCGTGCCGATCGAACCGAACAGGAAGCGGTTGAGCACCGCCGCGCTCTCGTTGGCGAGCCCGGTCAGCAGCAGGCCGCCGGCGATGCCGCCGTAGAAGAGCAGCGCCAGCGCGACGTCGCCGCTGGTGCGGCCGCGCTCGCGGATCACCTCGATCAGCACCGCGCCGAGGACCGCGACGACCACGGCGGTGAGCAGCGGCGAGGTGCCGGTCAGCAGGCCGAGGGCGACGCCGGTGACCGCCAGGTGCCCGATCCCGTCGCCCATCAGCGCCAGCCGACGTTGCACGAGGTAGGTGCCGACCGCCGGCGCCGCCAGACCGGTGAAGAGCGCCCCGAGCAGCGCCCGGATCATGAAGTCGTAGGCGAAGAGGCTCACTGCGCCGCCCTCCGGTCGGGACCGGCCTGGTCGAGCGGGGAGGAGACCGCCGGGGTGCGGTCCGCGGCGCGACCGGGCACCGGGTCGTCGTGGTGGTGGTGCCCGTGCGCCCACGGGCCGGTCCCGGCCGTCCCGTCGACGTCGGTGAAGACCGCCACCGGCGACCCGTCGTAGCCGATCCGGCCCTCCCGCATCACCACGGCGCGGTCGATCAGGTCGGCCAGCGGGCCGAGCTCGTGGGCGACCAGGACGACGGTGGCGCCGCGGCCGACCAGCTCGTGCAGGGCGTCGGCGAAGACCTGCTGGGAGGCCACGTCGACCCCGGCGGTGGGCTCGTCGAGCACCAGCAGCTCCGGCTCACCGGCCAGCGCGCGGGCGATCAGGACCCGCTGCTGCTGGCCGCCGGACAGCGTCGAGACGCCGTCGCGCAGCCGGTCCCCGAGCCCGACGGCCTCGACCGCGGCGGCGATCGCGGCCCGGTCGGCGCGGCGCAGCGGCAGGAACGGCGTACGACGGGAGAGCCGGCCGGCTGCGACGACCTCACCGACGGTCGCGGGCACGCCGGAGGTGGCGGTGGCCCGCTGCGGCACGAAGCCGATCCGCTGCCATTGCTGGAAGCGCGCGAGCGGCGTGCCCATCAGCCGGACCTCGCCGCGGCAGGTCGGCACCAGGCCGAGCAAGGTGCGGACCAGCGTGGACTTCCCGGAGCCGTTGGCGCCGAGCACCGCGACCACCTCGCCCGGCTGCACGGCGAGGTCGATGCCGCGGAGCACCGGGCGACCGCCGAGCTCGACGGCGACGTCACTCATCTCGATCATGGTCATCGGCAGTCGTTCGCCTTCCGGAGGGCGGCGAGGTTCGCGCGCATGAGGGACAGGTAGTCCTGGTCGGCGGTCTGGTCGCTGAGCCCCTCGATCGGGTCCAGCACCGCGGTTGCCAGGCCGAGCTCGTCGGCGAGGGTCTGCGCGAGCTCCGGGCTGGCCAGCGCCTCGGAGAAGACCGTGGTGATGCCCTTGGTCTCGATCAGGCCCGAGAGCTCGCGCAGGTGCGCCGGCGACGGCTCGGCGTCGGGGGAGAGGCCGTTGATCGCCACCGTGGTGAGGCCGTAGCGCTCGAGCGCGCCGAAGGCGTCGTGGCTGACCACCACCGTGTTGCGGGTGCAGTCGGCCAGCCCCTGCCGGTAGGCGCGGTCGAGCTTCTCCAGATCGGCGCGGAAGCCCTCGAGGTTCTTGGCGTAGTCGGCGGCGTGCGCGGGGTCGGCCTGGGTCAGCTGGTCGCTCACCGCCGCCGCGACGGCCGCCACCGCCACGGGGTCCAGCCACCAGTGCGGGTCGTCGCCGACGAGGGGCCTCGCCTGCTGGTCGGCGTCGACCACGTGCTCGGGGTCGGCCTGGTCGACGGCGTCGTCGACGGCCGCCTGCAGTCCTCGCGAGTAGACGACCACGTCGGCGCCGGCGACCCCGGCGATCTGGTGCAGCGTCAGCTCCAGGTCGTGTGGCTCGGTCCCCGGCCGGGTCAGGGTCTCCACGTCGGCGTGCTTGCCGGCGACCCGCTCCGCGACGTAGGCCAGCGGGTAGAACGAGGCGACGACGTCGGTGCGCCCGTCGTCCGCCTCCGCGCTGCAGCCCGCGAGGACCGGCCCGCCCACGAGGACGGCCGATGCGACCACGGCCAGGCCGCGCGAGATGTTCATGAGAATCATTCTCAACGCTTCTGACAACCGTTGTCAACCGCCGACCCGGCGCATCTGCACCCCAAAAAGCCGCCGAGTCGGCGCATCTGCAGGTCCCCACGCTGCAGATGCGCCGACTCGGCAGGGGTGAAGGCTGCAGATGCGCCGACTCGGCGGGTGGGTGGTGGTGGGGCCGGGGAGCCGTAGGGTGGCGCGGTGATCGTGGTGAACAGGTTCCGCGTCGAGGAGGCCACCGCCGGGACCTTCCGTGCCGAGGTGGAGCAGGCGCACGCGGCGCTGGCCGCGCGTCCGGGGTACGTCGACGGCGCGGTCGGCCGCAACGTCGACGACCCGACCCTGTGGGTGCTGACCACCCGGTGGAAGAACGTCGGCAGCTACCGGCGGGCCCTCTCGGCCTACGACGTCAAGGTCACCGCCGTCCCCCTGCTGTCCCGGGCGCTCGACGAGCCCTCGGCCTACGAGGTGCTCGGCGACGAGCCGCTCAACGAGAGCCGGCCGCGCACCCCGGAGGCGCCGATTCGAGATTGACGGCGGCCGATAGTCTGGGCGTTCGCCGTCAGCCAGCCGGCGCACCGACTCAGAGGAGCCGATCCCTTGTCCAGCAAGACCTCTTCCGCCATCGATGCCGTTGTCTCCCTCTGCAAGAGGCGGGGTTTCGTCTACCCGTGCGGCGAGATCTACGGCGGGACCCGGTCCGCCTGGGACTACGGCCCGCTCGGTGTCGAGCTCAAGGAGAACATCAAGCGTCAGTGGTGGCGCTCGATGGTGCAGTCGCGCGACGACGTCGTCGGCCTCGACTCCTCGGTGATCCTGCCGACCAAGGTCTGGGAGGCCTCCGGCCACCTCGGCGCGTTCGTCGACCCGCTGATCGAGTGCCAGTCCTGCCACAAGCGCTTCCGTCAGGACCACCTGCAGGAGTCCTATGCCGAGAAGCAGGCAGGCAAGGGCAACTCCGTCGATCCCGATGACGTCGACATGGCGCTCATCGCCTGTCCCAACTGCGGCACCAAGAACGCCTGGACCGAGCCGCGGATGTTCAACGGGCTGCTCAAGACGTTCCTCGGCCCGGTCGAGTCCGAGGAGGGCCTGCACTACCTCCGCCCGGAGACCGCCCAGGGCATCTTCATCAACTTCGCGAACGTGGTGAACTCCTCGCGTCGCAAGCCGCCGTTCGGCATCGGCCAGATCGGCAAGTCGTTCCGCAACGAGATCACCCCGGGCAACTTCATCTTCCGCACCCGCGAGTTCGAGCAGATGGAGATGGAGTTCTTCGTCAAGCCGGGTGAGGACGAGAGCTGGCACCAGACCTGGATCGACCTGCGCACCGACTGGTACGTCGACCTCGGCATCAACCGCGACAACCTGCGCCACTTCGAGCACCCGCACGAGAAGCTGTCGCACTACGCGAAGCGCACCGTGGACATCGAGTACCGCTTCAACTTCCAGGGCTCGGAGTGGGGTGAGCTCGAGGGCATCGCGAACCGCACCGACTTCGACCTGACCACCCACGCGCAGCACTCCGGCCAGGATCTGAGCTACTTCGACCAGGCCAGCGGCGAGCGGTGGACCCCCTACGTCATCGAGCCGGCCGCCGGCGTCAACCGGTCGATGATGGCGTTCCTTGTGGACGCCTACGCCGAGGACGAGGCGCCCAACGCCAAGGGCGGCGTGGACAAGCGCACGCTGCTGCGCCTCGACCCGCGGCTGGCCCCGGTCAAGGTGGCCGTGCTGCCGCTCTCGCGCAACGCCGACCTGTCGCCGAAGGCCCAGGGGCTGGCCCGCGAGCTGCGAACCCTGTGGAACGTCGAATTCGACGACGCCGGCGCGATCGGGCGCCGCTACCGCCGCCAGGACGAGATCGGCACGCCGTACTGCGTCACCGTCGACTTCGACACCCTGGAGGACGACGCGGTCACGATCCGCGAGCGCGACACGATGAAGCAGGAGCGGATCGGCCTCACCCAGGTCAAGGGCTACGTCGCCGAGCGGCTGGCCGGCGCCTGAGGCACCGTTGGCGCGACGGCCGGGTCCTCACCGGGATCCGGCCCACCGACATGCACAATGACGAGGTGCCTGAGATGAAGAACCGCCGTTCCGCCCGGCCCGCGCTGCGATCCGCGGCGGTGCCGGCGCTGGCCCTCGCGCTGGCGGCGGGGCTCGCGGGCTGCTCGACCGACGACGCGGCGGAGCCCGCGGCCGGTACGTCGTCGGGCTCTCCGTCCGCGTCGACCTCGCCGACCACCGACGTGTCCGTGCCCGCCGGGGTCGAGCTGACCCCCCAGGGCGAGGACCTGTCGTTCGGCGACACCGCCACGGTGGCCTTCGAGCCGGACCAGAAGCGCAGCACCGTCCTGGACCTGACCGTGACCGGAGCCCGGCAGGGGACGCTGGACGACTTCAAGGGCTTCATCCTCGACGACCCTTACAAGAAGAAGGCGAACTACTACTACGTCGACGTCAAGGTGAAGAACGTCGGCGAAGGCGAGGTCGGCGGCCTGCCGGTGCCGCTGTGGGGCGTCAACGCCGACAACACGCTGCTGCCGGCGGTCAACTTCACCACCACCTTCAAGCCGTGCGCCTCCACGCCGCTGCCGAAGAAGTTCGGGCCGGGCCAGAAGGTGAGCACCTGCCTGGTCTACCTCTCGCCCGACCACGGCACGCTGGAGTCGCTGAGCTTCCGGCCGGACCAGGCCTTCGACCCGATCGAGTGGACCGGCAAGGTCGAGAAGGCCAAGGCCGACAAGCCCAAGAAGGCCGACCAGAAGAGCAAGCAGGCCAAGAAGAGCAAGAAGAACAAGAACGGCTGAGCGGGCGCGAGCACGGGGGATGATGAGGACTGCGAGGACCGGCGGCGGGCGTCGCCACCGCGTCGTGCTGCTCGCCGCCGCCGCGGTCGCACTGGTGCTGCTGGTCCCGTTCCTGCTGGGACGGCTGGCCCCCGACGACCCGCTGGGGGTCGCGGGAGCACCGCGCTTCGGCGAGTCCCGGCTCACCTGGGCGCAGGGCTCGACGATCCACTACGGCGAGCAGAGGCTGGACGTCGGCCCACGGGTGGTCCGGACGATGGTGCGCACGCCGTACGGCTTCTTCGTCGACCTCGCCCGGTCGCGCGGGCCCTACGCCGAGGCCACGATGGCGTTCTTCGACGGCAGCCGGACCGCCGAGGTGCCGGGGGACGTCTCGAGCGTCTCGGTCTCGCCCGACGGCCGGTACGCCGGGTGGGTGGACCGCGACGGCCCCTGGCGGCCAGCCGGCCGGATCGCGGAGATCGTCGTGGTGGACCTGGAGAGCGGCGCCGCGGTCGTCCGGGACCACGACCACATGGGCGGCGGCTTCGGGGACGACCTGACCGCCCGCTACAGCGAGCTGGAGCCGACCTTCCTCGGCTTCGACGCCGACGGGCTCGCCTACTGGCTCGACGCCGAGGGGCACGGCACCCGGTGGCGAGTGGACCCGGCGACCGGGGAGAAGGAGCTGGTCGAGCCCGACCCGGAGCGCCGCAAGGTCCAGCCCGAGCTGGGCGAGCCCTACAACCCCAGCCTCGGGCCGTGGACCTGGCTCGACCACGGCGCGGTGACCGACGACCAGTTCTCCGGCGACCGCGGCTTCCTCTCGCCCGACCGCCGGTTCGCGTTCGGCGGCAGCCGGCCCGGACGGATCCAGGTCACCGCCGCAGACACCGGGCGTCCGGTCCGGCTCGACCACGGGCACCGGTTCTCCTACTTCGCCGGCTGGCTCGGCGAGGACTCCTTCGCCGCTCTGGTCACCGACGACGTCGACCCCGTCTACGAGCTCGACGCCCGGGACACCTCCGTGGGCGTGCTGATGGAGTGCCGGCTGCCCACCGGCCGGTGCACGACGATCCGGCAGGTCGACGGGCTGCGCTCGCTGGTCCTCGGCACCGGAGAGCTCACCTTCGACTTCTGAGCGTCCCACCCGGGCGATTTGGGCGGCTGCTCGTGCCGCCGCCACAATGGGGCGGTGACCACGACCGCCGTACGCCCGCTGCCCCGGGAGCTCGTGCTGGGCGACCTGCGCGTGCAGACGCCGGTGGTGCTGGCGCCGATGGCCGGGGTCACCAACGCGGCGTACCGCCGACTCTGCCGCGAGCAGGGTGCGGGCCTCTACGTCTGCGAGATGATCACCTCGCGCGGCATCGTCGAGCGCGACGCGGTGACGATGTCGATGCTGGTCTTCGACGAGCTCGAGGACGTCCGCTCGGTCCAGCTCTACGGCACCGACCCGCGCTACGTCGCCAAGGCGGCCGAGATCCTCTGCGCGGAGCACGGCGTCGCGCACATCGACCTGAACTTCGGCTGCCCGGTGCCGAAGGTGACGCGCAAGGGCGGCGGGGGAGCGCTCCCGTGGAAGCGGAACCTGCTGGGCCAGATCCTCGACGCCGCGGTGGGCGCTGCGGCGCCGTACGGCGTCCCGGTGACGATGAAGACCCGCAAGGGCATCGACGCCGACCACCTGACCTACCTCGACGCCGGCCGGATCGCCGAGGAGAGCGGCTGCGCGGCGATCGCGCTGCACGGGCGCACCGTCGACCAGGCCTACTCCGGCGACGCGGACTGGAGCGCCATCGGCGAGCTCGTCGCCCACGTGGGCATCCCGGTGCTCGGCAACGGGGACATCTGGGAGGCCTCCGACGCGGTTCGCATGGTCCGCGAGACCGGGGCCGCGGGGGTCGTCGTCGGCCGCGGCTGCCTGGGCCGGCCCTGGCTGTTCCGCGACCTCGCAGCCGCGTTCGCCGGCGAGGAGTCCCGGGAGCCGCTGGCGCTGCCCTCGCTCGGCGAGGTGTCGGCGATGATGCGCCGGCACGCCGAGCTGCTCTGCCGGCACATGGGGGAGGAGCGCGGCTGCAAGGAGTTCCGCAAGCACGTGTCGTGGTACCTCAAGGGCTTCTCGGTCGGGGGTGAGCTGCGCCGGACGCTGGCGCTGGTGACCTCGCTGGCCGGGATCGACGAGCTGCTGGCCGGGCTGGACCCGGACGAGCCGTTCCCGGTGCAGGCGCTCGGCACCCCGCGGGGTCGGCAGGGCAGCCCCCGACGCGTCGTGCTCCCGCAGGGCTGGCTCGACGACACCGACGGCACCGGTTGCGTGGTGGACGAGGACCTGCACTCGGGCGGCTGAGCCGTCCCCGGGTCGAGTGACCTCCCCCACGCGTAGCCCGAACGGGCCATGCGAAACCACCCGAAACTGTCTGAACCGGATGTGACGGGCCCACGATCGGTATGTTTCACTCGACGTTCTGCATCCGTTTGTCGTCGAGCTTCCAGAAGGTGATCGTTCGTGAGTTCCGCCCGCCACAAGGCGCCCGGGGAGCGGAGTGCACGTCGGCGGATCAGGCGACTCGCCGTGCCCGCCCTGGCCGCCACCGCGATCACCGGGTCCGTGGTCGGCGTCGCGCTCGGAGCAGTCGGCGGCGCTCCCGCCCCGGAGCCGGCGGCAGCGTCTGCCGGGCAGTCCCTGGGACGCGTCGTCGTCTCGCAGGACCGGCTCGAGGAGCTCGAGGACCGGCAGCAGAACGTCTCGCGCTCGGCTCGCCGGGTGACGCTCGAGGAGAAGCCGACCGCGGTCGGCCACCGGTACACGACCGTCGCGCTCAAGGTCCGCACCGACCCGCGCGAGAACAGCCGAAGCGTCTCGGTGATCAACGCGCGGGACAAGGTGTGGATCACCGGCGAGAACCGGCACGGGTTCGCCGGGGTCATCTACGACGGCAAGGCGTACTGGGTCACCGCGGACTACCTGGTGCGCACCAGGCCGAAGCCCGAGCCGAAGCCCGAGCCGAAGCCCGAGCCGAAGCCGAAGCCGGAGAGCACCAGCACCAGCAGCAGCAGCACCGCCGACAGCACGAGCAGCGCGGGCTCGGCGAGCAGCGCGGAACCGGCCGGCACCTGCACCGCGACCCCGCCGTCCGGCGTGGTGGCCGGCGCGATGACGGTCTTCGAGGCGGTCTGCTCCCGCTTCCCCTCGATCACGACGTACGGCGGCTGGCGCGGCGACGGCGAGCACGTCGACGGGCACGCCATCGACATCATGATCTCCGGTGAGGCCGGCTGGGCGGTGGCCGAGTACCTGCGGGCCAACGCCGCTGCGTTCAACCTCTACGACGTGATCTACTCCCAGCACATCTACACCCAGGAGCGGTCCTCGGAGGGCTGGCGGGCCATGGCGGACCGCGGGTCCACCACCGCCAACCACTACGACCACGTCCACGTCGCCGTCTACTGAGGGCACAGGCTGTCGGCGTCCCGCAGTAGGGTCGCCCTCGATGGGGTCGAACCAGCAGTACGACGAGCACGCGCGCGCCCGGTGGGTGGACGAGCCGCCGAAGCGTCCCGAGCGGACGCCGTTCGAGCGTGACCGGGCGCGGCTGGTGCACTCCGCCGCGCTGCGCCGGCTGGCCGCGAAGACGCAGGTGGTCGGCCCGCAGTCCGACGACTTCGTGCGCAACCGGCTCACCCACACCCTCGAGGTCGCCCAGGTGGCCCGGGACCTCGCCAAGACGCTCGGCTGCGACCCCGACATCGTCGAGACCGCCGCGCTCGCCCACGATCTGGGGCACCCGCCGTTCGGCCACAACGGCGAGCGGGCCCTCGACGACGTCGCCGGGGCCTGCGGCGGCTTCGAGGGCAACGCCCAGACGCTGCGGATCCTGACCCGCCTGGAGGCCAAGACCCTCGACGGGGCCGGCCGCTCGGTGGGGCTCAACCTCACCCGGGCCACCCTGGACGCCAGCACGAAGTACCCCTGGCCAAGGGCCCGTTCGGAGGACCCGCACGGCTCGCACGCGGACGGCACCGCGCGCACGGTGCGCAAGTTCGGCGTCTACGACGACGACCTCGAGGTCTTCACCTGGCTCCGACGCGGGGCAGACGGACAGCGGCGCTGCCTCGAGGCGCAGGTGATGGATCTTTCCGACGACGTGGCCTACTCGGTGCACGACCTCGAGGACGGCGTGGTGGCCGGCCGGATCGACCTGGCCCGGATGGCCGACGCCGGGGAGCGGACGGCGGTCTGGGCGACGGTGCGCGACTGGTACCTCCCCGGCGCCTCCGACGACGCGCTCGAGGAGGCCTGGAAGACCCTGAGCACGGCGCCGGCGTGGCCCACTCGCGGCTACGACGGCAGCCGCCAGAGCCTGGCGGCGCTGAAGAACCTCACCAGCGACCTGATCGGCCGGTTCTGCACCGAGGTCCGCCTGGCCACCCGGGAGCGGTACGGCGCCGGGCCGCTGGCCCGCTACGCCGCCGACCTGGTCGTCCCGGAGCCCACCGAGCGGGCCATCGCGGTGCTGAAGGGAATCGCGGCGCACTACGTGATGCGCGCCGACGAGCGGCTCCCGCTGCTCGAGCGCCAACTCACGGTGGTCTCCGACCTGGTGCAGCGGCTGCTCGCCCGCGGCCCGGCCGGGCTGCAGCCGGCGTACCGCCTGGACTTCGAGGCCGCCGCCGACGACGCCGCCCGGCTGCGGGTGGTGGTGGACCAGGTCGCCTCGCTCACCGACGCCTCCGCCCTGGCCTGGCACCGGCGCCTGGAGTAGCTGTGGATCCCCGCTCCGGGTGTCCGCAGCGGCCCGTAGACTCGGCGCCGTGGCTGGGCTGATCCGGGAGGAAGACATCGCGCTGGTGCGCGAGCGCGCCCGGATCGACGAGGTGGTCTCCGACTACGTCACGCTCAAGAACGCCGGCGGCGGCTCCCAGAAGGGCCTGTGCCCCTTCCACGACGAGAAGACGCCCTCCTTCCACGTGAACCCGGGGCGCGGCTTCTACTGCTTCGGCTGCGGCGAGGGCGGCGACGTCATCTCGTTCCTGCAGAAGGTCGACGGGCTCCGCTTCACGGAAGCCGTCGAGCGGCTCGCGGACAAGTACGGCGTCCAGCTGCGCTACACCGAGGGCGACGAGAAGCCGCAGCGGCGCGAGCCCAACCAGCGGCCCCGGCTGATCGAGGCGCACAAGCTGGCGGCGGCGTTCTACGTCGACCAGCTGGCCACCTCCGACGCGCTGGCCGGCCGGCAGTTCCTCGCCGAGCGCGGCTTCGACAAGGAGGCCGCCGACGTGTTCGGGGTCGGCTTCGCGCCCCGCGACGGCGACGCGCTCTACCGGCACCTGCGGCAGAAGGGCTTCACCGACGGCGAGCTGGTCACCGGCGGGCTGGTGGCGCAGGGCCGCTCCGGGCACTACGACCGGTTCCGGGGCCGGCTGCTCTGGCCGATCCGGGAGACCAACGGTGACGTGATCGGCTTCGGTGCCCGCCGGCTCTTCGACGACGACCGCGTCGAGGCGAAGTACCTCAACACCTCCGAGACCCCGATCTACAAGAAGAGCCACGTGCTCTACGGCATCGACCTGGCTCGCCGCGAGATCGCGCGGGCCTCCCAGGCGGTGGTCGTCGAGGGCTACACCGACGTGATGGCCGCGCACCTGGCCGGCGTGCAGACCGCGGTGGCCACCTGTGGCACCGCCTTCGGCGAGGATCACGGCCGGGTGCTGCGCCGGCTTCTGCGCGACCACGACGAGTTCCGCGGCGAGATCGTCTTCACCTTCGACGGCGATGCCGCCGGGCAGAAGGCCGCGCTGCGCGCCTTCGAGGGTGACCAGGAGTTCGCCGGGCAGACCTACGTCGCGGTGGATCCCGACGGTCTGGACCCCTGCGACCTGCGGCTGCAGAAGGGCGACGCCGCTGTCCGCGAGCTGGTGGCCCGCCGGATCCCGCTCTACCGCTTCGTGCTGAGCAACGTGGTCACCCGCTACGACCTGGACCGGGCCGACGGTCGGGTGGACGCGCTGCGGGAGGCCGCCAAGCTGGTCTCCGCGATCCGCGACAAGTCCAAGGTGGAGGGCTTCTCCCGGGAGCTCGCCGGCCTGGTCGGCGCCGACGTCGAGCAGGCCCGCGCCGAGGTCCGGCGCGCGGCCGGCCGCCGCCCCGCCAAGGCGGACGAGCGGCGCCGCCCACCGGCCGCTCCGGCGACCCCGGAGCAGCCGAAGGTGCCGTCGCTGCCGATGCCCGACCCGCGGGACCCGCGCTTCGCCCTGGAGCGCGAGACGCTCAAGCTCGTGGTGCAGCACCCCACCGCCGTCGGCCGGATCGCCCGCGACGTCGACGGCCACGACTTCACCCACCCGGTCTACCGGGCGGTCTGGGAGGCCGTCGGTGAGTGCGGCGGCCCGGCCTCGGCCCCGGCGCCGGAGGTGTGGGTGACCAAGCTCCGCGAGGTGGCCCCGGAGGGACCGGTGAGCCGGACCCTGGCGGCGCTCGCCGTCGAGCCGGTGCTCTCGGCCAAGACCCCGGGCCACGCGTACGTCGCCGCCCACGTCTACCGTCTGCAGGAGCTCACCGCGATGCGCCGGATCGCCGACCTGAAGTCCCGGCTGCAGCGCACCAACCCAGTGGAGCAGGCGACCGACTACAACCGGATGTTCGGCGAGCTCGTCGCCCTCGAGCAGCAACGGCGGGCACTCAGCGAGAAGGCGATCGGCGGCGAGTGATGCGACTGTTCGCACGCGGGCCGGTCGTGCCCGACGAGGTGCTGCGCCGTGCCGGTCTCCCCTCGGGGGAGAAGGTACTGGCCGCCTGTCCGACCCGCGACGCCAGCTGGTTGCTCGGCACCCGCACCGCCTTCGTCGCGGTGCCGGCCGAGGGGGAACCGACGCGGATCCCGTGGGAGCGGGTCGAGTCCGCCGACTGGTCACGCGAGGACGAGCGCCTGCGCGTCAACGAGGTCGGCGACTTCGGTCACCTCCGGCCGGTGCACATCTTCACCGTCGACGAGCCGGCCACGCTGCTGCCCTTCGTCCGGGAGCGGGTCACCGCCACCGTGGTGCTGCAGCGGCGGGTCACGGTGCGCGGCCGTCAGGGCCTGACGGTGATCGGAAGGCGTACCCCCGACGGCGGGGAGATCACCTGGGCCTACCAGCTCGACCCGGGCCTGGACCCCGACGACCCCGAGGTGCGCCGGCTCGCCGAGGCCGGCCTGCGGGCCGCCGCCGAGGAGCTCGGTCTCTCCTAGCCCCCGCCGAGGCCGGCCGACCGCCGACTCTTCGGGGCCGAAAGGCACTTTCGGGCAGGACGGACGGTTCCTCATGCTCGAAAGCGACAGCGTCCCCCGACCCCACGGGAGCGGACATGACCGCGAGTGCAGTCGGCGTCACCACGGCGCTGCTCGATGCCCCCGGTCCGCTGCTGTCGGCCAAGCTGTCGGTGCCCAAGCCGCGCGAGCTGGTGGTGCCCCGCCGCAGGCTGTTCGAGCAGCTCACGGAGGGCCTGAGCAGACCGCTGACCGTCGTCAGCGGCCCCCCGGGCTCCGGGAAGACCACGCTGGTGGCGTCGTGGATCGCGCACGAGCTGGCCCCGGGCACCGTGGCCTGGCTGACCCTGGACGAGGGCGACACCCCGTCGACCTTCTGGCGTTACGTCGTCGAGTCGCTGCGGCGCCACGGCGTCGAGCTCCCGTCCGACCTGGGGGCCCTGCGTCGGCCCATCGAGCGGCCGTTCCTGGAACAGCTCGCGACGGCGCTGGCGGACTGCCATGGGCCGGTGATCCTGGTGCTCGACCAGTTCGAGTCGATCACCAGTCCGGCACTGCTGCGCGACCTCGACTTCGTGCTGACGAACGCGGCGTCCGAGCTCCGGCTGGTGCTGACCACCCGCAGCGAGCCCCGAGCGCTGGCGAGCCGCCGTTCGCTGCGGGGAGAGCTGAGCAGGATCGGCACAGCCGACCTGGCCTTCGACCGGCACGAGGCGGAGGCGCTCCTCGCGCAGCACGGGATCCACCTGACTCCGAAGCTGCTGGACGGACTGGAGCCGCACGTGCAGGGGTGGGCCGCGGGACTGCGCATGTGCGCGACGGCCCTGCGCCGGCAGGACCCCGCCGGGTTCATCGCCTCGCTGCCCTCGGTGCCGACCGGCCTCGCGGACTACCTGGTCGAGGAGGTGCTCGACCGCCGGCCCGGACCGGTCCGCGAGTTCCTGCTCCAGACCAGCGTCGTGGACCGGCTCTGCCCCGACCTCGCCGACGCGCTGACCGGTGGCACGAGGGGCGCCGACCTGCTGGCGAGGCTCGCTCGCGAGAACGTGCTGGTCGAGGCCGTCGACCAGCCGCCCGGCTGGTACCGCTTCCACCCGATGCTGGCCGAGGTGCTGCGCGTCGAGCTGCGCCGCCGCCACCCGGACACGGTGGCCGACCTGCACCGCCGGGCGGCGTGCTGGTTCGCGAGCCGGCTGGCCTTCGCGCCGGTGCTCGAGAACCCGCCGACCGACGCCGACGACGCGATGGCGCACGTGGTCGCGGCGAGCGTGGCGATGACGGCCTCCGACCTCGACCTCGCGATCGCCCGGCTGGACCGCGCCGAGGCCCTGGCCGCCACCGTTCCGGCCGAGGACCGGTCGGTCTTCGACGCCGCCGTCGCCCTGGTCCGGAGCGTCATCGACCGGCGGCTCATCGCAGGGGAGACACCCCGCTCCATGGCGCAAGGTCGGGTCAGCGGCATCTGATTTCGTGGAGCGACCGGCGACTTGCTACCGTATCCCCGGCACGATCCCCTGTAGCTCAATTGGCAGAGCATTCGGCTGTTAACCGGAGGGTTGTTGGTTCGAGTCCAACCGGGGGAGCCACTCGCGGCGGCCTGACTCGCGGAGCTCCGTCTCCGCGGCTCAGGCCGCTGCGCATTTCCCGACTCAGCCGCCCCAGCCGAGCGAGAACACCTCGAACGCGGTGGCGTGCGCGACGCCCATCCGCTGTCCGGTCGCGCGCGACATCCCCTCGAGGAACTCCGCCGGGTCGAAGTCCTCCCAGCCCAGCCCGTCGATGTAGGCCCGGTGCGCCTCCAGCGACGCCACCCCGGCGTCGAAGGTGTCGGTGATGTCGACCCCGTGACGGGCCAGCGGGGACGCCGCCGCCCAGACCTCGCGCACGCCGCCCCAGGGCTCCAGGCCGCCGGCCTCGACCTGGTCGCGGAACACCCACCGGTTCCCGGCATCGCGCACGGCGTCCAGCACGGCGCGTCCGGTGGCGATGTGATCGGCCTGGTTGAGCCCACCACCCTCGCCGAAGGAGTCGCGGAAGTTCCCGGTCACCACGATCTCGGGCCGGTACATCCGCACCACGGCGGCGATCGAGCGGCGCAGGTCGACCCCGTACTCCAGGACACCGTCCGGCAGCCGCAGGAACTCGACCTCGTCGACGCCGACCAGCTGCGCAGAGGTGATCTGCTCCTGCTCGCGCACGCCGCGGCTCTTCTCGGGCTCGAGCCCGTCGATGCCGGCCTCGCCGCTGGTGACCATGCAGTAGGCGACCTGCTTGCCCTGCCCGGTCCAGCGGGCCACGGCGGCGGCGGCGCCGAACTCCAGGTCGTCGGGATGCGCGACGACACACAGCATGCGCTCCCAGTCCTCGGAGAGCGGTTCGAGCGGCGGGGGAGGAGTGCTGGAGGTCTCGGTCATGACCCCCAGGGTGCCTCAGCCGCCGTTGGAGGAGAAGTGCTGGTAGTCGGGGTGGGACCAGCGGGCACCCCACAGCCAGCCGTCCGCCCGCATCCTGCCGGCGACGACGCCGCCGGAGAGGATCATGCCGCGCCGGTAGGGCGAGCGGTCGAGGTAGCTGCCGGAGCCGCTGGGGTAGACCTGGCTCCCGGTCACGTAGGGATTCTCGATGGTGTTGATGTCGATCGCGTTGCCGTAGGAGTGCTGCGAGACCCGGTAGGGGTTGCCAGTCACGGGTCGGCAGTTGAATGCCGACGTGTTCCCGGCGCGCATGGCAGCCTTGTCCGACTCCATCGGGGTCCGGCTGCCGCCGGCGTAGTAGGCGTCGGTGGGCTTCATCTTGCGGACCGGGAAGCGCTGGTTGATCGCCGCGGTGAAGACCCGGACGATCGTCGGCGCCGCGGACGCGCGCACCACGATCGTGCCGCGGCTGATCCGGCCGCGGTAGTCGAGCCGGTTGATGCTCACCTTGCGCAGCCCCGAGGGCGCGACCGGGCAACCGGGCCGGTAGGAGTAGGGGACCTGCGAGGCGGTCAGCGGGCCCGAGACCGACGCGTCGGCGCGGACCACGACGGTGCGGCGCAGCGTCGCGGAGACCGCCCGAGTGCCGTCGCGGAGGGCGACCTTGGCGCGGAACACCACACCGCCGGGGCGGTTGGTCTGGAACGGCACCGACCAGCGTCCGTCGGCGTCGGCGGTGGTAGTGGCGAAGCGCGACCAGCCGTCGGGGGTACGACGCTGCACGGTGACCGCCGACCCGGCAGAGGCGCCGTCGGGGAGCACCCGCCCGCTGATCGCGTAGCGGCGCAGCGCCACCGGGTCCGAGGCCAGGTGGATCGACACCTGGCGCGCCGGGGCCGCGACGACGTGGACGGTGAGGTCCCCGACCGCGGTGAGCCCTTCGGGGTCGCTGACCGTGTAGTGCAGCGTGAAGTCGCCGGCGTCCCCGATCCCCGCGGTGAAGGTGACGTCCCGGTCGGTGAACGTGACCCGGCCGCCGGCCCTGCTGGCGTCGACGACCCGCAGTGCACCGGCTTCGGGGTCGGTGTCGTTGGCCAGCACGTCGATCTGCACCGACCCGCCGGCGTCGACCGACGCCTCGTCGGCGCCCGGGACCGGCGCCTGGTTCGTCGGCGGCGGCGGGGTGGACTCGTCGGCCGTGGGGGAGGGGACGTCGCTGGGGGAGCTGCTGATAGACCCGCTGGGCGATGCGCTGGACGATGCGCTGGACGATGCGCTGGACGACGTACCCGGGGCCGGGGTGCCGTCCTCGGCCGCCGCCATGCCGATCGGTCCGGCGGCGAGCAGCCCCAGCAGCAGACCCGGGAACAGCAAGCGGTGGTGGCTCATGGACGGGGCCTTTCGTGGTTCATCGGCTGAAGGCGCCGGTGAGGCGCTGCAGTCCTCGGGCGGTGACGGGCGGCTGACCCAGCGCGGAGTGGACCGCGACCAGGCTGACCCGGTCCCCGTCGAGCGCCGCCAGCTCGGTCCACGGGTCGGAGTCGGGGGTGCGGTCGGAGACGAGCAGCCGGCGGGCCGTGCGCGCCTGGCCGACGAGCAGCCCGACGCCGGCCGAGTCGGTGCTGCCGACGCAGGCCCGGATCGCGTCCGCTCGCAGGTCGAAGAAGCGCCGCGCGTCGGAGGCGTCGGCGAACGAGGCGCGCAGCGCGATCACCGGGACGCCGGCGGCGGTGTAGTCGACCTCGAGCACGTGGGCCGGCAGGGGAAGGTCGGCACGCGGGCAGCCCATGGGTACGGCGGCCAGCACGACCTCGCGGGGGTCCCTGGCGAGGGCCGGTGTGCCGTTGCCGGCGTACCCCTCCTCCGCGTCCCCTGGGTCGACCGCGTAGGACCAGTCGGGTCCGAGCTCGACCGGCCGCGGGAACGACTTGCGGCTCAGCGGTCCGGAGCGGGTGCCCGGTGTCGCCATGGAGCCGGGTCGTGGCGCGCCGGAGGAGGGCGGCGGGGGCGCCGAGGCGTCCGGGGAGGGCGGGCTCGACGCGTCGTTCGTCGTCGAGGTGGACGAGGCCGGCGTACCAGGCTCCGCCGCGGAGTCCGAGCCGCTGCACGCAGCCAGCGTGAGGGCGCAGACCGCCGCCACCGCGATGCACAACGCGCGAGGCGATCCCGAGCTCACCGGCTCAGCGTACGGGGCACATGCCCCGCAACGGGCGAAAGTGCGTGTGCGGGGTGTCGCCGCTGGGTAGGTGCTCCTCATGAGCCCACACATGGAGGAACGCCCCATCCAGGTCGACGGCGCACCAGCGCAGGAGGGCCTCTCGCGGGCCGACGTGGCCGACCGGCTGAAGAAGGATCCCGAGAAGCAGCGCAACCGCACGGACCCCGACCAACCGGTGGAGGACCGCACCGAGTGACCCCGGTAGGGTCGGCTCCGCTGCGCCGGTCGTCGTGCCGGCGCGCGGGGCGGTAGCTCAGTCGGTCAGAGCAGAGGACTCATAATCCTTGGGTCGTGGGTTCGAGCCCCACCCGCCCTACTCCGCTGACCTGCGGTTTCGCGTCTCAGGTCCGTGGGGGATCGACGACGTCGAGAAGGATCAGCGCGACGTCGTCGTCGCCGCCGCCCCACTGCTCCATCAGCTGGTCGCAGAGCGGCTCGACGGGCACGTGGATGGTGTCCTCGAGAACGCCGGCGAGCCGGTCCATCGCCAGAGTCATGTCCTCACCTCGTCGCTCGACGAGGCCGTCGGTCATCAGGAGGATCCGGGCGCCCGTCGGGCGCGGCACGACCAACGGCTGGTCCGGCGGGTAGTCCACGCCCAGCAGCGAGCCGCCGTGGTCGACGTACTTCGCCACTCCGTCGAGGACGATCAAGGGGGGAAGGTGGCCGGCGTTGGCCACGACCAACGTCTGGTGGTCGGCGGAGAACATCAGCAGGCACACGGTGGCGGTCATCTCGTCGTGGCCGCGCATGAGGATGCCGTTGACCCGACTCAGCACCTCGGCGGGGGTGAGCCCTTCGTACGCATATGCGCGGAGCGAGTAGCGCAGCTCGGCCATGACGACGGCCGCCTCCAAGGAGTGGCCTTGAACGTCGCCGATCACCACCACGGTGCTGCCGTCGTCGACCTGGAACGCGTCGAAGAAGTCCCCGCCGACCTCCGCTTGCTCGTCGGAGGCCGTGTATCGGGCGGCGATGACCAGCCCGGGCAACGACGGCAGGTTCGCCGGCAGGAGGCTGCGTTGCAGTGCGAGCGACGTGCGGTGCTTCTCCAAGAAGACCAGGAGGTTTCCCAGGGTGACCGAGACGGTCTGCACGAGCCGCCCGAGCAGCATCTCGTCGTCGTCTCCGGCGAGGGCGGGCGCCGGGACAAGGATGAGCCCGACCTTCTGGCCCCTGTTGTGGACCGGGGTGATGCGCCAAGGACCGTCGTAGCAGCCGGCCAGGAGCGTCTTCCACGGGGCGTCGGCGGCGTGGATCTCGGACGACTGCACCGCCCCCTGCAGCAATGCCGCCGCCAGATCGATGGACAGCTCCCAGGTCGAGGTGGTCCCCGCCGCGTCCGTTCGCGCCGCCGTCGCCGGGTCCGGTGCATTGACCAGCACGACGAGGCACTCGGTCTCGAGCACCCGGGCGGCGGCCTCCGAGGCGGCCGCAGCCACCCGTACGGCGTTGAGCGCGACGTTGATGCGCAGGCTGGCCGTCGCCAGCTGCTGCAGGCGGGCGGTGAGCCGCTCGGAGGAGCGGCGCGCCTTCGATGAACGCAGCAGCGAACGGACCATCGAGATCATCTCCACGGGCTCGATGGGGTCCACCATGTAGGCGTCCGCACCATTCTCCAGGCCGGCGCTGCGGTCCTCCGGCTCCACCGCGACGGCTGAGATGTGCATGACCGGTGTCGCCGCTGTGTGGGGGTCGCGCTTGATGATGGCGCACACGTCGAGTCCGGTCATGTCGGGCAGGTGTACATCGAGGACGGCCAGGTCGATGTCGCCGCCCTGGGCGATCTCGATGGCCTGGGCCCCGGTCTCCGCCTCCAGCACGGTGAAGCCCTCTCGGCGGAGCCAGCTGGAGATGACGTACCGCTTGGCCGGGGTGTCGTCGCAGACCAGCACGCAGGCGTCGAACGGGCCCTTCATGGTTCCGGGTCCTCGCGCGGCGCGGCGTCCGGTGGGCCGTGGACCGGCACCTCCACGACGAACGTGCTGCCGCCGACAGGGGTACCGGACAGACGGACGTCGCCCCCGAGGATCAGTGCGACCCGGCGCGCGAAGGGAAGGCCCAGGCCGGAGCCCCGGCCTCCCGCGCGCGGCGGGGTGCGCACCTGGAAGAACTCCTCGAAGACATGGGTCCGGTCCTCCTCGGCGATTCCGATGCCCGTGTCGTGCACGGTGAAGCGGACCGCTGAGCCATCGCGCTCCGTCGACAGCCGCACTTCGCCGACCAGCGTGAAGTTGGCCGCGTTGCTGAGCAGGTTGCGCAGCACGTGTCCGAGGAGGGTCGGATCGGACCTGATCGGGCCGACCGGGCTCGGGTCCTCGACGACCAGGTCGACGCCGTCGGCCACCAGCGGCGCGATCGTTCCCCGCAGGTCATCGAAGAGCGCCCGGAGGTCGACCTCCTGCCACCGCGGTTCGATGCGTCCCGACTCGGCTTTCGCAAGGTCGAGGAGGTCGTTGACCAGCCGGATCAGATCGCGCGCACTGGTCTCGATGAAGAAGATCTGCTGGCGCTGCTCCTCGGTCAAGGGATCGGCCGACTTGTCCAGGAGCAGCCGAGCGAGTCCCAGGACCGAGTTGCCGGGAGTCCTCAGCTCGTGGCTGATGTAGCGCAGGAAGCGGGTCTTCGCCTCGCTCGCCTCCCGGAGCCGACGGTTCTTGTCGTCGATCTCGGCGTAGAGCGCCACGACTCCCTGGTTCGTGGTCTCCAGCTCGCCCGAGAGCTCCTCGTAGAGTGCGACCACGCCCCGGTTGGTCTCCTCGAGCTCCTTGTTGACCGACACCAGCTCGTCACGCCGGGCCCGCACCTCCTCCAGCGCTGTGACGAGCTCCCGGTTCTGGGCGCGGAGCTCGTCGAGGGGATCGCGCCACATGGTCGACGACACGCGCTGCTGCAGCTCGGTGCGAGCCTTGTCACCGAGCTCCACCACTCGCATGACCTGCTTGACGAGCGTGAGGACGGCATGCCCATCGGGGTCGGTGGTCAGCGTCACGGTGTCGACGAGCCGCCGGGCGGCGTCGACCCCGCCGGTGTCTGCCTGCTGGCGACGCAGCGCCGGTTCCTGCCCTGAGGTCACCAGCTCGACGAAGAACAGGTCGGGGGTCCTGACGCTGAACGTGACGTCCCCGCCACCGGCCGCGACGACGTCACGGCTCACCTCACTGAGCGCCGTCGCGATCCGGACCTGGTCCAGGTCGTCGAGGCCGACGGCGGCGGCCACCTCACGACCGGCCTGACGAGCAGCGAAAACGTCACGCTCCTCGCGCAGCTCGAGGGTGTAGATCGGTTCGCTCATGCCCCTCCCGCCTTGGCGACGAGCACGCTGGCGTCGTCGCGGACGTTCGCGGCCTCGCGGATCAGGGTCGCCGCGAGCACGAGCGGAGTGTGCTCGAGAACCCCTGGATAGTCAGCGATGTCCCACTTCTCGCTGAGGCCATCGCTGTGCAGCACGACCCAAGCACCCGGCACGACGTCGTAGACCGTCTCCCGGACAGCGAGGGCGTTGTGTCCGACAATGCCGGGATAGGTGGCCAGGCTGCGCATCCGCTCAGCGGTGACGATCCTGCCGGTGATGTTGCCGATCCCGCTGTAGGTGAGGCGGCCGACCCCCAGGTCGAGGTGACCGATCGCGGCTGCAGCTCCTCGGGTGTGGGACAGGCCGCGGTGCAGCTCCGTCATCAGCGCACCCGGCGACACCTGGCGGGAGTCACGGAAGATTCGCGTGGCCGCCGTCGCTGCGCGGGCCGCGAGGGGGCCGTGCCCAAGTCCGTCGACCGACAACAGCAGAAAGCCGTCCGGGACCTGGCGCACGGCATAGGCGTCGCCGCACTCGCTCTCGCCGGCCAGCGTCCTGGTGAGACCGGCGGTCAGCTCCTCGGTGTCGGGCGCGTCCTGCCAGAAGCTGGCCGTCACCACCGTCCCCCGGCCAGGAACGGAGTGCACGTCGTAACGACTGGACAGTCGACGTACGGCGCCCAGCCCGATGCCGAGGGTGCCCGTTGTGGAGGTCCCGTTGCCGAAGAGGCCGCGGACGTCACGCATGCCCGGCCCGTGGTCCAGGGCGACGATCTCCACGCCGCCGACCCCGCCACGCCACAGGGTGCGCAGAACGACGACCCCTTCCCGGGCGTGCTTGACCAGGTTGGTCGACAGCTCGGTCGCCACGATCGCGACCTCGCCGGTCCGGGCCACGTTCAGCCCCATCCGCTGTGCCAGGTCGACCACGCGTCGCCGCACCGTTCCTGGCCCTGTGTCGTCTTCCACCCGGAGCCAGACGACGTCCTCGGCCACGAGGGCGCCGCCGTCGCTTCGTTCCGGAGGGCTCATGGCGACCACTTGACGACACTGACGGTGGTGCCCACCCCAGGACTGGACTGCAGGTCGAAGTCGTCGACGAGGCGCCGGGCGCCGGGCAGCCCGAGGCCCATGCCGGTGCCGCTGGACCAGCCGTCGGTCAGTGCGAGGGCGATGTCTGCGATCCCCGGTCCCTTGTCGGTGAACGTAGCCCGGACACCCCTTCGGTCACCTTCGGTCACCAGCTCGAGCTCGGCGGTTCCGCCCCCGCCGTAGAGCAGAGTGTTGCGGGCGAGCTCGCTCACGGCGGTCACGAGCTTGGTCTGGTCCACCAGGGAGAACTCCGCGCTCACAGCGAGCGCGCGCGCCAGCTGTCGGACGCGGACCACATCCGCATCCGAGTGGAGCTCGTGGGTCTCGCGGGGATCGACCGAGATCGACGCGTTCATCAGCCGGCCGCGGTCCCGCCGGTGTCGTCGTCGGTCCCGGCGATCTCCTCCGCCTTCACCTGCTCACCGGTCAGCATGGCCAGCCCACGGTCCAGGTCGAGCGCTGTGCGGACACCCGGCAAGGAGAGCCCCAGCTCGACGAGGGTGATCGCCACAGCCGGGCGCATGCCGACGACGACCGTCTCGGCGTCCAGAACTCGCGACACGGATGCGACCGTGTTGATCATCCGGCCGACGAAGCTGTCCACGATCTCCAGCGCCGAGATGTCGATGAGCACACCATTCGCCGAAGTCTCGACGATGCGTGCGGCGAGATCCTCCTGGAGCGCCGTCGCGATGCGGTCCTGCAGGTCGAACTGCACGGACACCAGCAAGATGTCACCGATGCGCAGGATAGGGATTCGGTCCATCAACGGTCCTCAGGCCCGTTGACGCTTGACGACATCGTTTCCGGACCTTCGCAGCGCAAGGAGCAGGGCGTCCGCGAGGGAGGCCTTGGTGGAGACGTCCCCGAACTCGATGCCCAGGCCGACCATGGTTTGGGCGATCTGTGGACGGATCCCCGAGATGATGCACTCGGTGCCCAGCAGTCGGGCTGCCCTGACTGTCTTCAGGAGATTCTGCGCCACTTGGGTGTCGACCGCCGACACGCCGGTGATGTCGATGATGGCGTGCTCGGAGCCTGTGCTCACCAGCGTCTTGAGAAGCGTCTCCATGGCGACCTGGGTGCGTGCGGAGTCCAGGATGCCTACCAGGGGGAGAGCGACGATCCCCTCCCACAGCTTCACCACCGGCGTGGAGAGCTCGAGCAACGCCTCCGTCTGGCCGGCGATCACCGACTCCCGAGTCTGGGCGTAGGTGTCCAGCATGTACAGCCCGAGATCGTCGACGAACCGGGAGAACTCCGCGAAGAACTTGTAGCTCGCCAGGTCGCCCTGAGACTCCAGCAGCTCGAGCACGGCTTGCTTGACTGCGAACACGCCGATCGCGGTCTCCGTGGGGCTGAAGCCTTGGCGGACGCGGGTCCGCGCCACGTCAGCGAGGAGGGCCCTCAGGTCGGAGAACGCGCTGTCGGTGAGGTCGTGATCCTCGACGTGCGGGGCATCGGCGAGGGCCTCGAACATCTCGCGAACGTCCCGTTTGAGCTCGGTCTGGGTGATCCGACCGCCCAGCGACTGACCGGCGACCTTGCTCCAGCGCTCGATGATCTCTTCGCGGTTCTCCCGGATTGTTGTCCAGCCATCGGAGGCGGAAGCGATGGACATACCTGACACTCCAATTCATCCGGAGCACCCCCTTGATCGGGATCACTCCCATAGTTGCACGCATGCTCAGGGAGCGGATCAGGAAACGGCATCGGAGGTGAAGGCGCGGGGTGTCATGACGGCCGGTCCTGCCGAAGACGGGCCGCCCCCAGCCTGAGCTGAAGCCGCGAATTGCCCGAACGTGGTCCTTCGACTCGCTGGAGGCCGCTGATCTGGCCCCTCGAGCTGGCCCAGGGGGGACTGACTTCCCTGGCAGCCGGACGCTGGGGCAGGGCAAGAGTTGGAACTACCAACAACCGCGGACGTCCGCGCGGGCGGACGGGCCGCTCCCGTCCCCGAGGGGGAGTCTCATGAACCACACCGCTCGACGTTCGACCGCCGCCGCCGTGATCGGCCTGCTCGCCGCTTCGTCCTCGCTGGTGGCCACCGCGCCCAGCCAGGCCACGACCCTCGCACCGAGCCGGGTCACGGTGCAGTCGACCGACTACACCCCGGCCTCCGGCCAGACCTTCAGCCTGTACGGCGCGGTCTGGTCCGAGGGCGTGCGCGTGCCGGCGACCGTCCGGGTGAAGACCTACCGCCACGGCGAGTGGGTCCAGCTGGCCGGAGCGGTCATGCACACGAACCGCGTCGACCAGTACCGGATCCGCATCATCTTGCAGATGAAGGGAGAGCGGCTGCTGCGCGTGGTCGGCCGTCCCGACGACACCGGCATCAGCACCGCCCGCAAGACGATCACCGTCACCGTGCACTGAGCCGTCGCGTCCGGACCCGCCGGGAGGTCGGAAGGTCGGGAGTCAGCCCTTTCCGGGGCGGGCCGACTTCTGACCGCGGTGCGCGGCCGGGCTCGGTGCAGGCGTCTTGGGCAGCAGGAGGGCCGCGACGAGGCCGACCAGTGCGACGGCGGCCAGCACGATCATGGCGGCTGCGTAGGCACGACTCGGCGTGGAGGAGATGCCCGCGACCAGCACGGTGCCGGCGATCGCCGTACCGAGCGAGGACCCCAGGTTGGAGACGCTGCGGGACAGACCGGAGATCTCTCCCTGTCGGTCCTCCCCGAAGCTCGACTGAACGATGTTCACCGACGGGGTCAGCATGCCGCCGACCCCGAAGCCGATCAGGAACAGGCCCGGGGCGAACGCCCACGGGTTCGGTGACCCCTTCACCATGACCAGCAGCACGGCGACGCCGACGACGGTCACGAGGAAGCCGGCGACGATCAGGGTCCGCTGGCTGCGACGCCGGGCGAACCGCTCGGCCTCGAGCGAGGCCGCCAGCAGGCCCACCGTGGCCGCGGTGAAGATCACGCCGGTCTCGATGGCGTTGTAGCCGCGGACCACCTGCAGGTACGCCGAGACCACGAAGGACGCGCCCATCAGCATCAGCCACTGGGTGTTCTGCGTGACCAGGCCCAGGTTGGAGGTGCGGTTGCGGAACAGACTGGTCGAGAGCAGCGGTTCCTTGCCGGCCCGCTCCTTGGCGCGTACTCCGAGGAAGAACCACAGGAGCAGCAGGGCGCCGGCGGCCATCAGCCCGACCATCAGCCAGCCGCTGTCGTCGGCGCTCATGATGCCCATCACGACGAGCACGAGACCCAGGGCGGACAGGATCGCGCCGCTGGTGTCGAAGGACCGCGTGGGGTCGGCGGGGAGCGGGTCCACCACGTGCCGGCTCAACCAGAGGATGGCCACGATGACCAGCGCCTGGAACACGAAGGCCGCCCGCCAACTGATCGCGGTGGTGATCAGCCCACCGATGAGCGGGCCCGCCGCCGCGCCGACGCCGCCCGCCGCGCTGATGGTGCCGAACGCCTTGGCCCGCGCGGTCACCCCGGTGTACAGCAGCGTGGTCAGGATGTAGACCGGTGGGATCAGCAACGCGGTGCCGACTCCCTCGAGGATCGAGTTGCCCAGGATGAGGACCCCGAGCCCGGGCGAGACCGCGCTCAGGACCGCGCCGACGCCGTAGAGGGCGAGACCTGCGGTGAAGCAGCGCTTGCGGCCGTAGCGGTCGGTCAGCTTGCCGCCCGGGATCATCAGCGCCGCCATCACCAGCAGGAAGATCGTGATCGCCAGCTGCACGCCCTGCACGGTGGTGTCCAGGTCGCGGCTGATGTCGTTGATCATCACGTTCATGTTCGAGCCGGCGAAGCTGCAGATGAACTGCGCCAGCGCCAACGGGACGAGCACGCGTCGCAGCGCCTGCGCGGAACGATCCTGCGTGACATGCCCGGCCATCTGCACCCACCCCTGTCGTGACGAGAGACCGACCGTACGGCGACGACCCCCCGCGCTCGCGTCACCCGGAGCGGGTGAATCGCTGACCCGGCGAGCGACCACCGGACCCCCGGGGTGGGACCTTCTGCCCCTGCGGCGGCGCCCGGTCGGTCCTAGCGTGACCATGAGGGAGAGCAGGTCGTCATGGTCGAGTTCATGCGCAACACGGACGCGTTCGCACTGGGGATGGAGGCGGACGCGAGACTCCGGTCGACGGTCGTCTCGGTGATCCTGTTGGACCGGTCCCCGGACTGGCAGGTCCTCTGCGACCGCTTCGAGCGGGTCGCACGGTTGGTGCCGATGTTCCGGCAGCGGGTGGTGCCCACGCTGCCCCCGGCGCCGCCGCGGTGGGTGGTCGACCCGGACTTCGACCTCCGCTACCACCTACGCCGCATCCTGGCTCCGGCTCCCGGCACGTTCGACACCGTCATGGAGATGGCCCGGCGCGCGGAGATGGACGAGTTCGACCACGCCCGGCCGATGTGGGGAGTCGTGCTGGTCGACGGGCTGTCGGACGGCGGGGCCGCCCTCGTGGTCCGGTTGCACCACTCCCTCGCCGACGGCATCGGCGGGGTGCAGATCTCCCGGCTGCTCTTCGACCTGAAGCGCAAACCGCGAGACCTCGGCCCGATGCCGCCGGTGCCCCGGAGCCCGGGCACCGGCGCGATGGACGGGTTGCGCGGCGCGTTGCAGTACGACGCCGCGCTGGCCACCTCGCTGGTGCGGGGTGCGCTGGCCACGCCCGCCCGTGTCGTGGGGAGCGTGCGGCACCCGCGGGGCAGCGTCCGCTCGGCGCTGGCCACCACGGCGTCGGTGTACCGGACGGTGCGTCCGATCAACGACACCTCCTCGCCGATCATGCGGCGGCGTCGGATGATCCGTGAGCTGGGCGTGCACGAGGTGCCGTTCGCCGCGCTCAAGGAGGCGGGTCACCGCGCCGGTGGCAGCCTCAACGACGCCTTCCTCGCCGGGGTGACCGGCGGACTGCGGCGCTACCACGCCGAGCACGGCGCCGACGTGGGCGAGCTCCGGGTGACCATGCCGATCAGCATCCGCACCGAGGCCGACGCCGTCGGCGGGAACCGGCTGACGCTCATGCGCTTCGCGCTGCCGGTGGGAGTGGTGGACCCCGCGGAGCGGATCAGGCAGATCCATGTCCGGGCGTCCGCCGCCCGTGCCGAACGGTCCCTGCCGCACACCCAGGCGATCGCGGGTGGGCTGAACCTGCTGCCGCGCTGGTACGTCGGCGCGATCCTGCGCCACGTCGACTTCCTCGCCAGCGACGTCCCGGGGCTGCCGGTCGCCGCCTACATCGGCGGCGCCGCCGTCCGGATGCAGTACGCCTTCGGCCCCACCATCGGAGCGAGTGTCAACGTCACGCTGATGACGTACGTCGACACCTGTGCGCTCGGCATCAACGTCGACACCGGGGCGATCCCGGACTTCGACGTCTTCCGCACGTGCCTGGTAGCGGGCTTCGACGAGGTGCTGGAGCTCGCCGGCGCCGCGCAACCGGCCCGGGAGAAGACCTCCGATGCCCACTGACCACGCCACCGACGCGATCGAGGTCAAGGCTTCCTTCGCCGACGTGCTCGCCACCCTCCGTGACGTGGAGAGCCAGCCGGAGTGGATCCCGGAGATCCTCGAGGCGGAGCTGCTCGAGGTCGACGCGGACGGCCTGGCGGTGACCGCCCGCTTCCGCGCGTCCGCCACCGTCGGCACCGACGAGTACACGCTGTCCTACGCGCACCACGAGGACGGGCTGAGCTGGACGATGGTGAAGGGCCGGCTGCAGACCGGGCAGGAGGGGCGCTACGTGATCCGGGAGGTGGCGCCGGACCGGACCTCGGTGACCTACGACCTCACCATCCACCACAACCTCCCGCTGCCCGGCTTCCTGCGGAACCGGGTGATCAAGGGCCTGGTCGAGAGCACTCTCACCGGTCTGCGCAAGCACCTCGAGGACTGAGCAGCCGCGCGTACTGACGGGCCGTCGCCGGACGAGGGGACCCTCGGCGCCGAGGTACTTCCTCCCGCTGTGCGGTTTCCGTGCGGTTCGCACCCGGCGGGTTGGGTGACTTCGGCGAACCGGGGTTAGCCCGCACGGGGTTTGTCGCCGTTGCGCGATCCGGGTCCAGACTCGGTCGAGGAGGCAGCCATGGTCGTCCGCGTGTTGCAGGCCGCAACCGTCGTGGCGCTCGCCGTCGCGATCGTGACCCCGCACAAGCCGACGCCCGAGCCGGCCTGGGTCGACGAGATCTGCGCCCGGGTCGACGTCTGCTGAGCTCACCCGGTCCGGGTGAGGCGGTCACCGCACCGGTGGCACTACACAGGATGTCTGGAGGCCGTCCGGGCCACCCGACGGAGGAGGGGCGCCATGCCCGAAGGAGTGACCAGCCGCACCACCGGAGCCGATGAGTACAGCGGCGGGGCGGTCGGGATCACCGTCTTCGCCGGGGTGCTGATGATCCTGGTGGGCATCTTCCACGTGATCCAGGGCATCGTCGCCCTCGCCAACGACACCTTCTTCGTGCTGGGCCAGGACTACGTCTTCAAGTTCGACGTGACCGCATGGGGATGGGTGCACCTGATCGCGGGCGTCCTGGTGGCCCTGGCCGGGTTCGCGCTCTTCCGCGCCGCGGTCTGGGCCCGGACCGTGGCGGTCATCCTCGCCTGCGTCAGCATCCTGGCCAGCTTCGCCTGGATGCCGTACTACCCGCTGTGGAGCTTCGTGATCCTCGCCTTCGACATCTTCGTCATCTGGGCGGTGACCGTCCACGGGCGCGACATCGTCGAGCGCTGAGACCTACCCCCACCGAAGGAGGACCCGTGGCCGTCTGGAGCAGGAGCACCACCACCGAGGGAGAGTCGACGATCCTGCCGCGTTTCGCCCGCGCCGGGATGCTGCACGTGCCGAAGCACCGGATCCCGGAGCGGGAGATGCTGGCCCAGACGGCCTACCAGATCGTGAAGGACGAGGTGATGCTCGACGGCAACGCCCGGTTCAACCTCGCCACCTTCGTGACGACCTGGATGGACGACGAGGCGGACCGGCTCTACGCCGCGACCTTCGACAAGAACATGATCGACAAGGACGAGTACCCGCAGACCGCCGAGATCGAGGCGCGTTGCGTGCGGATGCTGGCGGACCTGTGGCACGCCCCGGCCGCTGCGGACAGCACGGGTACGTCGACCACGGGAAGCTCCGAGGGGTGCATGCTCAGCGGTCTGGCGCTGAAGCGTCGCTGGCAGCACGCGCGGCGCCACGCCGGGCAGAGCACGGACCGCCCCAACATCGTGATGGGGGCCAACGTCCAGGTGGTGTGGGAGAAGTTCGCCAACTACTGGGAGGTCGAGCCCCGCTACGTCCCGCTCGAAGGCGACGTCTTCCACCTCACGCCCGACCGGTTGCTCGAGCATGTCGACGAGAACACCATCGGCGTAGTGGCGGTCCTCGGCTCGACGATGGACGGAACCTACGAGCCGGTGGAGGAGATCTGTGCGGCGCTCGACGACTACGAGGCCCGCAGCGGGGTGTCGGTGCCGGTGCACGTCGACGCCGCCTCCGGCGGCTTCGTCGCGCCGTTCGTCCAGCCGGACCTCGTCTGGGACTTCCGGCTGCCGCGGGTGGTCTCCATCCAGAGCTCCGGACACAAGTTCGGGCTTGTCTACCCCGGGGTGGGGTGGGTGCTGTGGCGCGACGCCGAGCACCTGCCCGAGGACCTCGTCTTCCACGTGAACTACCTGGGCGGGGACATGCCGACGTTCGCCCTGAACTTCTCCCGGCCCGGCGCGCAGGTGGTGCTGCAGTACTTCCAGTTCCTCCGGCTGGGCCTGGAGGGATTCCGACTGGTGCAGCAGTCCTGTCAGGACGTGGCCCTGCACGTGGCCCGCACGGTCGAGGCGTTGCCGCAGTTCCGGCTGATCTCCGACGGCCGGGACCTGCCGGTGGTGACCTTCTCGATGAGCCCGGACGTCACCCGGTACGACGTCTTCGACGTCTCGCGCAAGCTCCGCGAGTCGGGCTGGCTGGTGCCGGCGTACACGATGCCGCCGAACCGTGAGGACCTCGCGGTGCTCCGCGTCGTCGTGCGCAACGGCTTCAGCCACGACATGGCGGGTCGATTCCTGCGGGACCTGCAGGCCGCCGTCGACTGGCTCGCGGGACTCGGTGCTCCGATGCCGCGTGAGCAGCAGCCCAGCGGTTTCCACCACTGACCTGACCCGACGGGCTGGCCTGGTGCGTCGGAGGGTCGACGAACCAGAACCGGTGGACGACCACCCAGGCGGACAGCACGGCCACCGACATCGCGACGGCACCGAGCACGTCGGTGGCCCAGTGGACGCCGAGATAGACCCGGCTGACGGCGACGAGGGTGACCACGACGGCTGCGGCCGACACCACGACGGTCCGGGTCCGCGGCGCGGCGCCGACGCTGAACAGCAGCGCCAGCAGCCCCCAGGCGGCCACCGCCTGGGTGGTGTGGCCGGACGGGTACGCCCAGCCGCCGGCGGGGGCGAGCCAGTCGGCCCTCGGGGGACGGGGTCGGTGCACCAGCTCGATCACGACGGCGTGCAGGAGGACCGCCGAACCGTAGACGACGGCGATGTCGACGGCGGGGACCCAGGAGCGTCGTCGCCGGACGAGCGCCGCTCCGGCGACCAGCAGCAGCGGGACCACGAGGTAGGTCGAGCCGAGCCGGGTGACGATCTGGAAGAAGGTGTCCAGCGCGCCGGTCCGGTGCGCGAGGAACCAGCTGTGGATCCCCGGGTCGGCCAGCGCGAGCTCCTCGTTCACGACCACGTCCTGGCTGATGCCCAGGAAGGCCCAGACCGAGCCGACCAGGACCGCCGTCGCGATCGTCAGGCCCAGCCCGGTGGGACGACTCGGGTCGAGCCGGTTCGTGAGCCAGCCGGTCAGTCGCGGATGGCGGGCCCGGGCCCGCCGTACCGGACCGCGGGACTCCAGCCAGCCGA